>SHZD01000002.1 GCA_009692465.1 Myxococcales bacterium
TCGGCGTCACTGCGTCACTTTTCTGTCAGGGACGTACGAGAGTACGCCCCTGACAGAAAAGCTCCTTGCTCCTTGTCGAGCGACAGCGAGCGACAGGGCACTGGCATCCCAAATCGGGGGCCGCGGGGAATTTCGGTGGTGAATTTGGGTCAAGCCCCCCTACAATGCTCAACGCGGCGGTGTTGTGCACGAAAGGCAGTACCGCTGGCGGCTGCAAGGAGCATCATGACGACCTTGAACTTCGAATTTGACGGCTACCGCGGGAGTTGGGCCACAATCGGCCATTGGCTTGGGCTCAGTTGCTGGATTTGGTTCGCCAGTTGTGCGGGCCTGCCCGGGCCTGCTGGCTTGGCTGATCGCAAGGGCCGTCACCTCAATGAGCGCCTTAGGGTCTGGCCGGCACCAGCGCACGGATTGGCCATCTCTCTGCCTGGGGCGGTGACTGCCACCGCGCTAGTGCTACACAAGCCGCGGGTCGTGATAAGCGAGGTCCTAGTCGATCCGCTCTTGCGCGCTGAGGGCGTCGGCGAATACCTCGAACTGGTCAACCTGAGCCCCAGCGCGGTCCGCCTTATTGACCTGACGTTCGTGTTGCCGTCGGGCAAGCGGGTCACTCTGGACCGCTCCTCGGCGTCGGTGTTGCGCGTTGGCGAAGTCGGCGTGGTTCGCCCGCAGCCTCGGGCGGACGAGATCGGCGGCAAAGGCTTGCGGCTACCCAATGACGCGGGTCGGCTGGAGTTGTGGTGGCGCAACGAGTTAATCGACACCGTTCAGTGGCACACCAAGCGCCGCCGGGTCCATGCCGGGATTGCTCTCGAACGCCTTGATCCGCGAAGCGATGGCGCCAATCCACACAGTTGGCGTCGCGCGATCGCACGGGTCGACAAACTGGAGCGCGGGTCGCCCGGCTATATCATTTGGCCGTGTGCAGCTCTCACAGGAACCGCGCTGGCATCTGCGTGCGGTAGTGCTGTAGCGAGCCAGCCACGGGCAAAAACGACAAGGGGCCGGAACTTATGCGGTTCCGGCCCCGTCGTGGGTCGCTGGGGGGGGACTTGAACCCTCGACCTAGCGATTATGAGTCGCTCGCTCTAACCACCTGAGCTACCCAGCGACCGCAGCCGTCGGCAGTGCAATAGGCGAAAATTGCACAGCCACGGCGTTCGGACTGGCGCTGTGCGCCGGTTGACGAGCACCGCGGTGCCCGCAACCTTGGCCAGCGCCGCAGATTGACTAGCGCTTGGAGAACTGGAAGCGCGCGCGAGCAGCGACACGGCCGTATTTCTTGCGCTCTTTGGCGCGCGGATCGCGAGTCAGCATACCGGCTGCCTTTAGGGGGCCGCGCATATCCGGCTGAAACGTGGTCAACGCCCGAGCGATGCCATGGCGAATCGCCCCAGCTTGCCCAGCGAGGCCGCCGCCATCGACATTGACATTGACGTCAAACTTGCCCGGCAACTCGACCACAGAAAATGGCTCGTTGATGACCATTTCCAAGGTGGGCCGCCGCATATATTCGGCGATTTCACGATGGTTGACCGTAATCTTGCCGGTACCCTGAGATAAGTACACGCGCGCGGTGGCTTGTTTGCGGCGGCCGGTCGCGTACCAGCGCTTGGCTGGACCTTGGGATTCGGTGACTCGTTTCGTTGCCATGGACTACCTGTTGAGGCGAAAAGCCTGAAGTGTGGACGGGCGTACGCTTGTTACTGCCCGGATTGGGACCCAGTTTCTACACGGTCAAGGTCAACCGCACAGCTGCTTGGGGCGTAAGGCCCTAAGCTGGCAGGGATTGCGGTTCCTGGGCGGCGTGCGGATGATTGGCGCCGGCATAGACTTTGAGCTTAGTGATGAGACGGCGACCCAAAGCGCCCTTAGGCAACATGCCCCAAACGGCCAAGCGCACCGCATGCTCGGACTTGCGTTGCAAATACACCCGAGCCGGCTCGCTTTTGATGCCGCCGGCAAATCCGGTGTGCCGATGGTAGACCTTGGTTTCCATTTTCTTGCCGGTCAAGGTCGCCTTGCTGGCGTTGACGACGACCACGAACGAGCCGCAGTCGGCATTGGGCGTGTAGCTCGGTTTATCCTTGCCACGCAAGATGTTGGCCAACTTGACCGCAGCGCGGCCCAAAACCGCACCATTGAGGTCAACGATGTACCACTGGTGGGGTACAGATTCTTTCTGCATGCTTGCGGTTTGTTTGGTCAGTGACATGGGAAAACCTTGCTTTCGGTGACAGCCGTCGCCTGCGCGACTTGGGCTGAAGTGGGTTCAGGAAACTCTTTGTCAATTCGCAGTACTATTGTCAATTCGCAGTACTATTGTCATTCGCAGTACTATTGTCATTCGCAGTACTATTGTCATTCGCAGTACTAGTGGCACGATGCGACGATCATGTACCTCATTGAACTGCAGGCGTCGCGTCAAGCGTCCGGGCGCTTTGGGCCCAGCAGAGTCGCCGCACCACCTGCCCGTTCCGGGTCGCCGGGATTGGACCCGTACCCGCGATCGCCAACCGACTCAGGGTTCTGGTCAACAGGCGGTATTGCGCATATCGATGCGCATATCGATACGCATATCGATACGCATATCGATTCGACTGCAATCCAAATCGATTGATGTTGGATATTTGCCGCAGCGGCGCTTCTTGTTGGATGCAAAATCCAGAAGTTAGGCCGCGACCGGTGGTCAAGTCGAAAAGTGTGGCCGGCCGAAGGGCATTTGGCCACACGAGGGCGCGAAATTTTAGAGGAGCCTGTGACGACTGTCAACGCCAAATCCGGCAATTTCAGGCTGCTCAACGCCCGTGTCAGCCGAGTTAGCTAGTACCCGCAGGCGGCGCGCAGGGCTTGCACGTGAGTGATGCGCTCCCACGAAAACGTGTTCTCGCCGCGGCCAAAATGGCCACCGGAGGCTGTAGCCGAATAGATCGGCCGTTGCAGGTTGAGGTGGTTGATGATCATTCGCGGGCGAAAATCGAACACTTCCAGCGCCGCTTTTTCGATTCGCTGGGGATCGACTTTTTCGCCGCCAAAGCAGTCCACTTTTACACTAGTCGGTTCGGCGACCCCGATCGCGTACGAGACCTGAACTTCGCACTCATCGGCAAGTCCGGCTGCCACAATGTTTTTTGCCACGTAGCGCGCGAAATAGGCAGCCGACCGATCGACCTTGGATGGATCTTTGCCCGAAAAAGCCCCTCCGCCGTGGCGACCCCAGCCGCCGTAGGTGTCGACGATGATCTTGCGGCCGGTCAGCCCTGCGTCGCCGTGCGGGCCGCCAATGATGAAAAGGCCGGTCGGATTGATGTGGTACTTGGTGCCCGCGTGAAGCAACTCGGCCGGAATAACTGGCGCAATCACATGTTCGTGGATCGCCGCCACGAGATCGTCGTGGCTGACATTGTCGCGGTGCATCGTGCTGATCACCACCGCATCGACAGCCACCGCCTGGCCTTGAGCGTAACGCACTGAAACTTGGGATTTACCGTCCGGGCGCAGCCATGCCAGAGTGCCGTCGCGCAGCAATTGCTCCATCCGACGAGTCAATTTGTGGGCCAAAGTAATCGGCATCGGCATCAGTTCTTCGGTCTGATTGCAGGCATAGCCGAACATCAGGCCTTGATCGCCGGCGCCTTGCTCCTTGTGCAAGCCCTCGCCTTCGGTGACGCCTTGGGCGATGTGCGCCGACTGTTGGCCAATCGACAGCAGCACGCCGCACGACTCAGACTCAAAACGATCCATGGGATCGCAGTAGCCGATGCGCTTGATGGTATCGCGGACCACTTTGCGGTAGTCGACGTTGGCCGAGGTCGTGATTTCGCCCGCCAAGACTACAAGTCCGGTCGTGGCCAGGGTTTCACAAGCAACTCGCGCCGTGGGGTCGGTCGTCAAGATTGCGTCGAGCACGGCGTCCGAGATCTGGTCGCAAATCTTGTCAGGGTGGCCGGCAGTGACGGATTCGCTGGTAAAGGTAAAGTCGCGCATAGTCCTTAGCTGTCCCCAAAGGATGGTTTTGGGGGCGCGGACTATCTAAGCGCAAGCGCATGTTGTCAAGGGGCGCGCGCACCCCATCGGGCGGTGCAACTGGCGGCAGCCGCAGGTTTTGCGGTACACTAATGCCCCAAGTTCGGGTGACGGGCAGCCACAAAGCCATGATTTTGCTAAATAATAGCGATTGGACCCTTCGTCTGAGGGATCTTACAGAATCGAATGGTTTTTGTTGGCGACCGCTGGCTGGTGGCCTTCGCCGCTCAGGGGTAGCGCTCGCGGCCAAGGGTGTTTGTGCTGCCCTTGCGGTCAGTGTCCTTGCTAGCACGGCCTGCGTCGGCGGCAGCAGTGACGGCTCCTCTGGACCCGCCATTGCCAGCGTGACCGACGCTGCGGTGGCCCGCTTTAACGTTGACGTCGGCAAGTCTGCCCCTAAAACCAGTAGCGATGCCGCTCAGGACAGCAGTGGCGGCAGCGCACCGACCGGCCAATCCGGCGACAGCGCATCACCGCCGTCTGGCACCGTCGATAGCGGCGAGCAGGCCGACTCTGCGGTGGCAGCCAGTGCGGAGGGCGTCGATTCCAAGAGTCCAGATAGTTTGGCTAATTCGCAGAACTGTGAAAAGGACAAGTTCTGCATCGACGCCAGCGACTGCCCGGTAACCCCGTGTACTCAGGGGCAATGCAAAGGTGGCTGCTGCATCGTGTCTCCCGTTGTCGACGGCAAGACTTGCGACGACAGCAACAAGTGCACCGCCACCGACACCTGCAAAGTCGGCGTGTGCACCGGCAAGGCCAAAAGCTGCGACGACGGCAAGGACTGTACCGCCGACAGCTGCAACACGGTCAACGGCAAGTGCGTGAGCGTCATCGCCGACAAATCGTGTTTGATCGTCGGCAAGTGCGTGGCTCAAGGCGAGGTTAGCCAAGCGAGCGCCTGCAAAACTTGCGACCCCGTCAGCAGCACTGACAGTTGGACTGTTGCCGCCAATTGCTGCGCCGACGCCAGCGAGTGCCCGCCGGCCGGTGTGTGCGATACCCCTGTGTGCGACCCTGTCGCCCATACCTGCGGGTTCGAGAAGAAAGTCGGTTGCTGCATCCAAGACAGCGACTGCAGCGACGCCAATGCGTGCACCAAGGACAGTTGCGATGTGGCGCTTGGCGTGTGCAGCTACGCGGCGATCAGTTGCGTGGATCCCAACCCGTGTCAGGCCGCAACATGCGTGGAAGCGACCGGCGAATGCAAAGCGGTCACCAAGCCCGGCTGGTGTATGGTCGATGGCAGTTGCCACACCGAGGGCGCTACCAGTTCAGCGAACCCGTGCTTGGTTTGTAACTCGGCGAAATCAAATACGGAGTGGAAAACCGCTATCGGCACTGCTTGCAGCGACAGCAACCCGTGCACCTACGGAGACAGCTGTCAGGTCGGCGGCAAGTGCGTCGGTTCACCCCAACAGGGTTGCTGTCAAAGCAACGCCGACTGCAAACCCACCGGCGATCCCTGTGCCGCCAACGTCTGCGATCTTGGGCAAGGCTTGTGCATTTCCAAGAGCTTAGCTGGGTGTTGCACTAGCGGTACCTGCTGCGACGCGGCCACTAATTCGGTCAAGCCGGCCAAAAGCACCTGTGGCGGAGGCGCGATCAGCGTCCAGTACCAGTGCAGTGGCCAAATTATACAAAGTCAAGAAATTTCGCCTGGTTGTAATGGGGCGAGCGCCACCGGTTGCTCCAGCCAGACCCAGTTCTTGGTCAGCGGGCCGTGGCAAAACGTACAGACCTGTCCCGCCAACACCCAGTGCGCGGCGGCGGGCAGCGGCCAAAAGCCGACTTGTGCCAGCACCCAACCCGCCGGTTCTTGTGCCAATTCGTGCGGGTCCAAGAGTATCACCGGCGTTTGTTATTGTGACGCAATTTGCACCGGTGCCGGCGATTGTTGCAAGGATTATATGACGTTTTGTGGCTGCGCTAGTGGCGAATGTTGCGATGTCACCACCAAATTCCCAAAAACGGCTGGAACGACCTGTGGCGCGGTCAAGACCCAGTTTCAGTGCAGCGGTAAGTTGGTGCAAAAGCGCACGGGCAACCCAACTTGCGACGGCAAGAACATCTGCGCCACCGCCACAGCGAGTATCAAGTGGGGCAGCTATGGCACCACGCAAACCTGTGGATCGACGCAGAATTGCCACGCCGCGGCCGATGGTTCGTCCGCCAGTTGCGTGGCAATTCCGACTGGCACCTGCATGGGCCACTGTGGCACCAAGAGCACTGGATCGTGCTATTGCGACACGGCGTGCAAGGGCCTAGGCGACTGCTGCGCTGACTTTGACAGCGTCGGCTGTGCCACAATGCAAACCTGCGGCGCCAAGGCCACCACCACCTGCAAAGGCAAGTGCGGCGGCCAGGGCATTGGCCTGTGCTGGTGTGACTCGTTGTGCGAGTCTATCGGCGACTGCTGCCCTGACAGGGCCGTTTGCGCTTGCAACTAGGAGCCTGTCGGAGATCAAACGCATTTTGAATATCTGTCCGGTTATACACAATGAATCTATTACGATCCGACAGTCTCCTAGCCATTCAGATATTCTCAACTGTCCAAGAACTGTCCGGAGTAAATCCGTGCAGTTTCGGACAGTTGCCGCCGTCTAGCCAGGCGGCGCTAGGAGCGAGTCGGAATACTCCGACACGCTCCTAGAGGCAAGGACTCGCATTGTCGCCCGCCATCTTCGATAGCCACGCCCATTTTGATGACAGTCAGTGGCCACCAGCGACGCTAGTCGCCGATTTGGGCCGCATTCAGGGTTTGGCTGGAGCGGTCAGCGCCGGCTTTGGCCCCGAGCGATTTGCCGCCAGCCGCGCCGTGTGCCGGGCGGTGCGCAAAGTCCGGCGCGCTGTCGGTTTGCATCCGTGGTGGCTGGCCGCCCATGACCAAACCCAGCGCGAGGCCGGTTGGCAAGCCGTTGTCGCCGAACTGGACGGGGCCGATTCCGACACGATCGTGGCGATCGGCGAACTGGGTGTCGACAAGAATCGCAAGCACCTGATGGATGCAGACCAGCAGATGCGCTGGATGACCCTCGCTCTGCACCAAGCCAAGCGGCGCAATTTGCCGATCGTGCTGCATATCGTCGGTTGGCATGGCCACGCGCTGGACGCGTTGCGCGCGGTGTCGCCGCGGTGGCGCGGCGTGGTGCACCGGTTTTCTGGTTCGCCCGAACTGATACCGCGCTATACTGACCTCGGGCTGCACGTGGCGCTGGCCTTGGAGCCGCGTTTGGACGTGAGCAAGCGGCAGGTAGTGGCGCGCGCGGTGCCGGCAGATCGGCTGCTGCTGGAAACGGACTGGCCGTTTCTCGATCTCGACTATCCGCAGGCCGTGCAGGAATTGCGGTTGATGGCTGCACAGATCGCCGATGCCCGCGGTGAGGACCTGTCGAGTTTGATAGCGACGAACAACGCCAATTGCCGTCAAGTTTACGGTTTAGGGCTCGTAAATGAATAAGTCATTCATGTACCGCGCCCGTTTGCCTGCTAGAGAGTTCCGCATGCCGCCAAATCGGCACCCTCGACGCATCAAACTCATGGAGCGGCAGGTGGAATGTGGGCCGCAAATGCGGACCACCGCCGGGGTTTGGGGGCGGCGCGCCCCCAAGTTTCTAGTTACAGACCCGATCAAGTGGGATTTGCTCGGCGGCTCAGTGCTTGCTTGGTGGGTCGCGAGCCTGCGGCACTTATTCAGTGGCCTGCGGGTTGGCCTCAGGCCGCTCCGTTTTGTTTGGGAATTCTTTGAGGTTCGGCGTCAATTGCTCGGGTCTCTAGGTGGGTCGCAAGCTCGCGTCTTTACAGCCGACTCGCTGGTCTGCTCATTTCGCGGATCAATCGAGTTGTTCTTTTACACGCCCTTTGTTGGAGAATGGCGACGTGAGCACCGTGCAACCTATCGATCTCACTAGCGCGGAACGGCCGCGCAAACTGGCCAAATCGCGGCCGGCCGAGCGACGCTTCGATCGCTTGGTGCGGTTGGTCAGCGTGCCCGGTTTTCGGCGGCTGCAAGATGCGCACGTCATCGTATTTGGCGTCGGCGGCGTCGGTGGCTACGCCGCGGAGGGGTTGGCGCGCTGTGGGGTCGGCCACCTGACGCTGGTCGACTACGACGTGGTGTGCGCCACCAATCTCAATCGCCAGATTCAAGCCTTGGCCGGCAACGTCGGCAAGCCCAAGGCCCAACTTTTGGCCGAGCGGATTGCCGCCATCAACCCTCAGTGCACTGTTCGGGCTGAGATCGCGTTTTACAACGCCACTACTGCCGATCGGTTGTTGCCATTGCACGCTCCGCCCACTTTTGTGGTCGACGCCATCGACAATGTGACGGCCAAGCTGCATCTGCTCGACCGCTGTCGGCACAACGGCATTGCGGTGGTGTCGTCGATGGGTGCGGCGGGCAAGCTGGATCCCACCCAAATTCGGGTGGCCGACTTGTTTGAAACGCATACCGATCCGTTGGCCCGCGCGATTCGCAAAGCGCTGCGCAAGAACTACGGTTGGCCGCAGGCATCAGCGCAAGGCAAGGCCGCCAAGTCTGGAATTACGGTAGTGTATTCAATGGAGTCGCGGCGCTACCCGCTGCCGCCCGATTGGGATGCGGAGCACGGTTTTCAGTGCATTTGTCCGCCCAACGAGGCTGACATTCACCAGTGCGGCCATCGCAACTTGATCGAGGGTTCCGCGGTGTTTGTGACTTCGGTGTTTGGTATGACGGCGGTAAGCGTGGTGGTGCAGGCCATTGTCGCCGAACTGGTCGCTCCGACCATTGCTGCGCAACCGGATCGCTTCAATCAGCAACAGCCGTCGCAAGACGCCGTCATGGCGCTCAACTCAGTAATCTGACAGCGACTTCTTTGGGTCACTGCCGCTAGGCCCGCCCGGCGTGCCCGTCCCCGCAAACGCCATCATCACGTAAAACGTGGTCCAACTGGCCGCCTGCTTGGCCGCGCCGCGGACTTTTTCAGGCACCGGTTCGCCTTCCTGCTTGCCGCCTTGCCGCCATGCCGCCAAGTGGTCGCGCACCGCTTCGATGGCAAAGGTCATTTCGGACTTGCGCACGGTGGCTTGTTGATCGTGACGATCCAACCAATGATCGGCCAGCAAGTTATCGCCAGCGGCCAAGCACAGATACGCGCACAGCTCACAAAAGCCGGCGTCCAGTGGCGCGTCCATTGGCACTTCCATGGCCGCCGCTTGCGCGCGATCAAACAGGCGGGCGGTCAGCAATGCGGCGGCCAAATACGCTAGACCGTGGCCACTACTGAGCGCTGTCGCCAACACGAAACCGCCGCGCAACGCCATCGACGCGTTGCCGATTTCGGCCCACTCCGCCATGGCGTCCAAAAGCTTGGTTGGCCAGGCGGCCGGCGGCAGTTCGCCCATGCCCGCTAGCTCGTCCATCGCGTCGCGCGGCGACGGGGCCGCGGCAAGATGAGCTTCGACGGCGTTGAGCACATGCGCAATGGTCGGCGCACTATGGCTATCCGCCCACTGCACCGAAAAATCAGCGTCAATCAAATACAGCAACATGCGCGCCAAGCGGTCTTTGGGCCATACGTCTGGCGCCCAGCGCTCCCACAGTTCGCGGACCGCCATCCACGCCAGCACTCGCTGTTGCTCATCGTCGCTGGTGCATTGGGTCAGCCAGCTGTCCTCGATGTCAGCTTGCATCTGCGCTTGTACGGCTTCTTGAACAAACGGGTCGCGCGCGGTTGCAATGCCCAACTGGCTCAGCATGTCGATCAGATCGGCATCCGAAAAATCGCGCAACACAGGTTCGGCGGCATCCCAAGAGGCCAATTTGCCGGTGGGTTCGTTGCTAGCATTGCTCATAAAAGTACCTAATATTAAATAGTTAGACGCCGAGGCTGCGCGAGACTTTGGCTGGGTAGGCGCCCACGTCGCTGACCCAGACCTCCTACCGACTGTGGCGATCAGCGTTTGAGTTGCTGCAACGCAGCCTGCACGGCTTCGGCGTGGCCTTTGACCGCGACCTTGGGCCACGCCTTGACCAGCACGCCCTGAGCGTCAATCAAAAAGGTCGAGCGAATGATCCCCATGATTTGCTTGCCATACATGACCTTGGCACCGAAGGCCCCATAAGAGCGCATGACTTCTTTGTCTGCGTCGGTCAACAGCACAAAATTGAGGCCATATTTTTTGCGAAATCGCTGGTGAGCAGCGGCCCCATCAGCAGAAACGCCCAGCACCACCGCGTCTAGGTCGTCCGCCCAAGCCTGATTGTGGTCGCGAAAATCGCAGGCCTCGATCGTACACCCCGGCGTATCGTCGCGCGGATAGAAATACAGCACGACCGGACGACCGTGCAGACCAGCCAACGACACCGTGGTGCCGTCATCGGCGGGCAGTGAGAATGGCGGCGCTGGTTGACCAATTTCGGGCATGGCGATCTCCGCGGCTGGGCTGACCACAACCCTTTGCGGCGAGGGCCCAACACAGCAAAGCATGGTCCGCGGCGCTAACTTGCGCAAGTATGCTTGCTCAAGCTGCGATTGTGCCGTACGGTTGCGGTGGAGGTCGCCATGCGGATCGCAATCATCAGTGACATTCACGCCAACATTCAAGCGCTCACCAAAGTCTTGGAGCGCTGCGAACGCGAAGACGTCGACGAAGTCGTGTGCCTCGGTGACGTGGTCGGGTACGGCGGAAATCCCAATGAATGCTGCGAATTGTTGCGCGAATGGTGCAACGTCGTGCTCATGGGCAACCACGACGCGGCTACCGTAGGCGTGATGGATGCCGACTACTACTACGACTCGGCGCGCCGGGTGTTGTATTGGTCGCGCCAAGAGTTGACCGACGAGAATTTTCGCTGGTTGTACTCGCTGCCGTACACCCATCAACGGCCCCACGCCGACGTCGCGTTTTACCACGCGGCGCCGATCATGCCGTCAGGGTTTTTCTATGTCGTTCGCGGTGAAGAGGCCGAAGCGCTGACGCGGATGAAAGAGGGCTTTTTTACCCATAATTTCATTGGACATTCGCACCTGACCACCGCCTATGAGTACACCGGCAAGAAGGTCAAAGAAGTGACCGGCCACTATCAATATCACGAAGGCAGCCGCTATTTGGTCAACGTCGGCTCCGTTGGCCAACCGCGCGATCGCAACCCTCAGGCCTGCTTTGTAATTTTCGACTGTGAAACCAAGGCGATGCAGCACGCGCGCGTGGCGTACGACATTGCCGGTGCCCAAGCCCGCATTCGTGAAGTCGGCCACGACGACAAATTCGCCAAGCGATTGCAGGTCGGCCAGTAGAACTGACCGGCCAGCAGCACCGACCGGCCAGCAGCACCGACCGGCCAGCAGCACCGACCGGCCAGCAGCACGCGTCGGTTGCGCTAGGTGCTCGGTTCGAACTGCTCGCGCCATAACTAGTGAACATCGCTATTGACTTGCCTCCAATGACCGTTGGGGCTGGCTGGGCGTCGGCCAGACCGGCCAGAACAGTTACTGCGCTAGATCTTGCGCGGCTGGCCGCCTGTCCTAACTTTGCCGATTCTGTGGCGCCGTGCGGGCGCGATTAGGCAGGCTAAATCCATGAAAAAAGAACAAGTTATCCTCGTTTTAATTCTAGTTTTTGTGGGCGGCTATGTGGCGGGCCGGGCCTCGCACAAGCCCAGTTCGTCGTCCACTTCGGCTTCGCCGCCGACGCTGGCGCCAGCAAGCCCTATGCCTCAGGTCGCGGCTGGCAGTCCGACACCGTCGCCTTCGCCTGCGCCCAGTTCGAATCCGAGTCCGACACCCAGTCCTAGCCCTAGTCCGAGTCCCAGCCCGAGCGCGGCACCCAGTGCCCCAGCCGATCCGAATCAGATCTGGCGCGCCGTGATCCATGATGACGACGCCAAAAAGGGCCCAGATTCGGTCAACGTCAAAATCGTAATCTTTGGCGCATTTGGCAATCAGGAAACCGTCGACTTTGCGCCGACCCTGCAAAACGTGGTCCAGGACTTTGGCGACAAGGTGCAGATTCGCTGGAAGCACAAAGTGGTACCCATGCCGCATCCCGATTCGATCTTCGCTTCCGAAGTGGCAGCTGCGGCCAATGCACAAGGAAAATTCTGGCCGCTTTTCGACAAGCTCATCAAAAGCTCGTCGATCTCGCCCAATTCGATCGAAACGGCCGCCAAGGAATCCGGGATCAACTGGGACAAGGTCAAGAAGGAAGTCGATGCCGGCAAGTGGCGTATGCAGGTGCTGCGCGACAGTTTGCTGGCCAGCGAGATCGCCGCCAATACCTATCCCAACATCATGGTCAACGGCGTGCGGTTGGCCGCGCCTAAGACCTACGATCGGCTCAAGCCCATTATCGAAGAGCAGCTCAAGAAGTCCGAGGAGCAAGCCAAGACAATGGGCAAGAAAGGGGTGGAGTTTTATCAAGAAATTGTCAAAGCCGGCAAAAACTTTGAACAAATGGGCGGACCCAAGCAGACCTTTGACGCCGCCGGCAGTCCCATTTTGGGCAAGGCCAACGCTAAGATTCAGGTCGCGGTGTTTGAGGACTTTCAGTGTCCCTTTTGTTCCAAGGTTGGTCCGAGCTTGAAGGAATTCGCCAAAAAATTCCCCAACGACGTCGCCATTGTCTACAAGCACATGCCACTCGATATCCACGACAAGGCCCAAGGCGCGGCGGAGGCATCGATGGCAGCTCTGCAACAAGGACAAGACAAGTTTTGGGCGTACCACGACATCTTGTACAACAATCAGAACTCGCTGGAACAAGACAACTTGGTCAAATACGCCGAGCAGGCCGGCTTGGATATGGCTAAATTCAAGAAGGATTTGGAGCAGGGCACCGGTAAGCAGGTCATTGGCCGCGATGTCAGCGAGGGTCAACGGGCTGGCGTGTCCGGTACTCCTTCGGTGTACATCAACGGCATGAAATACCAAGGTCCGCGCGGGTATCCGCCTGAGGGCCTCGAAGCGGTCGCCCGTACCTACTACGGCCTGTAAGCGAACTCGCCAGTTCGTCGCAGCAGTAGATTGTCTGAGCGCTGGCAAAAAGCCTTGCAGGTCACCGCTCGCCGGTCGTCTCACCTTCGGGTGCCAAGCGGGCCAGCACGGCTTCCAAGGCTAATTCGGCGCCGCCATCGTCCGTCATCCAATCATGGGCATCGAATCGGCTCAGATCGCACACCCGCTGGCCCGGCGCAGCGTCTGGGATCGCGGCACACGCCTGCAGTTTGGCCACCAACGATCGCAGCGATCGGGTCGGCACTCGGGAAAACTGCAGCTGAGGGACGGGGTGGCAAGCCACCCAGCCGCCGTGATTGTTGCCGCAATACATCGCGGCGGTCCAAGTCAACTGCTCGCTATTTAAGGCTAAAATCGTCGGTCGGTAACCCAAGCGCCGCAGCGCCGCCGCCGCCATCAGCCCGCCGTCTAGCGGATGAACCTGACGGTCGCGCAGCGCGGTCAACGGGCTATGCAACCGCGACCAGTCGACCGCGGCGATGCGGTTGAGCCAATCTGCGATGGCTGCCGGATCACTCAGGCGTTCGATCTCGCGCAGCGCCAAATCCGGCCATTGCGCGGTCAACGCCGTGAAACTCGCCATGCTGCTTTGGACTGCGCCTGCTGCCATCCGTGCCCCTGCCTCTAGCGCAACCGACCCCAGCGCCGGGCGGCCACTGTGCCCCGCGCGGCGATGACAAGCAAATCCAACGCGCGCTAGACTGAGATCACGGTGCCGGGCGGCGCCCAGAGATCAGGATGGCAATAGCAGTAATTCCAGGCAACTCGCCCGATGTGCGTGTGTGGCTCAACGGCAGTATCGTCGATGCGCAGGCCGCCCGATTGCCGCACCTGACCCACTCTTTTCACTATGGTTTAGCTGCGTTCGAGGGCATTCGCGCCTATGAAACAGCGTCAGGGCAGGGTGCGGTGTTTCGCCTGCACGACCACTGCAAGCGCTTGGTGAACAGTGCCCACATTGCAACTCTGGATGCTGGCTTGCAATTTACTGCCCAAGACATTGCCGACGGCTGTGTGCAGGCGCTGCAAGCCAATAAACTTGCTGCGGGCTACCTGCGGCCTGTGATCTACATCGCCGACGGCGCCATGGGCATTGGTGCGGCGGCCAACCCGATTCATGTGCTGATTGCGGCGTGGAAGTGGGGCGCGTATTTGGGCGAAGAAGGATTGCGCAACGGTATTGCCGCCAAGATTTCTGCCTTCCAACGTCCGGGCCACGCCACCGTCATGTCCAAGGCCAAAATTACCGGACATTATGTCAACTCGATCTTGGCCAAACGCGAAGCGCTGGCTTGTGGGGCCGATGAGGCGATTCTGCTCAATGAGCAAGGGTATGTCACTGAAGCTTCTGGCGAAAATATCTTTATGGTCCAAGACGGCGTGTTGATTACGCCGCCGCTCGGTCTCAATATTTTGGGCGGCATTACCCGGGCGACCATTTTGAAAATGGCCCGCGATCTCGGGGTGCCGACCGAAGAGCGCTTGTTCGCTCGCGATGAATTGTACTGCGCGGACGAGGTGTTTTTGACCGGCACCGCCGCCGAAGTGACCCCGGTCCGCGAGGTCGATGGGCGCAAGATCGGCGCAGGCGGCCGCGGCCCGCTAACGACGCAACTGCAGCGCGCCTATTTTGAGGTCGTTCAGGGCCGCAATGCGGATTACGCTCGCTGGCTGACCCCATTTTCGGTGTAAAATTCGAGCGGTCGCTTGGCCCTGCCAACCGCTGCACCAAACCTGACAGAAAGTAGCGACTAGGAGCCTGTCGGAAATCAATCGGCTGTGAAATGTCTATCAGGTTATACACAATGAATCTATTACGATCCGACAGGCTCCTAGCCAGTCAACTATTCTCAACTGTCCGAAACTGGCCGAAGTGAATCCGTGCAGTTTCGGACAGTTGCCGCCGTCTAGCCAGACGGCGCTAGGTGCGAGTCGGAATACTCCGACACGCTCCTAGAGCGCGAATTCAGGCCGCAATATGGGCGGCACGGCGAAATTAGGGCGGAAGTCATGGCGTTTTTCGAGCAATTTGCGGCGTGGATGCCTGAAGATTTTGCCGCTTGGCAACCAGCCAAACGAGCATCCAACCGCTTTACCCCCGAGCGCAGTCGGGTGCGCGAGCGCCTCAAGTCGTTGGTCGAACAGGCGTTACTCCGTCAAAGTCTGCAGCGCGGTGACTTGGAACTGTGGGCCAGCAAAGCCGAGCCGCATTTTTTCAATGACCACGTAGTCGACCACGCCATCGCCCTTTTGGCGCGACCGCAGGCCTTTCGCGATCGGCTGGAGGCGCTGAATTCTGCGGTATCCAGTGCTAATCCAGAGAAATTTCATGCGCATATTGGCGTGCGCGTCGATGTGGACGGCGTAGTCATCGAGCTGAGTGCGCCGGCCGGCGCCGCTTTTGAGCTGGAGGCCGCCCGCGCCGCCGTACACGACTGGTCGATGTGGGCGGAGTTATTGGGTTGGGCGCTGCCGGCCAGTGATGCGCGCGATGTCAGTGTGGCCCGTCGGTGGTCGGTGCAAGAGGCGCTTGACTGGGCCGACCCGATCGGTGATGTCGGGATGTGGGCGAGCCAAGCATTGCCCGCTCTGGCACAACTGCTTGAACAGACTGATAAAAACTCGAACACTCCGCCAAGCGCGGCGCTGCCAGTGCCTGCAGCCGCGGCGCTGCCGCCTGCCACGATTCAAGCTCCACCGCGCCAATGGCAGCCCTATCGGCCAACCGCCCCGGCCCCACCACGGCGGGCCCCGATCGAGCCGCGACCCAGTCTGATCGAGCGCATCGTACCGTATATGCAAGCGCCGCCTGAGCCGCCGCCCCTGCACCACCACGACCAGCATGGGCACGGCCATGAACGGCGAGAGCCGCCGCGCGATCGCGGTGCTGAGGGCAATTGGCAGGGTTCGCCACCCGCTGGGCGCCACCGGGATACACAGTGGCGGCCCGACAGTCAGCGCCAGCCCGACCGGCCCGAGGCGCATGGGCCGCCAGATACGCGCGGTGGGCAGCGCTCAGTTGCTGATCCACGAATGGGCGACGGGCGCCCGCGGCCTGATTCCCGGTTGGGCGACCCGGGCTCCGATGCCCGCGGCGGGCTTGCTGGAATCGATCAGCGTCGGCGTCACCCAGACGAGCACCGACCGCCTGATCGTGGCCGAGCGCCGCCGCGAAGTCACGGCGATCACCAGTCGAGTTCGCGGCCGCCTGCTGCCCCGCCGCCGCCGCAAGGCCCTCAGTCCGGTGCGCTAGTGGTGCTGACCGGTGGCTTGTTGGCCGGCAAAGAGGGCCAAGTCGTGGCCAATCTGGGTCGAACAATCAAAGTGCGCGTTGGCAAACTGGAATTCGAGCTGCCGGCCTATCAGGTTCAAGCCGCCGCCTAAGGGCCCGTGCAAAATTAAGTCGATTTTGAACCCCGGCCCCTTGCTTGCCTGCTGGGTCGCTAAAGAACTGTCCTCAACTAACTCGATCGATCTGGGCACCACAGGAGCGGCGAGTCGGCCTTTGAGGACGCGAGCTTAGCGACCAACAAAGCCAGCAAACGGAATCAGTCCCACAATGACTTATTCTGGGACAGTTCCTAACTCGCGGCCTTGCAATCCGGCTCGACGCTGCATTCCTATCCCGAAGCGATCGCGTCGTTCTTGCACGCGCCCCAAGGCCAAGATGAGCGTAAATGCTCCATTAAATCAAGCCAATCCGGACCAACGTCGCAATGGTGCTCCAGCCTAGGGCGAACACCAACGCCACCGCACCCACCCACAAAAACTGCCGCACCACTCGCCGGGTCGGCCACCACGGCGGGGTCGCAGCCGATGTCCATTGCGCCTGGCTGATCACTGGATCGGGATGCGTCGAATGGGCGGCGGCCATATCCAGATCGGCGCGCTGGTCAGGGGTCAGGTAGGCGCGCGGATACATCATCGAAGGCTGACGGGCACTGGCTGGCGCAAAGGTTTCCGGTGCAGTTTGACTATGTTGGGGCCGACGGGGCCGAGCTTGCGGGTGCTCTAGAGGGCTTTGCGCCACCACCGACAGCTGCGAAGGCTGGTACTCGTCGGCGCCCATTTTCGCCAACGGCGGGGTCGCAATCGCGTTTTGTGGCACCGAGCCCGGCGGCGCAGCTTGCAGCAGTTTGCGCACGTCTTCGGCGAGACGCGCGTTATCGTAACCAGGCGAAGTGGTGCGCAGCCAGCCTTCCAAATCGGCGGCCAGTAGCCCCATCGACTGATAGCGGGTCGCTTTGTTGCGCTCCAAAGCCATGTGAATGATCGCCGATAGTTCGGTAGACAGCCCGTCGGCCAGGTTATGCGCCTTGGTGATCGGATCTTCGCGCACGGCGCGCAACACCGCAAACGGCGAACCGGAGCCCATCGCGCGAAACAGTGGCTTGCCGGTCACCATTTCCCACATGCACACGCCGAGGCTGAACACGTCGCTGCGGCCGTCGACCAGCTCGGCGCTGGCCTGCTCGGGGCTCATGTAGGCGTATTTGCCTTTGATGATGCCAGCCATCGTCTGCTGGATGCGGGCGGCGACCTTGGCGACGCCAAAGTCGATGATCTTGACCTCGCCGCCGCGCGCAATCAGCACGTTTTGTGGGCTGACATCGCGGTGGACAATGCCCAGCCGGGTGCCATTTTCGTCGAGCAGCTCGTGCGCGTGCTCCAAGCCGCGGGCAATGCCGGCGCAGACATAGGCGACCATCGTCGGCGACGCTCGCGCTCCGCGGTTTTCGCAGGTCGCCGCCAGCGTGCCCAAATCGACGCCGTCGACGTACTCCATAATGAAAAAATAGGTGCCATCGTGGCAGCCGAGCTCAAAAGTCTGAGCGATATTGCTGTGATCAAAGCGCATCGCTAGGCGCGCTTCTTGAACCAACATCTCGACTGCGCTTTGGTCCTCGGTCAACTGGGCGTGCATGCGCTTGAGCGCCACCAACTTGTTGTCGCCGTGCGTCGTCGGCGCCTTGGCCAGATAAACCTCGGCCATGCCGCCGCGACCTAGGCGCCGCAGTAGCTCATAGGGTCCAAATTGTTGAGGAAATTCGTTGCGCACGGCCCAGCCACAGACAAGGGCATTACTCTAACACTGCGTCCGCAGCCAGCCAACTTTGGCGACGTCTCAAAATTAGCATAAAAATTCAAGAAGTTCCACGTTGACCGCCTCTGGTTCTTCTTGCTGCAGCCAGTGGCCGGCGTCGGCAAAATAGCGCACTTCAAACGGCCCGCTGCACCAGTGTTGCGCTTCGGGTGCCAGAAAATCGCCCAACGCCGGATCCTTGCGACCCCACAGCGTCAGCACCGGACACGCGATCGGCCGCGCCAATGAGTCGGTCAGCGCCAAGAACTTGGGGATCGAGCGGTAATAGGCCAGCGCCGCTTGGGCAACTCCCGGCCGGGCGATACGCTCGCCGTAGACGGCAAAATCGGTGCGCGCAAAGGCCGAACGCTTGCCAGCGGCCCCCAAAAACGATCGAGCCATGGCGGTCACGGGGTCTTTGGCAATCCAACGCTCGGTCAAGCCGGGAATCTGAAACATCACCATGTACCAAGACTTGAACAACTGCGACGGATGGCGCCACAAGGACCGACGAAAAGCCAACGGGTGCGGGGCATTGAGAATGACCAACCGCTGCACAACCTGCGGATGCACAGCCGCCAGCGCCCACGCGATGGCGCCACCCCAATCGTGCGCCACCACCATCGCCGACTCTGCGTGGCCACGCTCGCTTTGCAACACCTTGATAAGAAGCGCGATGTCCTCGGCAAGAGTGGCGATATCGTACCCGCCTTGGCGCGGGTCCGGCTTGTCACTGTCGCCATAACCGCGCAAGTCGGGTGCCACGGCCAAAAATCCGGCGTCGCCCAGCGCCCGCAATTGGTGCCGCCACGACCACCAAAACTCGGGAAAGCCGTGCAAAAACACCACCAGCTGCCCATTGATGGGACCGTGGCTGGCCACATGCAGACTCAGGTGCGGGCGAACCGTTAGCCGTCGCTGAGAAAATCCTTCAGTTTTAGGTAGTTGCAACCCTAACCACCACAGCCAGGCAACGGAATATGGGTGCAACTGCCGTTAAAGGTGTTGCAGAAGTCCTGGGTGCATGGGTTCTTGTCGTCGCATTCGACCGCGGACTTGCACACCGGCTTGGGGTTGCAGCCCGGAATTTTCTGGTGGGCGCACTTGCTCTGCAGCAAGTCGCAGAAGTCGACAGTGCACGAGTTAGCGTCATCGCAGTCGGTCTGCAACTTGCACTGTGGGTTGGGATTGCAGCCGGCAATGGGGGTGTAAATGCAGTTGCCGCTAAAGGTGTTGCAAGTGTCGAAGGTGCAACTGTTCTTGTCGTCGCACTCGGTGTTGACCTTGCATTGGGCGCCACAATTGCCGATTTTTTGGTAGACGCAGCCGACCAGCGGCAGGCACGCATCCACAGTGCAAGCGTCGTTGTCGTTGCAGGTTGCCACCTTGCCCGAGCACACGCCGTTGGCACAGGCGTCGCCGGTGGTGCAGGCGCTGTTATCGTCACAGCTACCGCCGCTCGCCGGTTTGACCCCGCACAGGCCTAGCACGCACGCTGGGGTCAGGCACGCCATTGCGCTCGACTTGCACTCGCTATCGATTTTGCACTTGTTGCCACAGCTGGGCAGGTTGGTGAATTGGCACTTGCCGGTCAGGGTCACGCACACGTCCACGGTACAGGCGTCCGAATCCGTGCAGGCCACCGCGGGACCGCCGACGCACACCCCGACCTTGCAGGTGTCGCCCTGGGTGCACAAGTTGGGGTCGTCGCATTTGGCGCCGTCAACGACCACGCTGAACACGCACTTGGCGGTTTTGGCGTCGCAACTATCCTTGGTACACGGATTTTTGTCGTCACAGATCAACGCGACTCCAGCCTGGCAGGCGCCGCCCTTGCACACATCGCCGCTGGTACACAGGCTGCCATCGTCACAAACCGAGCCACCATTGTTGAATTGGCAGATGCCAGCCGCGCACTTGTCGACGGTGCACACATTGGCGTCGTTGCAGTCGGTGGTGGCCTTGCAGGTGGTTCCACAGCCGGCGATCGCGGTGTGACTGCAAGCGCCGGAAGCGGGATCGCACTTGTCGGCGGTGCAGTCGTTGTTATCATTGCAGTTCTTGGCGGTGCCGCCGCATTGGCCCTTGGCGCAGATATCGGCGCTGGTGCACAAGCTTTTGTCGTCACAGGCGCTGCCGTTGTTGCCCAAATTGTGGGTGCACTTGCCGTTTTCCTTGTTGCACAAATCCACCGTGCACGGGTTGGTGTCGTCGCACCCGACTTTGGTGCCGCCACACACGCCAGCGCTGCAGACGTCGCTGCCGGTACACAGATCGCCGTCGTTGCAAGCCGCGCCGGTCAGTGCCTTGTTTTGACACAGCTTAGCCACGCAGGCGGGTTGAAAACAGACGTTCTTGGCGCCGCAATCCGCGTCAGTGGCACAGTTGGCTCCGCATTTGGGAATGCCGGTGAAAGCGCACTTGCCCGTGACCACGGAACAAGCATCGACCGTGCATGGATCGTTGTCAAAACAGGCAATTGCGGTGCCAGCGCAGCTGGCTGCCTTGCAGGTATCCCCTTGGGTGCAGCCATTGCCGTCGCTACACCCAGCGCCGTCCTGGGCGGCCAGCGCCGCGCACTTGCCGGTCGTTTTGTTGCAACTGTCGATCGTGCAAGGGTTTTTATCGTCGCAGACCACGGCTTTGCCGACGCCGCACAGGCCTTGCGCGCACACTTCGCCGACCGTGCAGCCGTTGCCATCGTCGCACAGGCCACCACTGGCGTTGGCAACCGCACAGGTGCCCACGTTGCATGTGTTCTTCGTGCATGGATTTTTGTCGTCGCAATCGCCGTCCGCTTTGCAGTCACTGCCACAGCCCGCAATCGGCGTCGCCACACACTTGCCGGTGCCCTTGTCGCAACTGTCTGCGGTGCAAGCATTGTTGTCGTTGCAGGTCACTGCGCCGGTGCCGCTGCACATGCCCAGCTTGCAGGCGTCGCCCAGCGAACACAGGTTGCCGTCGTCACACGGAGTATTGGTGGCCAGTGGGCTGGCGAGACAGGCGCCGTTGCCCTTGTCGCACGTGTCGAGCGTGCACGGATTCTTGTCGTCGCAAACCACTGTTTTACCTTTGCATACACCTGCTTGCGCTTCGACGGCACAGGCGTCACCACTGGTGCAGGCGTTGCCATCGCTGCATGCCCCGCCCGCTTGTGGTTTCTGCTGGCACAGGCCTTGTACGCAACTGTCGGTGGTGCATGGATTCTTGTCGCTGCAGTCGGCGGCAGTCTTGCAAGCGTCGCCGCAGTTGGGGATGTCCTTGAAACTACACTTGCCGCCCGCACAGGCATCGAGCGTACACGGGTTGGCGTCCGTGCATGGCAAGGCCGAGCCCGCGCATTTTCCGGTGACGCAGCTGTCTTTTTCGGTGCAGGCGTCTTTGTCCGTGCAAGCCGCGCCATTGGCCAGCGCGATGGCGGCGCATTTGCCGGTAGTTTTGTCGCAACTGTCCGTGGTGCAAGGATTGCCGTCGTCGCATACCGCGGCAGCGCCCGCCACGCATACGCCGACTTTGCACTGATCCGAGAGTGTGCATAAGTTAGCGTCTTCGCAAGCAGAACCGTCCGCGGCATTGGCGACTACACACTTGCCGGTGGCCTTGACGCAGCTGTCGATGGTGCACGGATTGCCGTCGTTGCAGATCTGGGCGCTACCAGCGACGCATTTGCCCGCCGCACAGCTGTCGGCCGCAGTGCACAAGTCGCCGTCGTCGCACGGGCCGTCTTTGGCGGCGTTGACGCACTTGCTTTTTTCGCAACTATCAGCTGTGCAAGGGTTTTTGTCGTCACAGGGGCTGGCGTCTTTGCAGTTGCCACCGCAGCCGGCGATCGGGTCCGAAGTGCAAGCGCCAGTTTGCAGAGCGCAGGTGTCTAACGTGCAAGCGTCTTTGTCGTCACAGCTTTTCGCCGCCGATGCGCACACCCCCTTGCTGCAGGCGTCTTTGTCCGTGCAGGGATTGTTGTCGCTGCACGGGCCGGCCTCGGCAAACACGCTGGTGCATTTTGCGGTCGCGCTAGCGCAACTATCGGTGGTGCACGGATTGCCGTCGTCGCAACTGAGCGCGCCGCCAGCGCACTTGCCGCCAGAGCAAGTGTCCTTGTCCGAGCAGGCATTGGCGTCGTCGCAGGCCTTGCCGTCGTCGTTCTTGCTGGCGCATTTGCCGGTGGCCGGGTCGCAACTGTCCACGGTGCACCCATTGGTGTCGTCACACACCAGCGCCGCGCCAAAGCAGCCACCGCCCACGCAGGCGTCCTTGTCGGTGCACAGGTTGTCGTCACTGCAGGTGGCAGTGTCCAGCGGGACAGGGGTGCAAAAACCGGCGGCGCACTGGTCTTTGGTACACGGATTCTTGTCGTCGCAGTCGGCGCTAGCCTTGCACTTGCTGCCACAACCGGCGATGGCAGTGGCCTTGCACTTGCCAGACGCCGCGTCGCAAGAATCTTCGGTACAGGGGTCCCCATCGGCGCAAACCGTTGCCGACCCTGAGCATTTGCCAGTTTTGCACGTTTCGCCGGTGGTGCAGCCGTTGTTGTCGTTGCACACATCGCCGTCGGCGGTCGCACTAACCGAGCAAGCGCCGGTTTTGGCCTCACAGGCATCGGTTGTGCACGGATCGCCATCGTCGCACGGCACAATGACGCCGACGCAAATGCCGGTCTTGCAGGCCTCGCCGCCAGTACACAAGTTGCCGTCGTCACAGGCGGTGCCATCGGCTTGCGGTTCACTGCTGCAAGCACCGGTGGAAGCGTTGCAGCTGTCACTGGTGCAGCCATTCTTGTCGTCACAGTCGGCGTCGGTCGCGCAGCCGGTCTTGGCGCAACCAGCAACCGGGCTGAACACGCAAGCGTTGCTGGTGGCATCGCAGGCATCGCTGGTACACAGATCGCCGTCGTCGCACACTTTGGCTTTGCCTACGCACTGACCTGCAGCGCAGGCTCCACCGACTGTGCAATTGGCGCTGGCGGTGCAGGCCGCGCCGTCAGCAGCCACACTTACTGAACAAATGCCGGCGACGCAGACTGCGACACTGCAGGAGCCCACGGCCAATTGGCAGTCGTCGTCCGTCGCGCACTGCGGCGCTGAGTCCGCTCCGCCATCCGCTGGCGCTAAATCGGTCGGCCCGCCGTCTGCGGTACCGTCACCACCCACGGCGCTATCGCCAACTGCTGGCACATCGGCAGTGGGCAGGCCATCGCCAGCAGTGCCGTCGGGGCTCTTGGCGGTGCTGTCGCCGATGGCATCCACGCTGGCAGCGCCGACGTCGGTGCCGGTTGCACCTGAGGCCTGCGCGGACCCGGCCACAGCGGCAGTGTCCTCACCGCAGCCGACCAGCGCCGCAGGTCCACCACCTGCCGCCGCCCACGCTACTGCCAACCATGCGAACTGCCGACGCGAACCATGCGAAACCTGCATCACTGCCCTCCCGTTTCCGAGTCGCCTAGGGCGACACCATTTCTAAATCGCTTACGGCGACAAAATACTGCAAGATCAGTGCTGAATTGCTGATCTGCACGTTCTCTTCACGCAAATCCACGGACAAGGGCCGCAGGTGCCGATCGCAATCGGGCGGATACTGGTGGTGCGATCGCCCACCGTTGTTCCGTCGACTTGCGGCAGGCGCAAGGGTGCGTCTACCGCCGCGTCAAGCCAAACGACCCTGCCCACCAATGCTACAGAACACTGCTCGTAGATGCCTCGGACCACTTGCAGCGCGGCAATCAAGTAGCACTCCAATTGTAGCATACGGGTCGACTGCGCGCGCAACCTCAACCGTGCAGCGCTTACACCCTTCCCCTGCCTGCCAAAACGTCCTACCATCGCCCCGCGTCAGCCCGCAGGCTGGAGGCAAGCATGAGTCCGGTACTGGCAGGTTTGGCATTGGTGATCGCGCTCGCCGTCGTGGTGATCTTGATCGCTATGCGCAAAAAAACAGCGTCGCCTGCAGCGCATGCCCCAGTGTCGCCGACAGCATCTGCCCCTGTGTCGCCTCCAGCGTCTGCCCCTGTGTCGCCTCCAGCGTCTGCCACGGCCGGTCGCGCCACCTTGGCGGCCGCTACGCGACCCGTTTCAGCCCCTGCGCCCATCGCCGCTGCCGCTAAGCCCGCGCCTGCAGTCGGTGAACTTCCAGCGGTGCTCGACAAGGTCAGTTGCACCTTCAACACCGCCTTGCATGGGGCGATGCCGCCCTTTGGGAAATTGTCGTTTAGTGGTGGCGTTGTGTTGTTTGAGGCTAGCTCACGGGTCGTCACCAAAGCGGGCGGACTGGGCGAAGATGGCTCGTCAACGCTGCAGTCGCTGGGCGCCATTGAGATGGGCAAATTTCGCTTCGAAATCGAGGCGGCGACGGTTCAGCGCATCGATTTTGGCCCTAAAAGCGCCACGGTCCACGCCGATTCGGGGACCTACCTGTTTGAGGGGCTGGCGACCTGCGGCCCATTGCTCAAGCCGTGGTTTGGTTCCCATGGGCTGGAAGACTGAGTTTGTGCAGGGCTGAACGGCTGTAGTTTTAAACAGTTGTAGTCTTGCGCCGCCGAAGCCGTGAGCAAGCGAAGTCGCGAGCAACCGAAGCCCTGGGCAGCGCTCAGTCTGAGCCACATCGGCGGACCAACTGACCACCAGTACCAGCTAAACGTGTTGAATTGACTAGCGAATGCTGGTTGACGACGGCTCATTGCCACTGAGCGGGCGCACAGAAAATAACGGCCGCGGTCCACGCTTGGTCGCCGCGATGGCATTGACTGCGCGCACCTCTTGCGGTTGCAGTCCAGCATCGCCCGGCATTTGGGTGGCAGTAGCGCAGCAGCCTGTCGCCACGGTCGCAAAGACGGCAGCAAGCGCGCCGACAAGTAAATGCACTAAGAGAGTTGGTGATTTGCCTAAGCGCTTCATCTTCACGGTCCAGCAGCGAGCGAGCGCCCGCGGCCGGTGAGACGGTTGGTGGTGCCCTACGGTTTGGGCGCCAGTCCCACCCTGCTCCAAAGGCCGCCCACCGGACCCGACTACAAGAAGCGATCCATGCCGCTGACACCGTCGCTGGTTTGGCTGTCGCCGGCTTGATACTCAGGATCCAGCAACGCATTGATGTGGGCCATCACCACATCGGTGGCCGCGCGAAACTTGGGCCCATGCGTTTCTGCAGCGGCCCGGGTCAGAGGCGCATACGCTTCGGTCACCCGGTGAGGTGCCAATTGCGGGCCATTGAGCTCCAATGGCTGACCAAACCGGTAGACAATGCGCCCCCCTTTCGACAACGGCCGATTGGTCGGATACGCCTTGTCGCTGCCATTGCACCCAACCGGCACGATGGCCGCGCCCAGATGCTGCGCGACTTGCACCAACCCCGTATGACCGCGGGCCAAGCGGGTGCTGCGGGTGCCTTGCGGAAAAACCAAAACATTGACCCCCAACTCACAAATCGCCTGCCGATTCAGGCGGATGACGTGATCCAGCAATGGCGCAAAGCGGGCCTCAAACCAGGCGACAAAACCCTCCGCGTTGCCACCAAATTGAGCAATAAATGTCTGAACTTCAGGTGATTGTGCGCCAGTATCAACCGCAAGTGGGTCCATCGTCCCGTCGACGAGGTTGCGCAAGAAGCGGTACTCGGGGTCGGCCATCGGGCGCTTGAAGTGAGCACGAAAATCGGTTGCCAGCACATAACCGCGTGACGGCAATGGAATATTATTCATCAGGTCCAAAAACTTGGCGGTCGGCCGATGGTCGTAGTACTTGCCTTTGACCCAGGTCGCCGTGAACGGGAATCCGCGCCGGTACATGCTGTACTGTGCTGGCCAATAGTTGTAGCGATCCGTGTGGTTCATCGCCAAGAACACCGTGCGGTCCCGCGGCAAGTTGTCCAAGCCCTCCATGATGATTTCGGTGCGGCGTGGCAGCAGGTAGTCCCACGACAACACTAGATTTGCAAAGGCAATTTGGCCAATCGGGCGGCGATGTAGCCGCAGTTTGCTTAGGCGGTCGATGTCGATCATGGATGGAAGGCCTGTGCAGCGTTAAGCGGTGTTGGTCAGCACTTGCCGATGGTAGCGTGCGCGGCGCAAAAACGGCAACCGCTGGCGCGATTCGTCAGCAATATCACACGATCACTGGTCCGGGCGCGCCCAATTGGCACGGTACTTGCGGTGGGGGGGCGCCGCCCCCTGTTGCTCGTGCAGCAAAAAATGCGCACGATACGTCGGCCCCCGTGGACCTAGGCGTTTGTCGCAGTAGTGTTCCGACGCACTCTTGGACCGCGGCCGTACCTGTTCGGATTGGTGCACAGAGGCCATCGGGCCAAGCCGCTATCGCGTACAATAGGCACTTGCGAGGCAGATTTGAGCGAGTTTGCGGATGAGCAACGAGAAATCTTAGCATCTGCAAGACGTTTGCGGCGCCAAGGGCACGTCGATGCCGCTCGCCAGGCGCTTGGCGCAGGATGGCAGCAGGCTGAACAGGAGCAGCGACCGCACGGCTGGCTGGCCCTTGAACTGGCGGATATCTGTTTTGATCAAGCCGATTTGGCCCAGTCTGCCCACTGGGCAGCGCAAGCGGACCGCTCCCACCAATACCACGCCGACGCCGCAGGCTGTGCGGCTGCCGCACTGGTACTGGGCGACGTTGCTTGGGCCATCGGCCAACCGGTGCAGGCGCGGTCGCATTGGGCCAATGCGCGCTCGATTGCGGACGCCGCTGGAGCTGGCCCCCTAGCCAGCCGCGCCCTGCTGGCCTTGGCCATTGCCCAAGTCGGCGGGGACGCCGCGGTAGCCGACGCCCAATTGGATGCCGCCGAGGCCCGCGCCGCGGTCGTGCCAGTCACCGATGACCCCGATGCCCTTGAAGTCTGGAAAAAGCAAGCGGATGCCGTGCGGGCATCGCTGGCGATTCACCGTGCCTATCAAGCGGTAGCGGCACGCCGGTGGCCAGAAGCCCGGCTGTTGCTGGGCGCCGCCGCGCAATCCGCTGGTCAACTCGCTGATCCATCGCTGTACGCCAATTGTTTGCGCGTGGATGCCGCGTTGGCGCGCAAGGCCTGTGATCCGGATGCGGCCGTTGTTTCATTGCGCTTGGCGGTGCGGGCTGCCACCGCTGCCGGAGCCACACCGCTGGCGTGGCAATGCCGCTGTGAGCTGGCGCTGGCGCTAATCGACAACGAAGCCTGGGCCCAAGCGGCAGAATTGATACCCGCCGAGTTGCCCCAAGAACTGACACAGTTGCCCGCGATCGCCGCCGCGGTCCTGGAGTCGTTTGCGGCAATTGCACTTGCCAGCGGTGACCCGTCCGCGGCTGAGCCTGCGCTATACCGCGCCATTGAAGAGCGCCGCCGGGCCGCCGACGTCGGCGGTGAACTACGGGCCTTGGCTGCTTTGGCCGATGCGCTGCGTTTGAGTGGTGCTCGAACGGAGGCAGTGGCGGTCGAGCGGCGCCTGCAAGCACTGGCGGCTTCTACCGGCCAACTAGGCCACCAACTTGTGGTCTGCCAAGTTGCCTGTCGGTTGGCTGGCGAAGGAGTCTCGGTCGAGTTGGCCAACCGGGCCGTCCAATTGGCCGCGGCGGCCGGCGGCATCGTCGATCAATTGGTCGCCTTGGACGGTGCCGCTGACAGCCGATTGCGCCATGGCGATGCCCAAACCGCGCTCGCCATTGCCAATCAAGCGGTGGCGTTGGCCTACGAGCAACCGTTGGTTCGCCTGCAAGCCCGCAGTCAAGCCCGCCGCTGTCAGGCCCTGTTTGCGGTCGGTGACATCGCGCACGGGCAAAACGCGGCGCAACTTGCCGCTGAACTTGCTGAAACTGCAAATGATTGGCAATCACGGGCCTGTGTGTTGTTGGTGGTGGGTGGTCAGTTTGCCGCCGAAGGCCGGGCAGATGAGGCCGTACTGGCCTTTAGCCGGGCCCAACAGGCTGCAGACAGCGCCAAGCGCACCGATTTGCAAGGAGAATCTTGGCTGGCGTTGGGTCAAGTGTGGGCTGGGCTGCGCACTTTTGACGACGCTGGGGTTGCCTTCGCCAGAGCGGCCCAAGTGGCCCAAGCTTGTGGAGCGATTGGACTATGGGTGCGAGCCTTGCGCGGTCAGGCGTGGTGCGCGCGCGAGCAAGGGCAGAGCTCGCGGGCATTGGCACTGCTGGCCCAAGCCCGGCAGACGGCTCACGCCGCAGACCTGCCCGCGATTGCCTGCGCCGTGGAGGTCGATGAGGCGCAACTATGGATCAGCACAGGCGATTTGACTGCAGCCGCCCAGCAATTGACCGCGATCGACTTGCACCTGGTGTCCACCGCGGTGCGCGGCGAAGCACTGGCGCTTTTGGGGCAAATTCACGCCAAGCAAGGCGATTTTGCCCGCGCCGACGCTCTTTTGGTACGCGCTTTGGTCGAGTTGCGCAGGGCCGGTGAGCCGCGCAGCCTAGGTGCCGCCTTGTATGTGGCCGGTCAAGTCGCTGGCGCTCGCGGCGATGGCGAGCGCGCCGGACAGGCGTTGGCGGAGGCACTGGCTTTGGCGGTGCGCGGCGGTTTGCCCGAAGTTGCCCTGATTCGCGCCACCATTGACCGTATCGGTCGGCAGGCTAGCGAGCAACAGCTGTGAGTGTCAGCTCCGCCTTTTGTGGGTATCAACGCGCGCGGACGCTTACGCCACCATCGCCAGTGCGGTGCACCGACCCTGATCTGGGCGCGGTCGGCGGCCAGCCAGCCAATGCAATTTTTTTGACCGTGCCGGAGCTGCCATGATCAAACTGCTGTTGCCGCGCAAACTTGCCGGGCTAGCCGCGCCGAGTTCACCGAACGATGACGTCGACACCCTGGATTTCAAACCTACCACCGGTGTGCGGCCCATGGATATCATTCCGTGCTTGACGGTCCTGTGCCACCCGGACATCGCCATGATCGGCGCTCAGCACGTGCTGGGACTGGGCGCAGAGCCGGTGTTGCTGTCGCGGCTGGAACCGCTTTTCACGTTGCCGCCCGGACCCGATCAGGCGCCCCTGCAAGATCCTCACGTCAGCCGGCGGGCGATTGCCATCTCGCGCAACGGCGACGGCCTGCAATTTCGCGCCCCGGACGGTGGCGTCGCCTGCCATATCGGCGGCGTGCCGTTGCTACAAGTCCAGCATGTCGCCATGACCGCGCTCGAACGCGGAGTTACGCTGCGTCTGGGTCGCCACGTGGCGCTTCTACTGCACAACCGGCCAGCGCTGGAGCTGGCCCGACCGACCGACTTCTTGGTTGGGCAGTCGCACGTCATCACCGACCTGCGCAACAACGTCAAAAAGGTGGCTCAGCACGCCGTTCACGTCATGTTGCAGGGCGAGTCCGGAGTGGGCAAGGAATTGGTGGCGCGGGCTCTGCACGAAGTGTCGCCGTGGCGTGGCGGGCCGTTTATCACAGTGAACACCGGGGCGATTCAGGCATCTCTGGCCAATTCTGAACTTTTCGGCCACGTCAGGGGCTCTTTTACCGGTGCCGTTGGCGATCACGATGGCTTTTTTGCCCGTGCTGACGGCGGTTCGCTGTTTTTGGACGAGATCGGCGAGCTGCATTCGGACGTTCAAGCCCTGCTGCTGCGCGCGCTGGAATCTGGCGAAATTCAGCGCGTTGGCGACCGCAAGTCGCGGCAGGTCAAAGTGCGGGTGATTGCCGCCACCGACCGGCCCGATGTGGAAGATCGTCTGCGAATTCCGCTAATTCAACGGCTCAGTGGCTATCGAGTCACGGTGCCGCCGTTGCGGGCGCGGTTTGAAGACTTGGGCCTGCTGCTGTACCACGCGCTGCGCGTCGAATTTGCGCGTATTCGCATGGCCTTTCCGCCGGTGCTGCGGGTCCGCCCTCAAGAGCCCGTCGTGCCCCCCGAAGTCTTTGAGCGCCTAGTGCAGCATGGGTTTTCTGGCAATGTGCGCGAGCTTTTCAATGTGGCCAAGCGCCTGACGATCGACGGATTGGACCGCGGCACTTCCGAAATTGTCGCCAGCGTTGAGCAAGCACTGGTGCACACCCAGGCTGAACAATCGCCAGCGCCGCAGCTTGCGGCAGTCCAAGCTCGCGGTCATCCTTCGCCGTCCCAGATCGACGACACCATGCTGATCGCGGCCTTGCATCGCAACAACTGGCAAATGGCCCCGACTGCCCGCGACTTGGGCATTGCCCGCAGTTCACTGTATTTGTTGGTGGATGACTGCCCCAAGGTGCGTAAAGTCGTGGAAATCTCTCAGCAAGAGCTGCAAAGCGCGCTCAACGCCACCAGTGGCGATCTGGACCGGGCCGCGTCGCTGCTGCAGGTGTCGGCACGCGGGTTGAAGGCTCACGTCAAGAAAACTGGGTAAAATCATTCACTACTCGGCTTCTTGCAGCCACTTTACCGCTGCGCGCAGCATCAGTTCGCCCCCAATCGGCAGCGCGGCCTCGTCGACCACAAAGCGCGGTGAGTGGTGTGGCTCGCTGGAGCCATCCGCTAGGCCACAGCCGACAAAGAAAAAGCACGCTGGCACCTGCTCCGCAAAATAGGCAAAATCTTCGCCGGCCATCATCCGCAGCTCGGTATCCACCGTCGCCACATTGGGCATTTGCCCAGCGCACTGAGCCACCAACTGGGCCATGTGGGCATCATTGTGCAGCGCCACGGTGTAGCGGGTGTATTCGCAATCGGCCTTGGCGCCATAGGCCCCCGCCGCCCGCACCGCCGTCGACCGCAACCAACTGGGCAGTTGGTCGGCAACTTGGCGGCCAAAAGAGCGGCACGTCCCACGCAACTCGACGGTTTCGGCGATGACGTTGAAGGCCGAACCGCCGTGAATGCTGCCCACGGTGACCACCAGCGGCTCTAGCGGGTTGTTTTGGCGCGATACCATGGCTTGCAGCGCCTGCACCACCGCGCTGGCCGCCACCACTGCATCGATCGCTTGATGGGGCAGCGCGCCGTGGCCACCGCGACCGCGCACGATAATCTTGAAGTCGTCGACGTTGGCCATGATCGGCCCGGCTGTCGCGCTGATGTGGCCTACCGGCAGACCCGACCACACATGCAAGCCCAGCGCCGCTGTCACTTGCCGCGTCAAATCGCCGCACCATCCACCACTGAGCAGACCCTGCTCGATCATGGCGACCGCGCCGCGGCCGTTCTCTTCACCCGGCTGAAAGGCCAATACCAGCCTAAAGTCGAGCTGATCCCGATACTTGGCCAAGCGTGCCGCCACGCCCAACAGGCACGCCATGTGCGCGTCATGCCCGCACGCGTGCATCTGACCCGCCCGCCGCGAAGCAAAGTCCAAACCGGTTTGCTCTTCGATCGGCAAGGCGTCCATGTCGGCGCGCAACAGCAACGTCGGCCCACTACCGTGCCCCACCGCGATCGCCAGCCCGGTGCCGCCGACGTCCTGCGGTTGCCAACCCATGTCCTGCAGAGCTGTGCGGACAAACGCCTGGGTATCGGTCTCGCACAGCGACAACTCAGGTTCAGCGTGCAAATGCCGCCGCCACCTGACGATTGCCGCGACTTCTTCAATCGAAAACGGCGCACACAAATCATCGCATAACTTTGAATTCACTTGTTATTCCTTGCTAGACGCTGATGAATGTAGTGGCTTGGCTCCACCGCGGCGATCACGGTTTCGAGCACATGGCCGACTTGGTGGATACCGCCAACCGCGGGGCGCAAGCCGACAAACTCCGCGCCCATCCTGCCTTTCTGGCGCAAATCAAGCTGACGAGCGCGCATCAGCGCCCGGGCCGCGATCTGGCTGTCGCACGCTTCACAAGCCACCAGTTGGGCTGGCGGCACGCTGTACACGACCTGATCATTGGCCATCCAGCGCACGGACACCTCAGATTTTTCGACGCGATCGGCGTTGACTGCGCACACCGTGCTCGCGCCGTGCTCGGTCATGCGGATCGTCAGCACGAAAAAAGGCATCTGCATTCGCTTTTGGCAAGGTGTGGAAATCGAAAAAGGCGGCTCCAAGCTCCAGCGCTTTCAAGGTCGGATCGGTTGAGCACCCTAAAGTGTCGCCCAGCCCGCAATTAGAGCCAGTGCAAAATCAAGTCGATTTTGCTCCCCGGCCCATTGCTTGTTTGGTGGGTCGCTAACTCGCGGCTTTGCAAGCCGCCAGTACGCCTCGTTCCAATCGCGGATCGATCGAGTTATTTTTTCACGAGCCCTTTCGGCTTTCGGCAGTGTAAAGTCATCGACGAGGGCGGGCTCAGCCCTGTTCGGTTGGCAGGCCCGCTTGCAACCAAGCTTTGTAGCCACCCACCAAGGAAAACACATTCGCGTATCCCATCTTCTGCAAATTATCTGCCGCGAGCGCGGAGCGAAAGCCACCGCCACAGTACAACACGATCGTGGCCTCCTTGTCCGCGACGCTGGCGACGATGTCCCGCTCCAGCACGCCGCGGCCCAAATGGCGCGCACCGGTGGCATGTCCGCTCATCCACTCGTTGTCTTCGCGCACGTCGACTAGGATGGCCTGTCCATTGGCCAAAAACGCCCACTGGTCGATAGTTGCCTCGCGAATCCGCGACTTGGCGTCGACCACTAGCGCCAAAAACTCATCACTATGCTGCATCGGCACCTCCACCTCGATAGTAGGTCAGGCACGGGGCGACGGCAATTCGCCATTGACAACGGCATTGTGCCCTCTACAATGCGCCCCCCGCAGCGGTCTGGGTACGGTTGTCCGCACCAAGCCCGAAGAAAAACCGCAGCGAATACAGTAGTGTTTTCAAGCGCAACGGCATCAACCTTGCCGCGGACAACCGATGCCTATCCGCACTTGTATTCGCTCACTGTGCGCGTCCACGGTGTTGGCATTCGCCTCACCTAACGCGCTGGACCACAGGCCATGCCCACGCACTTTGATCTGAATTCGGATCCGGTGCTCACAAGGTAAACGATGGAAACTGTCTCAATTTCAGCGCGGCCGCGCCTGCTTGCTGGCTCCGATGTGGCGAACAAGGTGCGCCGCGCCGGTTTTTTGCCAGCGATCATGTACGGAGCCGGCACGCCGACCCGCATGGTCGCGGTCGATCCGCAAGCGGTCCGCAAGGGCTTGTCGAGCGCCTATGGGCGCAACCAGCTGTTTTCGGTCGATTTTGAGGGCAAGCAGCACTTGGTGATTTGCAAAGATGTGCAGATCTGCCCGGTCAAGCGCACCCTGAAACACGTCGATTTCTTTGTCGTGACGCCGGCTTCCGCCATCACGGTGACGCTGTCGGTGACGCTGTCGGGTCGGTCCGCGGGCCAAAAAGCCGGTGGTCGCCTAGAGCAGATTACCCGTTACGTGACCGTCGCTTGCACGCCAACTACGCTGCCCAAGTCCATCGACATCGACGTGACCCCGTTTGAAAACGGCACCGTCATGACGGTCGACACGCTGCCGTTGCCGCAAGGTGTCACGGCTGTGTTCAAGAAATCGTACAAGATTTTCGAGCTGTTCACGGCCAAGGCCGAAGAAACGGCCGTGGTTGACGACAAGAAGAAGCCGGCTACCGCTGCCGCTGCCCCAGCCGCGGCTGCCAAGAAATAGCCAACGCTAAGCGGATCAGACGTGGCTCGCGCCACTGCCAGGCGATGCGCTGGGTGACTGCTTGTCACTTGGTCGCACCGAAAAACGGTCAGGCGGCGCTGCGATGTCCAACGGCAAACCAGCGTCAGCCGGCCTTGAGCCACCCGTGCGAGCCATCGTCGGTTTGGGCAATCCCGGCAAGGCCTACGCAGCCACGCGTCACAACGTCGGCTTTATGGCGATCGAACTCCTGGCTGCGCGCCATGGAGCGAGCTGGAACGCGAAATTCAACGGGTTGTTTGGCCGTTGCCAAGTCGTCAGCACTCCAACTGGCGGCGCTACTGGCATTGAGGCCCAGACCTCCAGCCGCGATCGAACGGTGACCACCAGTACCGGCGACCACCGTACCGATGTCGTGCTGCTGCAGCCGCAGACATTTATGAATTTGAGCGGCCACCCGACCCAACAGTTGGCGGCCTTTTTCGGCTACAAGGCCGAAGAATTGCTGATTATTCATGACGATTTGGACCTGCCGTTTGGCAAAGTGCAAATCAAAGTGGGCGGCGGCCACGGTGGCCACAACGGCTTGCGGTCGTTGGTCGCGCAACTGGGGAGCAATGCGTTTGTGCGGGTGCGGATCGGCATCGGTCGACCCACTACGGCCGATGACAGCCCCAGTCGCGATACCGGCAGGGGCGGCGATTCTGGCAGGGGCGGCGATTCTGGCAGGGGCGGCGATTCTGGCAGGGGCGGCGATTCTGGCAGGGGCGGCGATTCTGGCAGGGGCGGCGATTCTGGCAGGGGCGGCGACGCCGCAGTGACCCAGTGGGTGCTTTCGCCGTTTAGCCTCGACCAACGCATCGCCTTGCCGGATGTCCTCCAGCGCGCGGTTGCTGCGATCGAGGCGGTGCTTCGCAGCGGCGCCCGCGCCGCGAGTAATAGCCACAACGGCAATGCTAGCCACACCGGCAGCGGTGGCACCAATCGCGCGAGTTCCTGAGCGGAATTTGCATTCTTCGAACTGCGACGAGCCTGTCTGGGCCCACGCAGTTTGGGCAAACCACAGAAGGTCTGCGGTTTGTTCTCCTCGCTCACACGACTGGCACCATGCCAGTGGGCTGTGGGCGAAAGCGCCAAGGCAACTGCCCATACACCGGCAGCCTTGCGCCTAACCATGGGGAGTTCTAGGGAGTTACAAGCGTCATGCTGGTTCGAATGTATGAAACGCTGTTCATCACGCGAGTCGATGTCGATGCGGAAGTGGCGGAGAAAATCCACCAACGTCTGGTCAAGTCGCTCGAGGCGCTGGGCGGTGCTGAAATCAAGCTCGTCGATTGGGGTAAGCGCAAGCTCGCCTATGAAATCGCACGCCAAAAGAAAGGCAACTATTGGTATTTCGGCTATATCGCCGATCCGCAGTTCGTCAAGGAGTGCGAGCGTCAGCTGCGCATCTCCAATGATGTAATTCGCTACCAGACGGTCTGTCTGTCCAAACTCAAGCAACTGACCGACTTTGATGTCGAGGCAGAGCGCAAACGCGCTGAAAGCCTGACCCCAGAGCGCGAAGAAGACGAAGAAGATCAGTACCTGCGGCGCAGCGATGAGCGGCGTCCCCGGCGTGGCGATCACGATGACGACGACGACGTCGGCGAGGAGGGCGTATGAGAATGGCTGACCCACAACAACAGCAGCAGACCGGAGACAAAGGCCAAGGGGCCGCCCCTGCTCGCCAGCCGCGCCGCTTTGGCCGCCGCAAGGTGTGCCCATTTTGCGCCGACAAGACGTTGTATATCGACTACAAGACGCCAAGCATGCTCAAGCGCTTTATTTCCGAACGGGGCAAGATCGTGCCGCGGCGGATTTCAGGCGTGTGCGCCCAGCATCAGCGCAACTTGCAGCTCGAAATCAAGCGCGCGCGCATTATGGCTTTCATGCCGTATTCGAGCGCGACGGCTGATTAGTCCGGCCGCAACTCGAACACCGCCGCCAGCGCGCAGGTCCCGGCAGATAGCCGGGAAGCCAGCGTCGCTCGCTGCGGGCGAATCGACAGCCGTAGTCGACCAGTCGCGACGCGACGCCTGATGACTTGCAAGGGTCCTGCACCGGAATAGCTTATTCTTGTGCAGGACCGACTGCTTACCTCAAGAGGGGCACGCTGACGGCGCCGCGGTGGAACCACTGGTCTTGGCCAACGCGGTCGACCGATAGTGTGCTCCAAGGTGTTCTGCAGCCCTACCGCAGCGAAGATTTTGCCAATTAGTCCCAATGGGAGGACAACATGAAAGTGATTTTGCGCGAAAATGTGCCCAATGTTGGCCGAATCGGCGACGTTCTCGACGTGGCCGATGGCTTTGGGCGCAACTACCTGTTGCCTCGCAATTTGGCCACTCAGGCCGACGAGCGCAACGTGCGCCAGATGGACCACACCAAGCGCATTGCCGCAGCTCGGCTGTCGAAGGCGCGGGCTGAGGCTACCGAAGAAAGCAAGAAAATCAGCGGCTTGAAGCTGTCGGTTGCGAAGCACACTGGCGACGAAGGTCGCTTGTTTGGTTCGGTAACCGTCCGCGAAGTGGCTGATTTGTTGGCAGAAAAGGGCTTCAACATTGATCGCCGTGACATCGGAGTGCCGGACAATATCCGCACAACGGGTGAGTACGCGGTGACCGTCAAGTTGCACCACGATGTGGTGGCCAAACTGACGTTGGAAGTCACCGCGGCCGAGTAGCCTTGCTGGCCCTTGGTTAGGCTCTGCGCAAAATCTTATCGATTTCGCACTTCGGCCCACGGATTGCACTTCGGCCCACGGATTGCTTGGTGGGTCGCAGACTTGCGGCCTAGGAGCGTGTCGGAGTATTCCGACTCGCTCCTAGCGCCGTCTGGCTAGACGGCGGCAACTGTCCCAAACTGCACGGATTCACTCCGGGCAGTTCTTGGACAGTTGAGAATATCTGAGAAGCTAGGAGACTGTCGGATCGTAATAGATTCATTGTGTATAACTGGATAGACATTCTATAAACGATTGATTCCCGACAGGCTCCTAGCAAGCCGACTCGGCGCTCCGTTCTTTTTGCGGATTGATCGAGTCATTCTTGCACCTGCTCCTAGGCACACGATCGGTCGCCGGCAGCGGCGAACGGTGGTGCTGCATTTTTGGCCGCAGTTGTCGCGGTCGCCGGGCACAACAATGACCGCACACTCAACCAGTTCGCTTGCCGTGGTGGTGCTCGCTGCGGGCCTTGGCAAGCGGATGTTTAGCCAAAAGCCTAAAGTTCTGCACGAGTTGCTCGGCGAGCCTATGCTTGGCCACGTGTTGACCGCGGCGGCAGCACTGCAGCCCAGCAAGATCGTGGTGGTGTGCGGGCATGGCCGCGCTCAAGTCGAGGCGTTTGTTCAAACTTGGACCCAGCGCCAGCGCGCCAGTTTGCCCGCCGGTCTGCAGCCTCGCTGTGTCGAGCAACCGTATCAAGGTGGGACGGGTCACGCGGTGTTGTGCGCTCAGCCCGAGTGGAGCGATTGCGACGAAGTGCTTATCTTGTATGGGGATACTCCGCTCCTGACCACCGAAACGCTGGGCGAGTTGCGCCGAGCTCGCGGTCAGGGCGTGCTGTCCCTGTTGGTGGGCGAGCTCGCCGATCCGAGCGGCTACGGCCGAGTCATTCGCGATGCCCACGGCCAAGTCAGCCGTATTATTGAGCATAAAGACGCGGACGCCACCACTCGCGCGATCGGGCTGATCAACGCCGGTATGATGTGCGTTGCCGCACCCTTTTTGGCGACAGCCTTGCCGCAGTTGCGGCCGGACAACGCCCAAGGCGAGTTGTACCTGACCGATTTGTTGGCGCTAGCGGCGGCGGCGGGCAGCCCGGGTAATCCGCATTTGGTGGACGATCGCAGAGAGATCGCTGGTGTCAACAACCGTGCCGAATTGGCGACAGCCACTGCCCACCTGCGCGAGCGCATCAACCGCAGCTGGCAGGTGCAAGGCGTCACCTTTGACAACCCCGCCACCACCTCGGTCGGCGCAGCTGTCACCCTGAACGCCGACTGCCACCTCGGCGCACAGGTTGAACTGCGCGGAGCGACCACAATCGGTGCCGGGGCGCGCATCGACACCGGTTGTGTGCTGACTGACTGTGAAGTCGCAGAAAACGCTCATATTTTTCCCTATTGCGTCGCTACGGCCGCCACAATTGGTCCGCGCGCCCACGTCGGCCCTTTTGCGCACTTGCGGACTGGTACAGTGCTTGAGTCTGAGGTCAAGGTCGGCAATTTCGTCGAAACCAAAAAGGCCCATCTGGGCCCACGGGCCAAGGCCAGTCACTTGTCCTACCTCGGCGATGCGGAGATCGGTGCTGATTGCAACATTGGCGCCGGCACAATTACCTGCAATTACGACGGTGTCGACAAGTTTCGCACCATTTTGGGTCGCGGAGTCTTCATCGGCTCGGATAGCCAATTGGTCGCCCCGATTACGCTGGGCGACGACGCCTATGTGGGCGCGGGCACTACGGTTACCGCCGACGTTCCAGCGGGCGCGTTGGTAGTGACGCGCGCTGCCACCACGGTAAAGCTCGGGTGGGTAGCCAAAAAGCGCCAGGCTCGAGCAGCGGCAAAGGCCTCAGGTGCCGACGCCACCCGTCCCGCTGGCCCCGCAGAAAGCCACTGATTTGGGGCCTGGCTCAGAACTGTCGGCGCTGTTAGGAACTGTCCCAGAATAAGTCATTGTGGGACTGGTTCCGTTTGCTTGCTTTGTTGGTCGCTAAGCTCGCGTCCCCAAAGGCCGACTCGCCGCTCCTGTGTTGCCCAGATCGATCGAGTTATTTGAGGACAGCTCCTTAGAGGGTGTTTATATTCATTGCGGAAGCGAGCGGAAACAGGCGCCCGCAAGGCGAGGCGGAGGCACTCTGACGACTGAGGCGCACTTGTGGTGCGTCGCAAGGAGGAAGAGGGCTGACAACAAAGCATGGCGGGGTCGATGAGTCCAGCGAACTCATCGACGGGTTACGCGCCGCAGGCGTTTGAAGATAAACACCCTCTTAGAGCATCCCCGCCGTGATCTCGCCGCCGTGCCACTCCACCGCGGACTAGCTTGAACTGAGCGCCTAGCTGCGTGCCACCACGACGATCAGGAATAGAACGACTCACTTGCGTGCTGTGTACCGGCCCGCCTAAGCCGCCCATTGTGGTCGCATGGTCTAGGAGCATGTTAGGAGCATGTCGGAGTGTTCCGACTCGCTCCTAGCGCCGTCTGGCTAGACGGCGGCAACTGTCTGAAACTGCACGGATTCACTCCGGGCAGTTCTTGGACAGTTGAGAAAATCTGAGAAGCTAGGAGACTGTTGGATCGCAATGGATTCATTGTGTATAACCGCAAAGATATTTAATAACCGATTGATTTCCGACAGGCTCCTAGGCATCGCGCCTGCCCGTACTCGACTGTTGGGCTGCCAAAAATGAACCGTGCTCGGGCCCTGCGCGTCGCTATCGGACCGCAGTACCGCGCGGCGACCGGAGTTGTCCATGCCTGCGCCCGTAGCGAAGGGTTTTCTAGCCCGAAATTGGTGGACGATGCTCGGCATCGCGCTGGTCGCCAATGTGGTCTTGGTGGCGACCATCTTGGCCGAACCTGATCGGTCGCGCACCCCTAGAATTGCACAAGAAAGTGGTGAGTCGACGGCTGCCGGCGCATCGGAGGCAGAGCTGGCTGCGCCAACCACCAGCCATTCGCCCCAAACGGGCACGCCGGAGCCAGATCTGCGGCTGCCTGGTTACCTGCCGCCACTCAAGGGCATGCCTGCGCCGCAAGCTGTCGCGCAACCAGCGCAGCCTGCGCCTCAAGAGCCCAACGTCAGTCCATCCTTGCCGGCGCCCAGTCCCCAATTGCAGACCGGCATGGCGATGGTCGACGAGTTGACCGTGCGCTTGAACGCACACCTGGATCGCATCGACGCGGCGACGGACAAGACCGCCGCGCTCGAGGAACTCAATCGGGACTTCAACGAGATCGCGCGCAGTCTAGGCTCCCGGATGCAACAACTGCAGCTCGAAAAATGGCCCAATGAGGACCAGCAGCGGCTGCGCACGTACGCCGAGACCAAATTAATGCCGACCATTGAGCGCATGCAGCGCCTGACCAATCTGCTTGGAGTGAGCGACGAGGACACGGTGGAGCACGGTAATCCCCTCGAGGAGCAGTTGGATGGCACCCCTGCCGATGCCGAAGAATCAGAGCCGGTACAGGCTCCGCTGGTGCCGATCGACCCCGCGCCGGCCGTGGATCGCTAGCTCGCCCCGCCGGGTTGGCCAATTGGACCCTGAACTGTTAGCGCAGTGCTTGTCTGCCGATTATCGCCAAGCAGCGCACGCATCTGCCGCCAGACCACTCACTTGACACCTCCGGCAGCACCGCGCTAAGTCCGGTTGGCGCCGCAGCAATCGGTTGGACCCCGCCGAATGCACGCGCCTGAGGTTTGCCCTGTCCTCGCCCACACTTGGTCTTCGCCCATTGGCGCTGAGCGTGCTCCTGCTGTCGTTGGCGGCGCTGGCCCTTGAGCTGCTGATTACGCGGATATTCTCAGCAACACTATATTATCACTATGCATTTTTGGTGTTGTCGCTGGCAATGCTCGGTCTGAGTGCCGGCGGTCTATGGGTGTACCTGCGCGATCCGCCCAAGCTGGGCTTGGGTCAGCGACTGGCCCACTTGGCCGTTGGATTTGCCCTATCGGCGGTGCTAGCCACCGGTCTGCACTTGTGGCTGCCGCACGGTTCGCTGCCCGAGGCGTTGCACTTGTTTGTCAACTACGTGGCCTTTGCGGTGCCGTTTGGCTTTGCCGGCGCGTTTTTCGCCGATGCATTTGCCGAAAATCAACAGGCGATCGGCAAACTGTATGCCGCTGATTTGATTGGCGCTGCGCTAGGGGCAGCGGCCGCGGCTGGCTTGCTGGCGGTGCTCGATGGCCCCAGCGCGGTCATCGCCGTCGCCTTGGTCGGCCTGCTGCCAGCCTTAATCTTGCCCGAGCGCCGGGCGTGGCCCAGTGGGGTTGCCGCCTTGCTTTTGGTCGGGCTGGCCCTAAATTTGACCTCGCCATGGTTTCGAATTCGTTGGGTAAAGGGTCGGCCATGGGCGATGCAGCAGACCACGCTCGAGCGTTGGAACGCGTTCAGCTACATTCAAGTCGAGGCCGAGCGCGCGCCCGGCTACCCATCGTGGGGGGCCAAACCGCGGCCCACCGATCCTAAGGTCCGTTTTGTCAATTTGTCGATTGATGCGGGCGCCGGCACCTGGGCTGTTCAGCGCAGCGACGACCGCACCGGTCTCAGCTATCTCGAAACCGACGTCGCCAACTTTGCCTACCACGCGCGGACGCCCGAAACCGTACTGACTATCGGCGTGGGCGGCGGTCGCGACATCGCCACTGCCCTCTATTTTGGCGCCAAACAAGTGACAGGCGTCGAGATCAACCCGATTTTTGACGAACTGCTGCGCACGCGTTTCGCTCAGTTCACCGGCCACCTCGCCACCGATCCGCGGGTGCGGGTGGTCATCGATGAAGGGCGTTCGTGGCTGCAAGCGTCCGGCCAGTCCTTTGATCTGATTCAAATGTCGCTGGTCGACACCTGGGCGGCAACGGCGGCCGGGGCCTATGTGCTGTCGGAAAATACGCTTTACACCGTTGAAGCGATGCAGACATTTTTGCAGCACCTGACGCCGAACGGCATGGTGGCCATTTCGCGTCACAGTTTCGTGCCGCCCAATCAATTGCTGCGAGTGGTGACCACTGCCCGCGAAGCGATGCGCCAAATGGGGATCGCCGACTTTGGCGAGCGCGTCGCCGTGTTGCGCATGGAGCACCATCGCAACGAGGGCACCGGGGTGTGCCTGCTCAAGCGCAATCCATTTACCGCCGGCGAAGTTGCGGCGCTGCGGCAGGCGGCGACGGCGATGGGCATGGAGGTCGTGTACCTGCCCCGCGAGCCAACCGCCGACACGTTGAGCGCGAAGATCTATCGCCAATTCATCCTGACCGCCGATCCGGCGCCGCTGTTGGCCGCTTACCCCTACGATCTGGAGCCGTCGACCGACGATTGGCCCTTCTTTTTCCACATTTCGCGCCTTGCGGACATCGTCAAGTCTGGATTCGGGTTTGCCAAAGTGGCGTCGCTGGGGCCGGCTCAAGAACAAAATATCCACGCCGTCGCGCTGCTATTTCAGGTTCTGGTCTTGGTGACGCTGCTGACGGCGGCGGTGATTCTGTGGCCGCTGCTGCGCGGGCTGCGCGCGAGAGGTCAAGCGAGCGGTCACAATTCGGCACCCTTGCGCTGGCGATTGACCTATTTCGCCGCGCTCGGTGGCGGGTTCATGTTTGTCGAAGTGCCGTTAGTGCAACGCTTTGCCGTCTACTTGGGCCACCCGATCTTGGCCTTGGCCGTGGTGTTGTCGGCGCTGCTGCTGTTTTGCGGACTGGGCGCGCTGTGGCTCGGTAGCGTTGCGGAACATCAACTTGCGCGGCTGCGCATGCCGTTGCTGCTAGCGATTGCCGCCCTGACCATCGGCGGCGCTTTGGGGCTCGATTCGGCACTTGCGGCGGGTCGCGCTTTCCCGACTGCAGTGCGAATCGCCATTTCGGTCGCGCTTTTGGCCCCCGCTGGTTTGCTGCTCGGCACCGCGTTTCCCTTGGGAGTGCGCACCCTTTTGGGCGCGCGGCCGCACGAGTTGGCGTGGCACTGGGGGGTGAACGGCGCATGCGGAGTGCTCGGTTCGGTGGCAGTGATGGCGTTGGCCATTTACACCGGCTTTGCCGCGGCGCTGGTGCTGGGCGCGGCCATGTATTTGCTGGCGGCGTTGGCTATGCGCAGAGCGCTGGTTGGCGAATTACCCAGTAGTTCTCTAGATATCCCGCAGCAGTAGTTCCGCGCGGTCGCCATTGCCCGACGCTGGTGAACCTGGGAACTCAGGTTGCGGCCGCTATCACTTCGGCTCTAGGAGCCTGTCGGAAATCAATCGGTTGTGAAATGTCTATCAGGTTATAGACAATGAATCTAGTACGATCCAACGGGCTCCTAGCCAGTCAACTATTCTCAACTGTCCGAGAACTGCCCAGAGTGAATCCGTGCAGTTTCGGACAGTTGCCGCCGTCTAGCCAGACGGCGCTAGGAGCGAGTCGGAATTCTCCGACACGCTCCTAGGCGCAGGCTGCACCAAGGCCCGGACAGTTCGTCAACCAAAGCAACAATTCCCAGCAGTTGCCTAGTGGCCCATTAGCGATTGGCACCAGGCAAGGTTTGCTTGAGCCAGACGCAGGCTTTCGCCGCGCTGGATCGCCTGCGCAAAAGCCGGCGCCGCTTGGTCACAGCGGCCCTCCCGCGCCCACAACACGCCCGCCACAAAGCTAGCTGGATAGGTCGGATCCGCCGCCACCATGGTCTGGATCAGCTCCAGCTTGCGCTCGACCCGCAGGCCGGCGTGGGCCTCAATGCGAAAACGCAGCAGCAGCGCTTGCAGGTCGGTGGCAAGGTGCGGAGCTTGCCGCACCCGCACGGCGAACTGCAAAAAGCGCGACTGAGCGAGCGCTTGCACCACCAGTTGGGCCGCCACAGTCAAGCCCTGCCCCTGTCCTTGCCCCTGTGAGTGCGCAGCAAGCCCAGAGTCCGCCAACAGCTTGATCAAGCCCGGCGCCAGCGCCTGCAGGGCAGCTGCCTGCGGATCCGCCATCCCATCACGAACTTGCACTTGCCGTAGCTGAGCGCCTGCGACCACTTGGCCAAAAATGTGAGCGACGTCGCGCCCCCAACGCACGGCCATGGCCTGCACAGCTTGAACACCATGCAGTTCAGCGATGGTGCGCACCGTCTCTTCAATTTGACCTAGAATCTGCCGCGCTTGGCTGTCGTGTTGGACCTGTACCGTACCCATTTGCGCTTCGAGCGCCAGCCACTGGGCGACGTTCTTGCGCAAGCCAGCTTCTTGGCCGCGGGCTTGCTCGGTCTGCCGGCCGGCGTCAGCGGCGAGCAGTCGATCATCGCGCCGCACGATTTCATCCAGTTCGCGCTCGTCACTGTGCCAAAAGGTCAGCTGCAGTTGCGGCTGTAGCTCCCGTTTGACCCCTGGTGCCACCGCGATCGCCAGCGCGCAAGTCGCCACCAACAGGGCCAATGTCGTCGCCACCAATCCGCGCGGAGGGATCAAGGCCGGCTCAATCAGACCGTCGCTTGCGGCAGTTTGGGCACCGTCCGCTGGCGCTGCGTCTGCTGATTGCGCCCTTGCGGCGGCCGGCGGTTCCACTGGTCCAGCCGCAGTTCCAGTCTCAGCTCCAGCCGCAGTTCCAGTCCCAGCTCCAGTCTCGGCTCCAGTCTCGGCTCCAGTCTCAGCTCCAGTCCCAGCTCCAGTCTCGGCTCCAGTCTCGGCTCCAGTCTCGGCTCCAGTCTCAGCTCCAGTCTCAGCTCCAGTCCCAGCTTCAGCCACAGATTCACTTGCAGGTTCAGCCACAGGCGTCTGCGGCAATTCGGGCTCTGGCGTCATCGGGTCGTCGGACATTGGGCCGCCAGCCAGCGTCGCATTTTGGCACTGGTCCATTTCTGCCCCGCAACAAAGCGCGCTCGCACCTTGCCCTCGCTCAGCACCCACGTTTCGGGCAGTTTTTCGCTGCCAAACCGCACCCGCAACATCTTGTCGGCCTGACCAGATTGGCCTTGCGGATCGCGCAACCAACTGCCCGAGGGCGGCGCGATAGTTGCCAGCGTCCGCTGCAGCGTGGAGTCCGCTGCCGCCCACTCATCGTCGTACGACACCGCCACCACTTTGCAATTGCGGCCCTCGGCACTGTCGGCTAATGCCGCGATTTCAGGCAGTTCGTCGATGCACGGCGGGCACCACGAGGCCCAAAAATGCAGCAGCACCGTGTCGTGCTTGGCCAGCAATTCGCGCAGCGAGGTCGTTTTGGCTGCGGCAGCGCCGATCGGACGCAGTTCTAGCGCCACGTCGAGCTCGCCGGCCTGCAGCGGCCGGTCAAAAGTCTCCGCCCCAAGCTCGGAGGCTATGCGAACCGCGCGCGTGTGACTGGCGGCTGGTGTCACGACCCGCCACCCAACCAAGGCCATGGCAAGGACCACTAACCCAAAGCCTAAGCGCGTTCGATAGGCGGGCAACACTGCCGGTGTCAGCGACGGAGTGGATGGGGCTGCGGGTGAAGTCATCGTCGCCAAAGGCTGTGGGTCGGCCTGCCGCCGATTTTGACCGGTTCTGCGCCTTACAGCAAGCGCCGCGTGGTGTTCAGATCCAGCTACTGAGCTTGAATGCTCCGCAATGTCACAGACTTTTCAGGCTGAGAGGCGCTCGTTGGCCGGCGCTACCCAACCGCACGTGAAACAGGCACCATCGCGGCCCGCCCACTCGAGGCGGCTGCGCAAACATGCAACGACATCAGGGGCGCACCGCCCGCCAAACCCGCATCGTAGCTACGATTGGCCGCGCCCCCGATGGCGACTGGCCGCCGTTTTTGAGCCAGCTGTGCGCGGCCGGCGCCGACGTCTTGCGCCTCAATTTCTCCCATGCCGATGCCGATTACGCCAAGGAACGCGTGGTGTTGCAATGGGCAAATCAACCGACCCCCAACCTTGAAGCTCCGCGTGTCGCCACCATGGCCGACTTGCAGGGTCCCAAATGCCGCATCGGCGCTCTGGGCTCGGACGGCTTGACGCTGATCGAAGGGGGTCTGGTTGCCCTAGTTGCCGATTCGGATTCAGACACCGCGATTGCCGCCACGGCCGCCATCGGCGTTGGCGTCATCGTGCCAGTCCCGCAACCGACCGCCGGCTGTCTGATCAATGGGTTGCGCGCCTATTTGGCTGAACATCCCGATGAGCAGCCGACAATTCTGTTTGGCGACGGTGACTTGGTGGTTCAAGTGAGCCATTTGCTTGGCGACGCCGTGATCACCACCGTGGTCGCGGGGGGCGTCCTAGGGAGCAAGAAAGGGCTGACGGTGCGCGAGATCGATCTCGATCTGGATCCGTTTCCTGAAAAGGACCAAAACGACCTGTTGTTTGCGCTGGATCACGCGGTCGATTTCGTCGCGCTGTCGTTTGTCCGCAGCCCCGCCGACCTGCACCGGGTCCGCGCCTTTATCGACCTCAACCTGCGCGCTGGTCATCCGGCCCCGCGCTTAGTGGCGAAGATAGAAACGCTTGCCGCCGTCCACAACATCGAACCCATCTTGCAGGCGGCCGACGGCATCATGGTTGCCCGCGGCGATTTGGGTTTGCAGCTTGGTTTTGACGAAGTGCCCGCGGTGCAAAAGTTTTTGGTCGATGCCGCCCGCCGCCATGGGCGTCCGTGCATTGTCGCTACCCAGATGCTCGAGTCGATGATCACGGCGACCCTGCCAACGCGTGCCGAAGCGACCGATGTTTTCAATGCGATTCTCGACGGCGGCGACGCGGTCATGCTGTCCGGCGAAACGTCGGTTGGGTCTCGGCCGTGTCTAGTGGTGCAAACTATGGACCAAATTGCGCGCAAAGCAGAGCAATTTCGTAGTGCTCAGCGCCATACCCGTCCATCGTTGGCGTTGCCGCCGGCGGAGAATTCGGGCCACGTCGAGCGCATCAATGCCGAGTTTGCGCGCACGGCAGTTCAGTTTGCCGAAAGCCTACCGGCGTTCGCCATCGCTTGTTTTACCCGAACTGGCAATACGCCGGAACGCATTAGTCGCTTTCGCCCGCCGGTCCCGATCATGGCGTTTTGTGCCACCGAGCGCACCGCTCGCCAGAGCTTGTTGTACTGGGGAGTTCACCCCTTTGTTCTTCAAGGGTTTGATGCTAAACAGGATCGCATGGCCATGATGGTCCAACGCGCGCGCACGATCTTGCGCGAGCATTACCACATGGGTGCTGGCGATGCCTTGGTTCTGACCGCCGGGGTCGACTGGGTGCGCGGCGGCACTAACGTGCTGCAAGTGTTGATCGAAGACCACGCGGCTGCGGTGGTGGCTAGCGATCTGGTCAACGGGGTTGGCGAGGCATCGCCGAATTAGCGTTTGGCCACTCAAGGGTCCATTGCCCGCGCCAAAATCACCGCCGCCCCGCTTTGCTCTTGCCAACCCCACGTTTTCTCGCTACACCCAAGGCTAGCCTGCCAGTGTGCGGCCCCTCGGCAAGACGGATGCACGTATCGCCTTTTTCGCTTCGCCGTCTCGCCTTGTTCGGGGCGATGTTGACCGGTTGGAGCGCTTGTTCGGACTCCAAAGCTGGGCCATCTGTCGGTTCAAAGGCAGTGGCCGCCGGCGACACCACAGGGACCGAGTCCGGCGACGGCATCGGCGGGGACGGCAGCGGCAATACTGGCAACGGCAACGGCGACAGCAGCGGTGGCTCTGGCTATTCGGCGCTCGACCCGGCGGTCAAGGGCAATTGGATGAAGCCGATTTTGGGCAATTGCATCAACGCCGAAGAGTGGTTGGTGTTGGCGCCACCCGAGACGCTAGTGCGCACGCTCATCGATCGCAACGACTGCGGGCCCCATTCGTTGGCTAAAGTCGCCGGGACTATGAAGATCCTGCCCAATCAGATCCTCGAGCTGACGTTTCAGGATAAGGCCGCTTATCAACAATGGAAACGCACCGCGGCGGTCCTCGATTCTGTGGTCGGCGTGCCCGAGCCGCAATTGGCGGACCCCAACTACAAGCGTGGCAAGCGCGGCCTGACGATGCTCGCGTTCGTGCGCGGGACCACGGGCGGCCCCTTTGTGCGCAGTGACATCCATCAAACCGTTATCGAAAAGCCCAAACCTTTGGATACCAAGACCACCACCAATGTCCAGCTTTTGATATCGCCGCCGCCCGATACTGCTCAAGATGGCCAGGCCTGCACGATGAGCGCGACCATTTCGGCCCAATACGAGCCGGGCGGCACCGAAAAGATCACCTACGGCAGCGAAAAACTGGACTTGCCGTGCCATTTTTCCGTCGACAAGAACACCGGTTGGCTGCGCATCGTCGCCGACGGCCATGAGACTTCGCTGGCCTGGGACAAGCTATTTGAATCCAAAGGCTTGTGGAAAAAATACTCGAGCCAAGTGGGTCAATTGCTCTACGACAGCTTTCGGCCCAACTTGCTCCAACCGCCTGAACAGCGCGGGGTCTTAGTGTCGCTGGCAACGCTGGGCTGGTACTACGAATTCATCAACGAAGCGCCAACTTCGGTCAAGTAGAACGCCCGCGCAGTCCATACTGAGGGTCATCGCGGTCCGCGTAAGCGCCAAGTCGCGCTCCATAGCGTCTTGGTGGCTGAGTCGGCTAAACGGCTACTTCCACTCAAATTTTGCGGGATTCCACGTTTTCCACGTGCCCTGCATGTTTTGCTGCAAGTCGCGGGTGCCCGCCGGGGTGCGAAACTCCACGGTTTTGAATAGCGCTTTGAGTTTGTCGTCCGGCTGGCGTTTGGCCAGATCGCCTTCTTCGATTTGGTAAAACGTAGCCGTCATGTGAGCGGCATCAGCCTGCATCACCATGAAACCATTGAGGTCCACTCGACAATAGCCCAAGTTGGGGTTCACAGGGGCGGTGCCCACCCCCAACAAGAAATTGTTGGCCGTATACGCCAAGTTGGCTGCTCCAGCGTCTCGAAGCGCCTGGTCGCTGTTGGCTTGCCGAATCAGCAAGGTTTGGTAGGTCCCCGACGAAATGGCGCCAGTCACGAATTCGACCAGCTTTTGAGTGGCGTCGCCATCCCGCATCGGTGTCCCGGCGAAAAAGGCATGAATATCGCCAGAAACCACCACTGAATTGACGACTTTGGCCAGTGTTTCCAAGATTTGATCGCGGCGGTTCGGCATGCCATCCCAGTCCTCCGCCGACAACAAGAAGCGCTGGCGAAAGGCCGCCGGCAGCGAGTCAATGCCCGACAAGTCAATTTCGCGTCGCTGAAGGGTGTACTCGTTGCCCCACACTTTCCACGTCTGCGCCGCTTCGGTCATCGACTTGACGAACCAAGCTTGCTGTTCGTCGCCCATCGCCTGCTCGCTGGCGCCCTTGGTCTGGGCCCAGCGCATCTTGGCGTACAGCTCAAAAGGGGTACGCGACACCAAATAGCGAGTACCCAGCGCGCTGTAGCCGCTCAATTTGAGCATTTGTTGAAACGACACGCCCTTGAGCATCTTGGCCAATTCGGCGTCGGCGATCATGGGCGGAGCGCCGGCGACCTTAGCCAAGTCCTTGAGGCGGGCGTTGATCCACAGTGCCGACACCGGCCCCGCTACCGTCGCCGCCGAGATTTTGAGGTCCTTGGCGTTGTCTTTGAAAAACTTCGCATACTTGCCGCCCTCAAAATCATCAATCTTCACATAAGGCTGGGCATCGTCTGGCACTTTGCCGGCATACAGCTTGAGGGCCTCATCGTCCAGCGCAATGGCGCCGGGCAGCGCGTCCTCGGGCACCACATGGTCCGAGCGATAGCGACGCAAATCGGTCATCGCCAAGTGCAGGTGCTTGCCGAATTTGAAATCTCGGTAAATCTTTAGGTTATTTGGAAACGCCGCCTTGGGGTCAAACTCAAAATCGGCTCCCGCGGCGAAATCTACTGGCATATATTCAAACCACGCCTGATCAGCGGCAGAGCGGCGCGCAGGATCGTTTTCGTCTTTAGTTCCATCGAAATACGTGGCGTTCGCCTGCCAGCAGTCGTCGCTGAACTCGTGGTCGTCCCAAATCGCGATCATCGCGAACCGCTCGTGCATCTGCTGCAGGTCGGCATCGCTGCGGTACACCTTGTATAAGTCGCGATAGTTGCTCAACGACTTCGCGGCGAAAAAGGCGTCCTTGGTGTTGGCGTTGAAGGCAATGGCGCTGGCCGGGTCGCTGAACTTGACGACCCGATCGGGAGTCTTGTCCTGAAATTCTGGATTACCAGTTGTTTCATAGACATAGTCGCCCAAATGGATGACAAAGTCCAGGTCTTCCTGATTCAATCTTGCGTAACTATTGTAGTACTTGCCGTTGAAGTCCTGGCACGACACCACGGCAAATTTGACGGCCACGTCAGCCGTCGCCGCAGCCGCTGTCTTGAAACGACCCACTGCCGTTTTATGGGCGCCATTGGCAGTGGCAAAGCGATACCAATACAACGTGGCCGGCGCAAGTCCGGTCAGCCGGACCTTGGCACAGCCGTCGTGGTTGGCCGTTGCCGTGATGCCTTTGCTCGGTTTGCCACCAAACTGGACTAAAGTCTTCAATTCCTTGTCCGTTGCCACGGACAACTCCAGTGCGACGTCCGCGGTGGGTTTTGCAGGATCCACCGCGCGCACCCACACAATTGCCCCGTCGGCGCGCGGATCGCCCGAACAAATCGACTGTGGAAAGAAGGCCTTGTCCCCGCCGCTAGCAACCGCCGCATCGCCAGCAGTTTCGGTACTGCCATCGACTGCCGCTGCGTCAGTTGCGCCGGTATCCGCGGTCGAACGCGCATTTGCACCCGCATCCGTTGCCGGTGCCGTCGGTTTGGGGTCGTCAGCGCATTTGGCCAAAGTGGCGCCGGCAGCGACCACGGTGGCGCGAAGGAAAGCGCGGCGTTGCATGGGAAACCTCAAAGATGTGGCGAGCGCAGCATAGTGCGCTTGGCTGGCCACTGGCAAACCTGCGGAATCGAGACCGGTCGCCCAGGCGCATGCCAGCGAAAAATCGGCGACTACCACCAAAAAATAAATGTAAACTGGCTCTTAGAAGTTGCCCGCCGCCCCAATGACTCGATCGACCTTGGTTGGACCCAAGGCGGTGGTTAGAGCGTGGTTCCGGCAGATTCTACATTAAGATCAAGAAGTTGAAGTGCGCGATCTGCTTGTGCGCTGCCAAAATGAAAGACGCGCAGCAACTGATACCCGCCGCGCTGACTGACCTCAGTGGGAACGCGCTCGCCTGGATCGAGAACGATGAACTGCGGCTTGCCCGCATCGTCCGTGACCTCAGTCACAACCGCTGCTAGCCGTCGCGAGCCCCGCGTGCGCTGCAAGATGGCGATGTCACCGGCCTGGGCATCGTTGTCGGCGCGCAGTTGAGCAAAAGCCCGCAAGAACACTTCCAAATTGGCGCCGTTCCACGCGCGTTTGCGCTCGTCCAACGTCAGAGCCGGCTTGAATGCCAAACCGTACAGATGGGGATTGCGCGCGCGATGGCGCACGATTGCGCGCCGCAAAGGCAACTGTCCGATCATGCCTCGCTCAATCAAGTCCAAGTGATTCCCAGAGTTGGCGCGCAAATCCTCAACACTGTACAGCGTCGGCGCGACCTTGCGCGCCAAATGATCGCGGGCGGCCGCGATCAAGGCCTCAGTTAGTGGATCGCGGTCAGCGGCAGACGCCGACTTGAGCCGCGGTGGTTTGATTGCCAGCGCAACCTGCCCGGTCCTGCGGTGCGCCGCCGAAGCTGCCGTCGCCTCGCCTTCCGTTTGGGCCACAGCCGTTGGCGGCAACACCAGCGCAGCCGACGGCGCACTGCCAGTGCCATGGTTGGCGGCCAAGTGGGTGCCACTGTGCAAATCGACGCCGATCACGCGCCAGCAGGCATAGGCGACCGCGGCGATCACGGCGCCCACCGCGGCGATGCTAATCAAGGCGCGCAACAAGGGGCGCCGACTGCGCCGACCGCCGGTAAGCGCTGGACCTGCTTGATGAAATGCGGATGACTGCGGGTGGGCCATGGCTGCTGGCTGTGCGCAAACCGGCCGCCCTTGCTGAGTGCAAGGAGAGGGTTGCTGCAAAGCGTGGCGCCCACCTACGGCCAGCCGCAAAACCGGTCAATAGCCTTTGTGCAACTCATTGATCTCGATCGTGTTTGTAAAACAACCTTTGGGATCGCCGATCTAGCTGCAAGCGCAAGCGATCGCCGCGCCTACAAAACTGGCATTATCCACACCCTTATCCACAGGCCAGAGCCGAGGCAAACCGGGCGCGCCACTGGGCAAGATCGAGGCGGGCTCGGTCAGCATGGGCCTGTTTTCGTTGCCCTTTATCGCGTCTCTTGGCCGGGCCGTCCCCCTGTGGTTCGTCCAACGGCGCAAACAGGCCAAAATGCAGGTTCGACGGCTGAAAGTCGGGCACGCTGGCGTCGATCACGTGCAACATCAGCGCCCCCAGCGCCGTCGACGCCGGCGGTGGTTCCACAGGCAGATCGCGCAGTTGGGCGGCCAATGCCACCGCTACCCACCAACCACTCGCGGTCGATTCTACGTAGCCTTCGACCCCGGTGATCTGCCCCGCAAACCGCAGCTTCGGCTGGGTGTGCAGCCGCATGGTGGCGTCAAGCAAGCGCGGGCTATCCAAAAACGTATTGCGATGCACCGAACCGTAACGCAAAAACTCAGCCTCCTGCAGACCGGGGATCATGCCAAGCACCCGTCGCTGCTCAGCTTGGCGCATCTTGGTTTGAAAACCGACTAAGTTGAAGGCGGTGCGATGGCGATTTTCGGCGCGCAATTGCACGACGGCATAGGCCCAGCGTCCGGTTCGCGGATCGTCTAGGCCCGTGGGTTTCATCGGCCCAAACCGCAGCGATTTGGGCCCCGACGCGGCGATGACCTCGATAGGCTGACAACCGGGAAAGTAGCGGATGCCTTTTTCGAAGTCTTGTAGGGGCAACGACTCGGCAGTCACGATCGCCTCGACAAACGCCGTGTATTGAGCCTTGTCCATCGGGCAGTTCAAGTAATCGTCGCCGCCGCCCTTGCCCCATCGTGACGCCGCAAACACCTGTTGCATGTCAACCGATTCGGCCGAGACGATCGGCGCTATGGCGTCGTAAAATGCCAGCCGCTCTTGACCCGTCAGCGTCACCAACTGCGCGGCCAAAGCGTCCGAGGTCAATGGCCCGGTGGCCACGACGGTAGTGATCGGACGATCAAGTGCAAGTTCAGTGACTTCACCGGCGACCACCTCAATGCGCGGGTGTTGGCGAATGTGCTGCTCGACCGCCGCGGAAAACAGTTCACGATCAACGGCCAACGCATCGCCCGCCGGCACTCGGTGCTGGTCGGCCAGCCGAAAAATCAACGAGTCCAATGCGCGCAGTTCTTCGTGCAAAAGACCGATCGCATTCAAAGGGTTGTCGCTGCGAAACGAGTTGGAGCACACCAGTTCGGCTAGCGTGTCTGCCGTTTGGGCCGCTGTGCGCCGCAGGGGTTTCATTTCGTACAATTGAACCGAAATGCCACGCTGAGCCAGCTGCCACGCACATTCGCAACCGGCAAGGCCGCCGCCAACAATCAAAACTTGCGGTTCGATGGTTCCACTCCCACTGCGTCGCCAGCCGTGCCGGACGCGATGGCCATGCTATACCGAACTGCGGTGGGCCAACACCAGTGGCTAGAGACCCGACCAATTAACGCCGAACCTCAAAGAATTTCCAAACAAAACGGAGCGGCCTGACGCCAACCCGCAGGCCATTGAATAAGTGCCGCCGGCTCGCGACCCACAAAGCAAGCACTAAGACGCCGAGCAAATCTTATTTGATCGGCTCTCTAGCCTACCGTCGGGCAGGAATCTTGCCGCGACTGCCCGTGTTCTGTCGCCCGCGGTCTTGCGCGGACTCAACGCTAGCCTAAATTACGCGCCCTGCGCGCGGTAACCAGTGCCGAGCAGATTGTAGAAACACAGCAAATTAGTTGGAGAATGGCCCGATGGCAAAGAGCAAAGCACCGATTCCGCCACCGCCCAGCGCTGAGGCGCAGCAGGCTTCCCCACCGCCGCCAGACGCCCCCGCATTGCCGCCCCAAGGGCAAGAAGCTGGGCCGCCATCGACCAATTTATTAGCATTAACACTGGCTTTACTTGCCGTTGGCGTCGGCGTCTCCATCTATCTCGTCCGCCACAAATTGCACGTCCTACTCGATCCGGGCTACATGTCGAGCTGCAATCTGGGCGGCGCGATCAACTGCGACAAGGTCAACATGTCCGGCATGTCCGAGTTGTTCGGCCTGCCGATCAGCTTGTACGCCATCCCCACCTATGTGGCCCAAATTTATTTGGTCGCCACCGCCATGCGCGCAGGCAGTGGCGGCGTCGATGCGGCCACCCGCCGCCGCGGGCTGGACATTGCCGCCGGCCTTGGCTTATTGGCCAGCGTATTTTCACTGTATTTAGCCTTGTATAGCTCGATTCGGGTGGAAGCCTACTGCCTGTATTGCATCTCGCTGTACGTCGTCAATTTTGGTTCAACCGCCTTATTGCTGGCTGCCGGATCCAAAACCGTGGGCACGGCGGTGGCCAATTGCCTCAGTCTTCTCAAGAGCTTTGAGCAACCCGTGTTGACTTCGGTGTTGGTCGCCGGCATCGGCATGGGCTGCGCGTGGCTGGGCTACGACCACACCAAATCGGCGATGGAGCACAGCTACAAGGACTGCCTCGACTGCCAAATGGACTCGAACTTGCCCAAGTGCAAGACGATCAAGTGTGGCAACGCCGCCGCTCCGGTCACCGTCGACGCGGCTGCCTCTGCAGCCGCCAGTGCGGCCGCCGCGAGCCAAGCCGGTGCCCAAACCAACCAAGGAGCCGCGACGGCCGGCATCGCCCCAGTCCAAGCGGGGCAGGCGATCCCAAGCGGTGCCGCGGCGGTCGGCATGGATGGTTCCGAGTGCGGCAAGACTTACGGCGTGTTGACCAAAGAAGACGGGTGGACGATCTACAATCCGTGCTTTGATGAAGAGGACTTGCGCGATACGATTGGCCCCAAAGACGCCAAGGTCACGGTGGTCAAGTACTCCGACTTTGAGTGTCCGTATTGCAAGTACTTAGCGATGACCATGGAACCGGTCAAGACCAAGTTTAAGGATAAAGTTCGCTTTATTATGAAGCACTTTCCGATGAATCCGACCTGCAATCGCTATATGCAGGGCTACGACAAGCACCCCAATGCCTGCAATGCCCACGCCACCGGTCTGTGTGCTGGCCGCCAGAATAAGTTCTGGGAAATGCACGACAAGTTGTACGCCAATCAACCCAGCTTGGATCCAGCGGCCAACCGCAAAGCGGCTGAAGAATTGGGCTTGGACATGGCCAAATACGACGCTTGCATTGCAGATCCGTCGATTTGGCAGAAATTCAACAAGGATATCGATGCTGCGGTACGCGCGGGCATCAACGGTGCGCCGCGAACCTACATCAACGGAATGTTGGTCACCGGCTCGGCAACCACCCAAATTTTGGAATATATGGTCCAAAAGGCGCTGGATGACCCGCGGCCGGCTTGGGTCCGTTTCGAGCAAGACAAGCTCAAGCAAGCCCAATTGGCCCCTAAACCCGACGGCACTCACATGATCGCCGCCAAGACGGCCAAAGGCGCGTTCTATATTGATCCCTATGAAGCGTCGATTGCCAAAGATGGGCGCGCGGTCAGCATTGCCGACGTCGATCCGGCGATGGCTTCGTGGGTCGAAGCCGAGCAAGCGTGCAAGCAGGCCGGCAAGCGCTTGTGCAGCGAAGAGGAGTGGGTGTCGGCCTGTTCGGGCGTGCCCGCGATCGACAACAACACCAATCAGCAGTTTGCCGACGACGACGTCGAGGGCAATATGTATCCGTATGGCACGTTTTATGAGGCCGGCAACTGCGTCGATCAAGAGGACAAGTACAAGGGCAAATACGTCAAGACTGGCACTAAGGACAAATGTCGCACCCCGGCAGGTATTTTCGATCTTGCTGGCAACATTGGCGAATGGACCGGCGCCACCAAAGAAACCGCTGGCTTGATGGGCGGGCACAACAATTCGGGCGAACGGGCGGCGTGCAATCAAGGCTCACGCAGCTTTGGGGTCGGCAATCGCAATCAGACTACCGGCTTTCGCTGTTGTGCTGATGCCGACGTTGCCCAAAAGAACGTTGCCCCGTCGGACCTCAAGGGTAGCGACACCGACTTGGTCGGCAAGCCGGTGCCCGCCTTCACCGGCAAAGACAGCAACGGCATCGTCATTGATTCCGATGGCTTCAAGGGCAAAGTCACGCTCGTTAATTTCTTTGCTTCGTGGTGCGGACCGTGCAAGAAGGAGTTCCCCGAACTGGTCACCTTGTGGAAAGAGCACAAAAGCAAAGGATTTCAAGTCGTTAGTATTGGCGTCGACCGCGAAGAGGGGCGCTCGCTGGAATTCGCCAATGGTTTTGAATGTCCGTGGGGCGTCATCGCCGATCCGGAGTCTGAGCTGATGGGTAAATTCAACGTCTATTCGATGCCGGCGACCTTCATTGTCGACCGCAAGGGTGTGATTCAGTTCTACGACACTGGCTTTAAGCCCGAAGAGCAACTCCAAAAATTGCGCGACGCCATCACCAAACAGCTGTAAGCGAGCGCAGCAGCCCCCTAATCAGCGCGTGCGTCCGCAATCATTGCTCCTCGGCTTGCGGGACCTAGGCAAGCCGTACTGGCTGCTGATCGCCAATGCGGGGCTGCTCATCGGGTTGGCCTGCGGCTGCAGTCGAGTCGCGGCGCCCTCCCAAGTGGTGGATTGGCGATCGCTGCGGCCGGGCCTGAGCTACGCGGCTGTTTCGATCGGCATCGACAACGGCGATCACCGCGCCAGTGCCCACGTGGTCCGCTTCGATCCCAGTCGGTACGAGTTGCAAGTGGTGCTGGCCGCCGAAACTGGCGCTTCGCTCGCGCAGGCTTCTGCCTTTCGCCAAGCTGCCCACGGTCTGGTCGCCTTTAATGGAGGCTATTTTGATCACCAATGGCGGCCTTTGGGGCTGCTGGTTAGCCGTGGCGCTGAACTGTCGCCGTTGCGCAAAGTCGACCACGGCGTGTTTGCACTGGCGCGGCACGCGGCACTGGTTCGCCACGCCCGTCAATGGCTTGCCCCGCCCGACCTAGAGTTTGCGCTGGAGTGCGGGCCGCGGTTGCTGATCGGCGGCCAAGCCCCCCATTTTCGCTCTGCTGATCGCGCCCGCCGTACTGCACTGGCACTCGATGACCGCGGTCGGGTTGTGGTCGCTGTCACTGAAGGGGTTGTAAGTCTTGCTGAGTTCGCTAATTGGCTGAGCAAACCAGCCACTGCAGGTGGGGTCGGAGCGACAGAGGCACTCAACCTCGACGGCGGTCCGTCGTCTATGTTGGAGGTGGCGGTGGACGCTACTTTTGCGCAAGTGTTGGCGCCAACCCCCGTGCCGGTCGGTGTTGCGATTGTCGAGCGCAAGTAGAAGGCCCCTTTGCAACATCGGAGGATCACATGTGTTTGATCGACGCTCTCAATTTTGGAATCGGCGGCAATTTGGTGCACACTATCAGGCTGCATTGGCGGCGCCTGCGGCCGCCAGTGCTTTCGGTCTGCGCGATTTCAGGCCGTATTTTCAAGGACTTTTTGATGCTTTTCGCTCCCCAACGCCCCCTGCTGACGACGACGCGCCGAGCCGCTCGGCTGCTGGCGTTGCTCGTGCTGTTGCCGGTGACCACCCTTTTGGTCGGCACGCTGCCGGGCAACGGCGTGATCACCAGCGCGTACGCGGCCGACGAAGACAAGCCAGCGCTGGCCGTCGTCCACTTCGTCAAACGCGGCGACGCCGGCATGTTGAGCGTGCAACGCATCGAAGAATACCTGCGGCAGATGCTCGACGCCGGCGGTGCGGTCAAGATGTTGCCGGCCAAAGTCGTCGAACTGGGAAAGCCGCTGACGGGACCGGTTCGCCCGGCCGCCGCGGCCAATCTACCGGTGTCGCCTCAGGCCAAAGCTATTGAAAAAGCAGATAAACTTGTCGCTGCAGCTCGCGATATCGTCGCCGAGGGCGAGGCGCTGGCCGATGGCATCAAGCTTTTGGCGGCGGCTGTGGAGCGGTATGAGGCCAACTTTGTCGAGTTGGCTGATTTCTCTAAGTTAGTAGATGCGTACGCGCTAAACGCCCAGGCGTTGCTGATGCAAGGCGACACCAAAGGCGCCGCTGAGTGGGTAGCCCGCGCTTTGGCGATTCAGCCGACTTTTGTGGTCGATGGGCGCAAGCAAAACAAGGACCTCAAGGCCGTAGTGGACAAATCCCGCGACGGGTTGGAAGCCAAGCCGCGCACGACCATTGCCGTCGAATCCACCCAACCCGATTCGGAGGTTTACGTCGACGGCGTCAAGATTGGCACCGCTCCGGCCACCGCCAGCGATCTGCTTGCCGGCGTTCATTTCGTTCAGGTGCGCAAGGCTGGAGCATCGCCGTGGGGCCAACAGCTACTCGCCAAAGGTAAGCCTTTGCAAACAAAGGCTATACTTCAAATGCAGGTGGCACCAGAAAACGAGATCGCCATCTCAGTGAGCCCAGACGACATCAAGGAGTTTGCCAATAAGGGCAACTTTGGCGAGAAGATCTTTAAGAATTCTGCTGCGTTGTTCGCTCGGCAAATCGCGGCGACTCACATTTTATTTGGCCTGGTCAACCGGCGCCCTAGCACCCTAGAACTACACCTTTTCGTGTTTTCCACCAAGACCAAGAAAACCTGCAGCGTTTCGCCGATTGAGTACGCAGCCAATCTCAACAACTTGCAGATGCAGACACTGGACGCTGAAGGCAAGGTGCGTATCGCCGTCCTCAACTGCGCCACCGATGTCAGCGGCGTACCCGCCATTTATGCCAACGCTCCCCAGCCGAAAGATGAACCGGTAGCGCCGGACATCGTGCCGACCCCGCCCGATGCCGAGCCCAAGGCCGATGTCACGGACGACCCCAAACCGGAGCCCAAGCCGGAGCCGAAACCGCAGCCCAAGCCGGAACCGCGGCGCGCGGATGTGCTCAAGAAAGTTGAAAAAGACGACCCTTACAAGGACTTACTGAAGGATTCCAATGCTGACGCCACCGATAAGCCGTTCTATACCACTTGGTGGTTTTGGACAGCCGTCGGCGTGGTGGCCGTCGGTGGTGGCGGTGCGGGCGCCTACGCGGCGACTCGCGGTGGCAATGTGGTGACCGGGTATGGTGTCAAGGTGACAGTGCCCTAGAGAGCCGATCAAATTAGATTTGCTCGGCGTCTCCTTGCTTGTTTCGTGGGTCGCGAGCGTGCGCCCGAGGCTTGCCGCCGCTTCGGTTTTGTTCGGGAATTTATTGAGTGTCGGCGATAGTTGGTCGCGTCTGCGAAGCGGTCGACCAAGGCGTACGTAACCGGCGCCAAATTTGGACTGCGTGTGCGTATGATCAGGGGCGGAGTGACACGAATGGAACAATTGGCACACTCTTGGGCAAGGCCGTTCGCGCCGAGTACTTTGCGGTGGTTAACCGTTGCTCGGCACTGGTCAAAGTGCGCCGCGCTCGTCGGCGCGGTTGCGTGTGCTGGCGAGGTCAAACCGCCGACGACGGTCGAATTGGCCGTTCGCAAACCGGTTGCCAGCGAGGACAACCCGTTCGGCTTGGCCGGCGACAAGTTTGTGGCCATTACTGCGGAGGTCCCCGGGGTTCTGGACGGCACCTACCGCTCGGTCAAACCCTACGCCCCAGGCGCCGCGCTCGATTTGGGTTGTACCTCTGCAACCGCATGTCCTGGTATCCCTTACGCAACTGGTGTCCAGGTCCGCGTAGAGTTATGGTCCAGCGACAAAGGTGCGCCCGCGCCGCCCGTTGTCGGCCGCGGTCGTTCGGTGCCGTTTGAGCAAGCCAAGGGCGGCGCCACCAAGAAACTCATGCCGTACGTCACCCGCACCAATCGCTTTGCCCCCGCCGAGTCCGACGCCGGAAGCAAGGCGCTCATTGCGGCCAAAGCCGGCGCCGCCACTGCGACTCAACCCGGGCCGGATGGCAATGTCTATATTATCGGCGGCGCCGAGCCATTACCAAACAAAAACAATGCATTTGATATCGCCAGCTATACCAATTTTTCCGACGCCATCGCCAAGTATTCGCCCAATTTGCGCCAAGTCGGTATGGTCAGCGACCTAGGCCCAGACTACCGCCTAAAGGTGGCGCGCGCGTTTCATTCCGCGGCAGCCAGCCGCAACATCGTCGCCATTGTCGGCGGTTACATCGCGGGTCAAAACAGCGCCAAATTCACCAACTCCATTGAGTACATTGAAAGCAACGACAAGGTGCGCACAAGCATTGGCAAGTCGCCCGATTTGGTCTTCGCCCGCGCCGGCGCGAGCGTCGTGTGCCTTTTTGACGACGACGAGTATTTTCTGATTCTGGCCGGCAAAGGCGAAATCGACTGCACCAAGGAGGCCTACTGCGCCGGTAACACTTGGGAATTATGGCATAAAACTGCAGGAAACCTGGCTCAAGGACAACTCAAGGATCCGCGCTGGAATCACGCGGTCGTCAAAGTACCAAGTGCCGATGGCGGCTATGTCATGCTCATCGGTGGCGAAAATGACGTCGGCGTGCTGCAGACCTTTGAAGTAATTCAGTATTCTAAACAAGGGTTTGTGTCCAAAAAGGGTCAGGCCTGCAAGCCCGAAGCCAAAGGCTACGGCACCTGCGAACCACCGACTTCTTCGACATTTTACTGGGAACCGCTTACTCAGGGGCTTCCCGTTGCCCGCACGCTGCCCGGCGCGTTGTTTTCAACCGTCCCCCGTGGTACGGCCAACTTCGACTATCGCTACGTGTACATCGTGGGTGGCTTTGAAGACACCGCACACACCAAACCGTTGGCCCGTATGGATGTTTTCAACATTGGCAAAGGCAGTTATCTCAATCCAGATGGTTACCCGATGCAGGTCGCGCGCGGCGCGCCGATGGTAGCGCTGGTGCCCCATGGGCCCACCGAAGGGCAAGTCTTGATTGCCGGCGGCAGTAAGTCGGACACCCAGCATCTGAACAGCGCGGAATTCGTGTTTGTTCGCGTGGTTGATCGCACAGTGTCGCCGCCGACCACGTCGATCGAAATCGCCCCAGTGGACAATGATCTGCCCGACGGCGTGCGCGTCTTGGGCAACGCGGTGGCTCTCAACACCGGGCACGTCCTCGTGGTCGGCGGCGTCGGCACCGGTGCTGGCAATGCCCTTGAAGTTCGCAACGAGATTGCCTTATGGAATCCTTTTTGACAGGTTCGGTGCCGGTTGAGCCCAAGTCGAGTCTGCAAATCGCTCGGTGTGATGCGGTTCAGACCGCTAATGTGGTGTCGCCCGGGCCGGGGTAGTTCGGTTCGGTCAGCCGTTGTGCCTTCACAATTGCACGTTGACGACGGTTCAATTGCACTTTGACGACGGCGCCCGCTCGGGCACACTATGGGTCCCGCGCCGCTGGCGACAGCTGCGTAGCTAAGGCCGCCTCCGAGCGCTCAGGTTATCTCGTACAAGTTACCCCCGCAGTGCGCTTGCCCTGCCACCCATCCTAGAGCCGATCGGCCACCCTGGAGAGCAATCCACCTTGCAGCGCTTGCCTACACCTCACCGGCAGAGCACAGCGCGCGCTCCAGCCTATTCGTGTCCGAAACCATTACATGCCTTTGTCGGAAAACTATTTGCAATTGTTGCTACTATTTGCGCTTTGGTTGCCGCGCCAGACGCTCATGCTGTCGTCATTGGCACCTATCCGCAAACGCCGACGGAATTCAAAGTTCATGGCAAGGCCGTCCAACTGGGGGCGTCGCTTGTCACCAACTTCACCGACTACCGCTTCAACGACAAGCTCAAGCCGGAATCCGCCGACACCGTCAAGATTGCTCAAAAGTTACCGCAAGATGCGGTGATCATTGCCGCCTACTTGTATTGGGGCGGCTCCCAATTGGCCGCCGAGGCCGACAGCAACGCCACATTTACGGTAGCCGACGGATTTTCATCCAATGTCGAGGCTGACGTCTGTCAGGCCCGCACGGATACCGCGGGCAGTGGCACCCACTTTTTGTGTCGCAAAGACGTGACAGCGCTCATCGCCGCCCACCCCGGCAGCGATTTTTGGAACGGCAATTACAAAGTCGGCGACGTCAGCGCCAAAGTGGCGGCCATCAAGTTCAAATCGCCTAACACCAATGATTGCGGGACCAAGCCCACGGGCGTGCCCGAAGATGTGTGCTGCGCGCCCAGCGACGGCTTCTGTCAGGCCCGCCATGCCTCGTGGTCGCTGGTCATGGTTTACGACACCAAGTTCAGCGAATCCACCCAGCGTGACATTTTCCTGTACGACGGCTTCGTTCTGCTCGACGAGACTCCGACCAGCACTGGCCAGATTTTCTTTACCATCAACAACTTCTTGGTCGGCGACCCGCCAGACGCCCAATTGGCCTACTACGCCATGGAAGGTGACAAGCAATTGGGCAATCCGGCGCAGGACCCGCCGGGCACCGCCGATAGCCCACCGTGTGGAACATGTTTTGATTTCGTGCAGTTTAACGGCACCAAGCTGACGGGCGGCGCCGGTAACAACGACGTTAACAACATCATGAACTCGACGCCAGAAGCGGGTATCGATCTGGATTCATTCGATATCTCGCCACTGGTCAAGACCGGTGACACGTCGGCGACGTTTCTGGTGTCGTCCGGCAATGGCTCACTGGCCGACAACACCCAGCAGGTCAACAACGCCGGGGCCGGCGAGATGTTTCTGTACGGCTATACGTTGCTGCAGATCAATCGCAAAGCCCCAAATTTCAAGAACATTATCAGCGGGTTGTCGGTCAATGCCAGCGAGGCTTCCGCTGGCGACGTGCTCACTTTTACGCTCGACCTGCTCAACAACGGCCAACTTGACGCCGAAAACAGCGTAGCCAAGCTCGGGTCCTTTCCGCCGCCCGGCCTCGACTATGTGGCCAATTCAACAACTGTCGACGGCGTGGCCCAGCCCGATGTCGGTGGCACGTCACCGCTCGCGACCGGCCTCAATTTGGGCAACATCACCAATACAGCTGGCGGCAAATCGGTCCGCAAGATCACTTTCAAATTCAAAGTGAAATCGCCACCGGGCGTCAATGAGGTCACCGCATTTTCGGTGCTGGACTACCAGTACAAGGGCAGCGCCGCCTCCACCACCATCTACAAGGACCAGTACGTCGGCAACCCCGTGACGGTCAAGATCGTTGCGCCCAAGCTGGCGACGCCCAAGCTGACCGCCCAACCTACTGCCGCCGCACCGGGAGCGAATATCACCTTCAATCTGGAACTGGAAAATATCGGCACCAACCCAATTCTGGTCAATTTTGACTGGGCCGCGCCGCCGGAAATGCAGTTGGGATTGACGCTCACCTGCCCAGCCAGCGTGCTGATTGGAACCACCAAGCTCAGCGTGTCCCAAACGGCTGGGGTCAATGGCACCGGCGCGGTCGCAGCGGTCAACTTGCAACTGGCTCCAGGGCAAAAAGTGCTGTGCAACTGGGAGGCTGCGGTGCTCAGCGCTCCGCAATTGACGGCCAAGGGCGTCAACCCGATCAACAACCACGCCGTTCTGTCCCAAGCCAGCGTGACCGCAGACGGTAAGCTGCTGGTGTCGGACGATCCGGCCCAATCTGGGGCCACTGATCCGACCAAAGTGCTGCTATCGGCGCTGTCGGTTTTTACGACGTCGAGCAAGTCGGTCACCGACCTGAGTCCGTCGACCCCGCTGTTGGCCGGTGATCAGGTGCAATTTACGCTGACGCTGGTCAATACCGGACCCGTTTCAGGCACCGTAACCGTGACCGATCCATTGCCCTCGGCGCTCGAATTCGTGTCGACGAGCAGTCCAGAGTTGGTGCTCAACGGCGGAACGCTGCAAGCCAGTAATGTCGTGATTGCTGCCGGCGCGACTAAGAACCTGATTTTTATTGCTAAAATCAAGGATTCGACCCCGCCCGGTACGTCGTTCGCCAATGTGGCGACCATCAGCCCCAACGACGGCGGCCCGCCCAAAGTGATTCAAACCCTGCCGCAAACCGTGCCAGTCGGCCCCGATCTGGCCACTTCGACCAAGAGCGCGGTGGACACCAATGGCGGTGACTTAGAACCGGGCGATTCGCTGCTCTACACGCTGACGTTTAAGAATTCGGGCAAAGAAGACACGGGCACTTTTCAAGTTGTCGATCCGATCGACCCTAATATCGTTGAAGTTACCGGCATTACCGCTGGCGGTGTGCTCGATCAGGCTAGCAAGCAAATCTCCTGGAGTGTGCCGCCGATCGCCGCGGGTGGTCAGGTGCTCCTGCAGTTCACCGCCAAAATCGGGGCGCTGGTGCCGACAGGGACGACTATCACCAATCAGGCGACCGCCAGTGGCGGCGAACTGTCCAAGCCGACTGCGGTTTCGGCCTCGATCAAAGTCCAGGCGCAGCCCAATATCTCGGTGTTCACCAATTCCGTGACGTCGTCGGCTGGCAGTGCCTTTAATCCAGGCGACACCGTGACCTACGTGTATACCGTGCAAAATACCGGTAGCGGTGCGGTGCAAAAGGCCCTGCTTTCGGCCGGTTTTGATGCCAGCCTGCAGATTGTCTCGACCACAGGTGGTGGCCAAATAACCGGTCAGACGATCAACTGGGACTTGGCGACGCTGGCTAAGGGGCAACCTGCGGTAACGATTACTGTCGTTGCCAAGCTGGCAGCCGTTGTCGCCCAAAACAAGCTAGTGTCGAACCAAGCGCAGTTGGTCGGCGAAGGGCTTGGGGCTCCGGCGCTCTCGGACGACTCAAAACTGCCAGGAAAAACTGATCCAACAGTGTTTACGGTCACTTCTGCGCCCACTTTGGTCACTTCGCAAAAGTCGTTTGTCGATGCTAATGGCGGTCAAGTGCAGGGCGGCGACCAAGTGACGTTCAAGGTGACGGTGGCCAACACCGGCAACGCCGCAGCGTCGGCTGTGGTGGTGACCGACACCCTGGCTGCGCAATTGACCCAGGTCGTGGTTCAAGGGGGCACTTTTGACGCCGTGACCCGCATCGTCAAGTGGAACGCGCTGGCGACGGTGGTGCCCGGCGACAAGCCGATCGAGCTGACGGTGGTCGCGGTAGTCGACAAAGCGACTCCGTCGGGGACCTTGGTCAGCAACTTCGCGGACTTGACCTTTACCGAAACGCCCAAGGTCGCCAAAACCAACACCGTGAGCTTCACGGTGGTCAATCTGCCGGACTTTGGCGCCTCGACCAAAGCGGTCAGCGCGGCTGTAATTGGCGCGGGCGAGGCTGTCACCTGGACCATCACCGTCGTCAACTCCGGCAATCAGGCTGGCAACAACATCATCGTGACCGATCCGTTGCCGTCCCAAGTCGAGGGATTGGTATTGTCCGATGGCGGCGCCGTCGATGCCACCGGCAAGGCGACCTTTACCTTGGCGTCATTGGCCGCAGGCGCGAGTAAGTCGCTGACGATCACCGCTAAGCTCAAGAAACCACTCGACAAGGACACCAAAGTTTGCAATCAGGCGAGTGTCGTTTCGACCGAAAACACCGCCCCGTCGCCGACCAATCCGCCCGGCGCGGTGCCCAAGCCTGGTGGCGAACCGACCTGTTTTGTTGTCAACTCCGCGGCCAAACTGACTGTTCATAAAGACGTCTTTGACAGCAAGTCTGGGGTGCAACTCAATGGCGGGGTGGCCAAGCCCAAGCAAGTGTTGCGTTGGCAGATCAAGGTCCAAAATAGCGGCAATGCGATCGCCAAAGATGTGGTGATTCAGGACCTTATTTCGACCAACCTGAGCGATATCGTGCCTTTGGACGGCGGCACTTTGGACGCAACGGGCAAGATTTTGACTTGGCCCGTGGTGCCGACACTGGGAACCGGGGCCGCCGACCAAATTGTGGTGCGGTTTGACGCCACGGTGCCCGCTGGGGCCGACAATGGGCTGGCCATTGCCAATCAGGCCGACGCGACGTTTTCGGGCGCTGCGGCCGCGCAAAAATCGGACGATCTGACCACCGCCGCCAAAGATGACGCCACCCAAGTCGTGGTGCAGTCGAATACCGACTTTTCCAAGGCCAAGCTGACCGTCGTTGATGTCAATGGTGGCGACCCTCAACCCGGCGATACTGTTGAGTACACCTTGACTTTGAGCAACGATGGTGAAGGGACCGCCAAGGACGTGACCGTGATTTTGCCGCTCGATGGCAAGTTGGAGGGCATTACGGTCGACAACAACGGGGTAATTGCCGGCAACGTGGCCACTTGGAAGCTCGGCACGGTGGTCCCCGGCGGTGGTGCGACGCTCAAGATTAAGGCGACGCTCAAGAAGCCTTTGGTCAATGGGGGCACGATCGTCGAGCAGGCGCAGGTTTTGGCCTCTGGATTTCAAGCGCCGGTGCTGTCCGACGCGGATTTGAGCACCCCAGTGCGCGAGCCAACAGTGCTCAAGGTCGTGGCTACCGCCAATTTTTCGACAACCTCTTGGAATGTCAAAGATCTCAATGGCGGCCCGTTTGAACCCGGCGACGTCGTTTTGCTCGAACTCACCGTGCGCAACACCGGCGACGCGCTGGCCCAACTGCTACCGGTCGCAGCAGTTCTGCAGCCCAACACCTTGCTCAACGTCGCCCCGTTTGATGGCGGCAAGGTGGTCGCCGACCAAGTGCAGTGGACCGTGCCGGTGGTCGGCTTGTCGCCGCAGGGTGATGTCAAGCTGACTTTTCAGGCCACGCTTGCGCCGCTGCCCAATGGGACGGTGATTACGGTTTTGGCGCTGATTGCGGGATTGAACCAAAACCCCAAGGCCGACTTGACCGTGTCGGCGATTCCGCGGTTTGACAACAGTGCCGTGGTCTTGGACGACGAAAGCGGCTGGGTTGGCAAAATTGGCAACACCGCTCCCGGGCATATTTTGCGCCTCGAGGCCCAGCTGCAAAACAGTGGCAAGGCAGCGGCCGAAAACATGGTGGTTACGCTGCCGTTGCCAAGCAAAATTGGGCAGTTGCAGATCATCACCCCCGGTGGCGTCCAGCAGGGAACCAACGTGGTGTGGGCGCTGCCGTCTTTGGCGGCTGGCGGATCGGTCAAGTTTGTAGCCAAGGTTGCGGTGGCCTTGGACGCCAAAGACCAAGAACTATTGCCATTTTCTGCCAAAGTCGAAGCGACATCGCTGCCCCAGGCCAAGGTGCTGATTGGGCCGACCGCGACCGTTATGGTGCGGCCCATACTCAAACTGACTAAAGCGTATGAAGATTTGACCGGAAAGCACCTATTTCCCGGCGACACGGTGCGCTTTGTGCTCAGCGCGGCCAATGTTGGCAATGCGGCGGCGGTCAATCTAGTGGTCACCGATGTGGTGCCAGCGGCCATTGTCGCCATTGAGCCGGAAAGCGGGGGCGTGCTCAACGGCCAAACCGTGAGCTGGAATGTGGCCAATTTGCCTGCTGGTCAGCAAGTTACGGTCGCCGTGCGCGGCAAGATCGCTGCGGCAGTGCCTAGCGGCGCCACCATCGTCAACACCGGCACTTGCAAAGCGGACGCGGGTGACCCGGCGACCTCCAATCAACTTTCGGTGCCGGTCCTGTATCCGACGCTGGAGGTCCAATTGGGCCTGCTGCCGGAAGCGCCGGCTCAGCTACCGCTGCAACCGGGCGATGTCGTCACGCTTCAGGTCAAGATCACCGCGAACAAGGCCGATGCTAGCGACGCCAAAGTGGTCGCGACCGTCGATACCAACGTGTTTGACGTCACTGGGTTGCAAGGAGCGTCGTTTGACGTTGCGGCGAAAACTATCACTTGGAATGCCAAAGATAGTGCGGCACTTGCCGCGATCGAGGTGGGCAAGCCGGTGGTGGTGCTGGCTGCGCTCAAGGTCAAGGCGACCGCCCAAGACGGGGCCAAGCCGGTGTTTGTGGCGACCGTGACGGAAGGCGAGACTGGGCTCAAGTACGACGCCAACCAGCAAACGGTGCCGATTACCTCGCAGCCAAAATTGCAGGTATCCAAAGTCGTTACGGACCTCAACGGCGGCAAAGTTCATCCGCTGGATGTGTTGCGCTACCAAATCACCGTCCAAGTGGCGGGCAAAGCGGCGGCTCAGCAGGTCAAGGTCAGCGATGTGCTCGACACTGCTTTGGAAATCGTCGCGGTTGCTGAAGGAGGCAAGTCCGTCGTCGATCCTACCGGGCTGACCCAAGTCAGTTGGGATCCGACCGCTACGCCCGCGCTGGTGCTGATACTGCCGGGCCAAAAAGTGCTTATTCAGATGGATGTGCGGGTCAAGGCCAACACCAATGATGGCCAGATCATCAGTAACGTGGCGCAGACCGTAGCCCAAGGGAGCACCCAGCCGTTGCCCTCGGATGACCCCAGTCTGCCAGGCGACGCCGATCCGACAACCGTGACGGTGCGGGTGGTCAGCGGTTTGGAAACGTCGCAAAAGACCGCCAAAGATGACGATGGGGCACCGCTGCTGACCGGCCAGACCATTACGTGGCGGGTGCTGGTCGCGGCGACGGGCGGCCAAGCCCTGCAAGAGACCAAGGTGTACGACGCGGTGCCGCCGGGTACCGATTACGTGGCCGGGTCCACCCAAGTGGGTGGTGTCGCGGTGGCAGACGGCGCCGGTGGTTCCTTGCCGTTAGTCAGCGGTCTGCCGGTCCAAAGCGCTGGAGCACAGGCTGGTGTGGTCAATACTGGTCCCGATCAAGCCGTCGCCGTGACCTTTCAGACCCGCGTTCGCCAAGACACGCCTGACGGGACGATCGTCAGCAATACCGCTACAGTGGCCGCCAAAGGTCAAGCACCGGTGGCAGTTGGACCGGCGGCCTTGGTGGTCGGCAAGGCGCCTTCGCTACAAACGACGCTGAAATTCTCCGAAGTTGTTGATACTAATGGCAATGGCGTTGCTGACGTCGGCGAAGAAGTGCGATTTGTGATTCGGGTCCACAATGCGGGGGGCGCCCCGGCTGTTCAAGTGACGGTGGATGATCCGTTGGCGGCCAATGCCCAATACGTCGGTGGTTCGTTGCAGCTCGATGGTACGTCAGCAACCGACGCTGCCGATTTGGATCCGCTAGCGTACGACGCCAAGACGCGCAGAATCTTTGGCAAGCTCGGTGACTTGGCCGTCGGCCAGCACAAAGATGTCAGCCTGCGCATTCGGGTCTTGCAAGGGCCACAAGTGGTCAATCAAGCGACTGTCGCTGCCAAGGGCCTGACGCCCGAATTGACAGACGCCGATGGCGACGACAGCAATGGCGATCAATCGACAATTGTGGTGATCGCTGGTGCTGGCCCTGTCTTGCAAGTTGTGAAATCGGTTCAAGATGCCGATGGCGGCAAAGTTAAACCCAACGACAACTTGCGGTATACCATCCAAATCAGCAATCCCGGCTTTGTCGCGGTCGCTGGCGCTGTGCTGTTGGATCCATTGCCGGTTGGCCTGCAACCTGTTGCAGACCAAGGGCAGGGCGCCGGCGACTTGGTCCTGCCACCCAACGTCAATGCGGCGTGGGAAGGAACGATCGCGAGCAAAGCTCCCCAGTTGCGCATCGTCGGCCTGCACATTGAGCCAGGCGAACAGGTTGTCATCGCCATGCGCGTAGTCGTCGACGGCAAGGCGGCGGTCGGCCTGACCATGTGCAACGTGGCGACGGTGACGATCCCGGCTGTGGGCGATACCGCTGGCTCGGCGTATGCCTCCAAACCGGCGTGTGCAACGGTCGGTGCTGTGGTTGGGCAAGGCCTAGTTCGCGGCGCTGTGTTTGAAGACGTCGGCGCTCAGGACGGCTTATTTCAGCCCGGTACCGACGTCGCCATGCCCGGTTTCCAAATCCAACTGCTACCGCTCGGCGGCGCTGGTGCGGTGTTCGCCGCGTTGGCCGACAAGGCTGGCCAGTTTCAACTGGCCCAAGTGCCTGAAGGGAAACGATTAGTCCGCGTATTGTCAGCCCAAGGCGTGATCTACAAGGAATTTGAATGGGAAGCGCCAGGCGCCGGCGGCGGCGATTTGCCGATCGCAATCAAGCCCACAGGTCGCGTTTACGACAGCAAAACCACGGAATTATTGCCGAACATTCGGCTGCTGCTCAGCTACGATGCCCAAGACCCAGTCGCCCCCAGTCAGCCCGTCGCCGCGCAAGACTTGCCAGCGGGTCAGCAGGGCCAGTTGACCGACGGCACCGGCGCCTACTTGTTCACGCCAAAACCGGGACGCTCTTATCGCATTGACGTCGCCGCCACTGCCGCAGGCCGCACCTTTCCGTCGTTGATTCGCAAGCCTGAGTCAGTGTTGGCCCTGTTGGCGGGCGACGGTTTTGTGGTCGCCGAAGTGCTGCCCAAGGCCAGTCCCGGTTTGCCCAAGTATTTGACCCGCTTTAGTTTACAGGGCTCTGGCGACCCGGTGCCGCCGCGGCACAATCACTTGCCGGTCGACAAGTTGTCGGCCCAACTTCAGGTCGCGGTCCGCTTGTCACGCGCTCAAGCCCAAATTGGTGAACTTGTTGGGGTAACCATCAAAGTCGTCAATGGCTCGACCAGTGCTCTGACTACCGACGCGCTGACCGGTTTTGGCGGCGTCGAACTGCGCCAAGTGTTACCGGCGGGCCTCGTCTACGTCGCCAACACCGCTCGGTTGGTAGCAAAGCGCCCTAGCGACGGGGCCTTGCTTGAAGTGCCGCTAGCTCCACTGTCAGGTGCGCTGCTGACCGTGCGCAAGAAGTCGGGCGCCACGGGCTTACCTGTTGGCTTGGATTTGCCCGCTGGCGGCGAAATTACCCTGACCTTACTAGCCGCAGTGGGCACTTCGGCCGCGATCGGGTCCGAACAGACTACCGTCGCCCAACTGTTTGACACTGGCGGTGGGGCCCTGTCGGAGCCGTCTGCCGCTAGCGTGCAGGTCGTCGCCGATCCGATTTTTGACCGCGCGGCGGTGATGGCCAAGGTGTTTTGCGATCGCAACGGCAATGGCGACCAAGAGGCCGATGAAGACGGGCTGCCGGCGGTGCGGGTCTTCAGTGATACTGGCGAGTTTGCGGCGTCGGACGTTCACGGTCGTCTGCACTTCGTCAATTTGCCGGGTGGTTCGCACCTGTTCAAAGTGGACGAGGACACCTTGCCACCCGGATCGGCGTTTGTCGGAGAAGGTAAGAAAGTTGCGTTCCTAACGCGCGGCGTCATGCTTTCGCTGCAATTTCCGGTCCAGTGTGCGCTTGAGCCTGTCGGTCCTGGGCAGATCATCGCCGTACCGCCCGACGATGTGTCGGCGCTCACGGTCGGCACTGGCGTCATTTTGGTCGAGGCCGACGCCCGCACGTTGGACATCGCCGTCGATGGCAAGCGCTTGCCTCCGCGCCAGGTCAACGCCAAGATCGCGACCACGGCAGATCGGCCTGCCAATTTGGCCTTCGACGCCACGGCGGTGATTCTGCCCCAAGACGGCGAGTTGGCGGTGTGGGCTGAGGGCACTGGGGGCTTCAACCGGCAGGTGCTCGAAATTCGGGCTGTTGCCAACGACCGCCGCAACGGCGAATTGCTGTGGGAATCGGCCCAAACGGGCGACGTGTCGCGGCGCATGGTGTTCATGCTGCCCGCTGGCGATGCTGGCGTACTCAAGAAATTGGAGCCCGGCCGCCGTTATACGCTTCGATTTCGCGCGGATACCAGTTTTGGCAGCCGGGCGTTGTCGCCCATGATGCCATTTGAAGTGCGCAAAGGCAGCGGCGCGTCCGAATTGGGCAAGTGGCAAGTGCCGCCGTTGACCGAACTCGCTTTGCTCAATGGTCATCTGGAAACGCTGACGAATTCTCAGTTTCTGGCCAGAGTTGCGCGGCCAGAGGATGGTCGCTTGCTCATTGCGGTGCGTGCTGCCCATGGGGGCGGTCGCGATGAATTTATGACGCTGCCCAAGTTAGCTGGCAAGGACGCTGTGGTGTTACCGGTGCTGGCCAAGGCCGTGCCCGCCGCGGTGCTGGCAGTACCTGCGCTGCCCAAAGGCGCGGAACCGGCCGTCAAAGTCATTGCGCCAGCCCTGAAATCGACAGAGGAGGCCCGTCGGGCTGCTGAATCGCCTGCGGCTGCCCCGCCAGTCCCAGTCAAGGCGCCGCTACCAGCCCCGGCAGCCGCGACTCCCACTGCCGCGACTGCTACTGCCGCGACTGCTACTGCCGCGACTGCTACTGCCGCGACTGCTACTGCCGCGGTCGAGCCGCCAGCCAAACCACCGTCGACACGGGAAGCTGTCGGTTTGGCCGCCGAAGCGCCCAAAGCAGCGACGGTCGCCCCTGCAGCCCCAGTTCCGGCCCCAGCCCCAGTTCCGGCCCCAGCCCCAGTTCCCGCCCCAACCCGCGCAGCACCCGCAGTTCCTGCCCCAGCGGCGACTCCAGTAGCGATGGCAGCCCCAGCCGTTGCTCCGGCACCAGCCGCGACACCGGCTCCTCCGGTACCAGCGGCCGTTTCGCCGCCAGCACCAGCACTGGCTGGACTGGCGCTGGTGGCCACCGCCAAGGGCCTGCGCTTGGGCGAGTCGGAACTCATTGTCCGCGCCGAAACCACCCAGTTGCAAGTGCCGGCGGTGGCTGTGCCTTTGGCCGCCGGTCGGGTGCTTGGTCAGATGATGTTGTCCGTTCAGGGTATTCCGGCCGAGGCAAAGCAAGCTGCGCTGGTTTTGCTCGACAGCAACGGCAACGTCTTGGCCCGTCAAGGGTTGTCGCCGCCGGTGCCCAGCAATTTCCTGTGGGCGCCGGCCGCAGTCGGCATTCCCGCTGGCAAGTACGGCTTGGCAGTTGAAGTATTGATGGACGAAATTGGCGGTCTAGGTGGTTGGCGCAGTGCTCCGGTCACCCTCAAACTGGCCAGCAGCGGCATTGAATTGCTGCCGGCTGGCGAACCGGACAAGAACGTGCGGGCCACCCTGTATGACGACAAGGCCCTGCTGACCGATAGTACCATGGAATGGCTCAGCAAGCTGGTGACCACCATCAAGACCGACACCCGGCTGGACAAGGACCGCATCGCGGTGGTGACCATTCACGATGACGGTCCCGGCGACGGTCTGCAGCGCTCCGAAAAGGCCGCCCGCATCGTCGAAAAGATCATCGCCAACGAGGGCGCGCCGCGCGATCGCCTGCTGGTGTTTGGGGTTGGCAATCAGGTGGCCGACTCCAAGCCTGGGCGCGCCGCCATCGGGCCCCACCGCATTGAATTGCGCTGGCGCGGGCTCAACACCGCCTCCGCTGAGCCGGCGGCCGAGCGATTTGCGGTGCCAACGGGACTGTGGTTGGACGACAAAGTCATGGTCCGCGGAGACAGTTTGCCCGCGCAACTGAGCTTGCCGGCAGGCAAACCCGCTCGGATTGTCTGGCAAAAAGGCAATGGCCCGGCCGCGGTGTGGATTCGGACTGCGGCAACCAAACCTGGCGCGGCCGCCCAATCGACAGTTCCCCAGAGTTCTGGCCGCGATGTCTCGGATTTTGGTGCGGAATTGCTCGACGGCCTCGCCGCCGATGGCCGCGCTCTTGAAGCCGGAAAGCGCCGAACGCCGACCAACGCTGTCGGCGCGGCTGCGCCCATCGAATTAGCCGCCGGTATGACAGAAACGAATCTACCTGCGGCTGCCGATCTGCAAGTGTGGCTGCCGCCAGCGGGCAAGGAATTCACCTCACCGGAACTGGCCTTGCGCGGTCGCACCCGTCCCGGCAACAAGATTACGGTGGGCGGTCAAGAACTGGTGGTGGGGGCCGACGGGCGCTTCTTTGCGCTAGTGCCGCTGCCGGTCGGGCCGAGCACCGTGACGGTGACCAGCACCGATCCACGTGGCAACAAGGCGCTTTTGCAGCGCAATGTGGTGGTCAAGGACAAAGCGTTGTTCTTGATGGCCGTCGCCGACTCGTCCATCAGCCACGTCGCTGCCCATTTGGTCGACATCGAGCGCGACGGCGGCAGCTTGGGCCTGACCAACGGCGCATGGACCATCGGCAACACCCAACTGCTCGGCCGCGGTGCGGTGTACGCCAAGGGCAGAATCTCTGGCCAGTATCTTGGACTCAAAGACCTTAAATTTACTGCACATTTGGACACAACCAAGAATCCGGCCTTGGGCGATTTTGCCACCAATCTGCTCGACCCGACGCGCTTCTATCCGGTCTACGGCGATGCGTCCCTGCAAACTCAGGACGTACAGGCCCGCGGCAAGCTCTACGTTTTGGTCGAAGCCGAGCAGGGCAAGCTGCAAATCGGTAATTTCCGTACGCAATTGCAGGGGATTGAACTTTTACGTTACGACCGCGCCTTGTATGGGGCGCGCATGGAGATGCGGCCCAAGTTGTTTGACAGCGAAGAGACCAAAGTCATCGCGTTTGGCGCCCAGCAAGACCGCAGAATTGCTCGGCGTTCGGACGTGCTGCGCGGCACTGGCGGTTCGCTGTATTATCTGGCCGCCCGCGATGTGATCGAAGGCTCGGAGCGCGTAGAACTGGTGGTCCGCGATCGAGCTTCTGGTTTGGAAATCGCGCGCTTGCCTCAGGGTCGCAACACGGATTACACCGTTGATTACCGCGAAGGTCGCTTGCTGTTCAAATCGCCGGTGTCGTCCAGCGTCGATGGCGGTCTGGCCTTGGGTCAAATGGGCTTGAGCGGCCAGCACGCCAGTTGGAATGGCCAACCGGTGACGCTCGAAGTCATCTACGAGGCGCGCGGTGCCGTATCGGGCGACGACGCCGCGTTTGGTGGCCAAGTGCGCCAAAGTGTCGCCGGTGGCGGTCTGAGCGTCGGTGCCAGCTACGTCCAAGAAGGCCGCGGTGAAGGCCAAGCGAGCTACCGCGCGGTCGGTGCCGATGCCACCCTCCAATTGGGCAAGGCCAGCAAAGCCAGCGTCGAGTGGGCCTACACCGAGGCGCGCGATACGTTGCTCAGCGTTTCGGATGACGGCGGCTTGTCGTTTGCCAAACCCCAGTTGGCCAGCGCCGCCGGTCAAACGACGACTGGGCATGGGCTCAAGGCCCAGATCGATGTCAATTTGCAAGATTTCTTCAAGGCTGCGGCACCTTCCGACCTGCCCAAGGATGCGTCGCCGCTAGATTTGGCCAGTGCCGGACCTGGACGGCTGCGCGCTTGGTGGCAGTACGTGGCGCCTGGCTTGCAAACCGGTGGAACGATTGCCCAACAAGCCCAACAGCGCTTTGGCGCCGATGCCAACTTGGCGGTCACCCATCGCAATGCCTTGACGGTACGTTACGACGGCCTGTTGAGCGATGCCAAAGCTGATTTATTTGCTGGCACTGGGCTTTACACGCCGCCAGCTGCCGGATCGTTTGCGGCCTTCAACCGCCATAGCGTACTGGTGCAGGACACTCACAAGCTCGATGCGCGCTGGACGACCAACTGTGCGGCGTCGTGGGCATTGGCCCTCGATCCCCAAAAAGCCGATGATAGTGGCAATCATGCCGCCGGTTTTAGTGGTGGTTTCGCTTGGCGTGCGACCGATCGGCTGACGCTGCGGATGGACCAGCAAGTGGTGGCGCTGGCCGACCCGGCGCAACTGCGCAGCTGGGGCGATCGGTTGATTTCGGCGGTGGGTGCTGAGTACAAGCTCGACAAGTCATTGGCGGTGACCCTGACCGAGCGTTTGGGCTGGGCTGGCCAAAACTCGACCGCTCTTGGTCTGCGCACTTGGCTCGATAAGGACACCTCGCTGTATGCGCAACAACGTCTCGAAGACACCTTGCAAACTGGCCGCCCGACCAGTGCCACGGTGGTCGGCGCTGAGACTCGCTATGGTCAGGACCAACTCAATCGCGCCTTTGCCGAATACCAAGTGGATGCTTTGGGCACTGGAGCGCAAAACCGTGCGGTCATGGGTGTGGGCAAGCGCTTCTTGATTGGCAAGGGTCTGTCTCTTGATGCTGGGTATGAGCGGCAGCAGGTGTTTGCCGGTCCGTCGGGCGCGTTGGCGCGCGATGCGCTCAGTATCGGCGCTGAGTGGTTGGCCGGTGACTACTGGAAAGCGACCACCCGGCAGGAAGTGCGTCTGGATCAAGGCGACCCTAGCAGCGGTGGCCTGCGCAAAGTGCAAGTCTTGAGTCTAAACAATGGTCAACTGGCGATTGGCAAGGACTTGACGCTGTTTGGTCGCGCTCACGTGGCCCGCACCCAAGACCAAACCAACGATCGGGTGGAAGCCGAAGCCATCGAGACGACCGTGGCGCTGGCATACCGGCCGATTGACAATAACTGGCTCAATATGCTTGGTAAAGTCACTCGGCTGGTTGAGCAACGCCCGAGCAACGACAATCAAGGCGCGCAACTGCACAGCGACAAATGGATTGGCAGTTTCGAGCCCGCTTTTGAGGCCCCGTATCGCCTGCAGTTCTCGCCCAAGGTCGCGTATCAATACAGCAAGGAGCGGTTTGCCGACTACGGCTCCGACATTGCCAGCGAAAAACTGCTGGGTATCCTGCGGCTGGGTTGGCATGCCACCGCAGCCTTGGATGTCTTTACGGAATTGCGCTACCTGTCGACCCCGTTGGTGGCAGAAAACCGCAAGGGCGCCCTGTTGGAAGTGGCGTACTTGTTTGCCAAAGCGCTGCGGGTTGCGGCCGGCTACAACTTTAGCCAAATCGTGCAGGGGCCAGCCGGCGACATTGGAACCACTGCCAACGACGGCGGCTTCTTTGTCCGCCTTTTGGGCCTGTATTAACGGCCTTGCAAGATCAAGTCGATTTTGCTCCCCGGCCGATTGCTTGTTTGGTGGGTCGCTAACTCGCGGCTTTGCAAGCTGCCTGCACGCTCCGTTCCAATCGGGGATCGATCGAGTTATTCTTGCCCGAGCCCTAACCTAACCCTGCGTTAACTCAATCAGTTTAGGAGGATAGCATGGCTCTGTCTCGTCGCGTTCGTGAAATTCTGTCGTGGTACCAGGCCGACAATCCAGGGGTGCGTGCCAACTTGGTGCGAATGCTCAATCATGGCACGCTCAAGGGCAGCGGCAAAATGGTGATTTTGCCTGTAGATCAGGGCTTTGAGCATGGCCCGGCCCGCAGTTTTGCGCCCAATGCCCCAGGCTACGATCCGCGCTACCACTTTGAGCTCGCCCTCAAAGCCGGCTGCAATGCCTACGCCGCTCCGCTCGGTTTCATTGAAGCAGGCGCGGCAGAGTACGCCGGTCAGGTGCCGCTGATTCTTAAGCTCAATAATTCAGATAGTTTGGGTGGGCCGGATCAGCCCTGCTCGGCGATTACGGGTTCTGTTGACGAGGCTTTGCGGCTGGGTTGCGCGGCCATTGGCTATACCATCTACCCGGGCTCCAGTAACCGCAACACCATGTACCAAGACTTGCGGCAATTGACCGAAGAAGCCAAGCGCAAGGGCTTGGTCGTCGTCACTTGGTCGTATCCGCGCGGCGGCAAGCTGTCCAAAGACGGCGAAACGGCCATCGACGTCACGGCTTACGCGGCGCAAATTGCCTGCCAGCTCGGCTCGCACATCATCAAAGTCAAGCCACCGACTGCGCATTTGGAGCAAGACGCGGCGCGCAAAGTCTTTGAGAAGTATCAGATTCCGGTGGCGACCTTGGCCGAGCGCGTGCGGCATGTCGTCCAGTCGTGCTTTGGCGGCCGCCGGGTGGTCATTTTTTCGGGTGGCGAGGCCAAAGCCACAGACGCGATTATTTCCGAAATTCAAGGCATTGCCGACGGTGGCGCCTTCGGCTCGATCATGGGTCGCAATGCCTTTCAGCGCCCAGAAGCTGAGGCCGTTGAATTGCTGCACAGCGTGATGGCCATTTACAAAGCCGCCAAGTAGTGGTGTCGGTACCGACGACCTGTGCGCCGTCCGACCGGTCCCCGACCGGCGCGGCTGCGGACCTGTTGGCAAGCGTTGGTTCCCAACGCTTTTCGACCATTCTGGCCGATCCGCCGTGGCAGTTTCAAAACCGTACCGGCAAGGTCGCACCTGAACACCATCGGCTTAGCCGGTACGCCACCTTGACCCTAGCCGAGATTACCGCGCTGCCAGTCGCCAAAATCGTAAAAGAACCTGCGCACTTGTACTTGTGGGTGCCCAACGCTCTGTTGCCCGAAGGTCTGGCGGTGCTGGCAGCGTGGGGATTCACCTATAAATCCAACATAGTGTGGCACAAGGTCCGCAAAGATGGCGGGCCCGACGGCCGCGGCGTTGGTTTTTACTTTCGCAACACTACGGAACTCATCTTGTTTGGCGTTCGCGGCTCGCGAGCGCGGACGTTGGCGGCGGGGCGCCGTCAGGTCAACATCATTCGCTCGATCAAGCGTGAACATTCGCGCAAGCCTGAAGAACAATACGCGATTATCGAATCGTGCAGTCCCAGGCCGTTTCTGGAGCTTTTCGCCCGCGGTCCGCGCCCGCTGTGGACCGTGTGGGGCGATCAATCCGCTGCGTATTCACCGACGTGGCCGACGTACGCCCACAATTCTGGTGTCGCCAAGCCCTAGACGCTGCCGATGGTCGAACACGGGTAGTAGTCGAATCGCTTCTGTTTCATAGGCTTAGGCGTTAATCTGTGCAGCAAGCGCGGTTCAACGACCTACTTGAGCCAAATCGTCAAACCATTGCCCCAGTGGTCATCGAGCGAGTCTTTCCACGCATTGCCATTGGCGTTGCCGGTGCAAGAGCAAAGCGCAGTGTAATTATCCGAGCCGTCGCCGTTGAGCCGCATATGCAAGTCGCAACCGGAGAAACCGTGCGCGGTCAAATTCATCCCGCCTAGGTTGGTTGAGTCACCGGTCGCCGCGATGGGGGCACTGCCGCAGCCGCTGGTCATCGCGGCGTCCAGACACACTTTGGTCGCGGTGGTGTCGCCATTGAACCATTTGGCAAAAGCTGTGGGGTCCGCATATTTGTACCAGCTGGCTTTTTGGTTCGAGTCGTCTTGGGCGACGACGGTAAAACGGGCCAAGGTCTGGGCTTTCACATACGGCAACCACGCCCCGGTGCCCCAGCTGTGTAGGCCACCGTTGACGGTCAGTTTGGGGTCGGCAAGACCCGCCGTGTTCAGCGCTTTTTGGAACCAGTCGTGCGGTTCGTCGGCGCCTTCCTTGTTGGCCGTGTCGACTTTGGCCACCAAGGTCCAGCCGCCGCCCTTGATGTCGCAATAGGCGGAAAATGCGGGGTTTTCTCCGCCTGGGCCATCGGGGTCGACCACATACACGCCGTCGGCGGCGCTCGGGTTGGCGTCGGCCACGGCTTTGCACGCCAGCGCCGGATTGCCGCTCGTCCCCACCTCCGGTTGTTTGGCGACCAACCCGTAGGTCTTGCCGTTGCAGATTTTTAGCGCGGCTTGCGCGGTGTCAAACCAGGCCAGACCCGTCTTGCTGGCGTCGCAAACTACTGGTTCCTTATCGCCATTTTGGAAGCGAAACAGCAAGGCCTGATTGGCGCCAAAGTCGACGTCGGCCCCATGGCTGGCTTTGCCCTTGATCGCCACATCACTACCAAAAGAGTTCGCCGCCGTCCACGCGTTGACCGCGCCCAGCTTAGCGTAGGGAGCCAGATCGGGCCCACCAGTCAGGTCCGCGTAGAGGCCCGTCCCGGCCACTTTGGCTAATTTGCCCGCCGCCACCAAATCGGCGACTGTGGTCCCGCTCAACATCGCCGCGCTGACGCAACCGGTGCATTGAAGACCGGCCGCCGATTTGGCCTTGCCCGCTTCTTCGGCGTAGGTGGCGTTATCGGCTTGCTTGGCACTTTCAGCCAGTTTCGCCTTGTTGGCGTCTAGCGCAAAGTTGGCCGCGCCGCCCGCACTGTCCGCCAGCGCCCAGTTAAACGAGACGTGGTTGGCACCCACGGCGCCCAGCGCAATCTTTTCTCCGGTCACGACGGCTTTGCCCAGGTCGTCACTGCCGACGCAGCCGCTGCATTGCACATCCTGAGCAAGCGCCGCCAGTTGAGCGTGCACGGCGGTGGGCACCCGGCGCAGGACCACTCGGGCCAACTCGGGCTCAGTGCCAACCGTCACGCCGATCCACAACGGTTTACTACCAAACAGTGCTGCTTCGAGCTTGGTGTCGCTGCCGCCGAGCACGACCGCGAACAGTCCGTTTTGCACCGCAATGCCCAAGAAGAGTTCCTTGAACACCGGCGTACCGGTTTGGGCTTGCTCATACAGCGCCACTCCCATTGGGTAGCCGCCATCGGCTACAGGACCGCCCCCAGCCGAAACAAGGCGACCTTGAGCAGCAATTTCAACCGGTTCGGCGTAGCTGGGTGCAGCGAGCAAAAGCAGCGCAACCGCGATCGAGATCGGCGTTAGCAAATTTTGCATCGGTATCCTGATCAGCAGCGGCGACGGAACTGCCGCGTCGACCAAGTGTACGTTATTTTAGTTTTGGTGTGCACGAGCCGACTGCGGCGCGGAATCCGCGCATTTTTGCCCGCAACCGGCTAGGCTGCTGGGCATGGACGCTGCCCCCGCCCGCCAATTCGTGTTCGCCGTTCAACCCTTAGCGCTGCCTTTGCCTAGCTCGGTCGCTGCTTTTGGGCAGGCTAGGCGATGGATCGCCGCCGCTAGTCTGATGCAAGCCTTTTTGTGGGCAGGCGGTTGCGCGGCACCAACAGGCAAACCGCTGGCCGATGCCGTGCTTGCCGATGCCCCGATTGCTGAACTAACAGGCGAAGGGCTTGGCATCGCTTCGCTCGACAGCGATCCGGCAGAGGGGCCGACAGAACTGGGCAGGCTGCCCAGCGACAATCTGCCGGCCGTGGGGGCCATTCGCAAAGGCAACAGCGATCGCATCGTGTTGATCGGTCACGTGATTGGTCCCGGCGCTGATTATTTTGGGGCGGTACTGGTGCAGGGCAGCAAAATTGTGTGCGTCGGCCCCGACACGGTCTGCACCAGCGATCCCGCGGCCATTGGCGCCACGGTAGTCAATACCGGCGGGATTTTGACCGCAGGCCTGATCGACACCCACAACCATATCTTATTCGATATCTTCAACAATGACGATTGGTTGCCGGCCCAGACCTATCAGGACCATACCCAATGGCCGATGGAGGCTCGCTATGGCGAGATGCTCGATATCAAGCAATGCTTGGAAAATGCCTCGCAAGGCAAACCGGCATGGTGCGCCAAGACCAGTTACGGCAGCGCGTCGGGCCACATCAAGTGCGAAATGGACAAATGGGGAGAACTCAAGGGCTTGATCGCTGGTACCACCTCGATTGTCGGTTTGCCTGGCACGGCGGCGGCCTGCTTTGGTTCGCTGGCGCGCTCAGTGGACACCGCCCACAACGGGCTGGGCGTCGACAAGATCCAGACCAGCGCCATTTTTCCACCATCGCAAGCTGCAGCCGACGGCGTGTGCCAGAACATGGCAAGCGGAGCCACCAGCGCCTATTTGGTCCATGTGGGCGAGGGCATCAATGACAAGGCGCTGGCTGAATTCGCCACCTTGGGCAAGGCCAGCAGCAATCCAGAGTGCCTGTACGCGGCGGGCACCACCATCACCCACGGTACTGCGTTCGGGGCCGCAGAATTTGCCAAGATGGCGAAAATAAATATGAAACTTACATGGTCGCCAGCCTCGAATTTCGCGCTGTATGGCAGCACCACCAATATTCCGCTGGCGCGCGCTGCGGGCGTAACGGTGGCGCTGGCCCCCGATTGGTCGATGGGCGGCAGCCAGAACATGCTAGATGAACTGCGTTTTGCCGATAGTTGGGACAACAAGCACTGGAACGACACCCTGACCGCCAAAGACCTGCTCGACATGGCGACGACCGACGCGGCGGCGGCGATCGGTCTGGGTCAGACATTGGGGCGACTACAGGTGGGCTACATGGCGGATCTGGTTGTATTCGCTGGTAGTGCTGCGCAACCGTACCAAGCCGTGCTGGCGGCGCGACCGCAGAACGTCAAGTTGGTGATGGTCGGCGGCGTGGTGTTGTACGGCGATGTCGCTTGGCAGGCGTTGGGTCCGAGCGCGCCCGGTTGTGAGGTTGTGCCCATTTGCGGCAGCAGCAAGTTCGTGTGCGCCGCGACCACCGATTCCACCAACAAGCTGAACCAAACGGTCGCGACCATCGAGGCGGTGCTGCAACAGGCGATGCTCGACGTCGATGCCCAAACGCCCAACGATGGCTTTACGTTCGCGCCTGTCGCGCCGTTGGTACAGTGTGAGTGACCGTGCCCAGATCCAGACGTGCTCGGATCCAGACGTAATCGAATCCAGAGATGCTCATCATCGTGTCACATGTGATGGGCCTAGACCTGCATCCATTCAGGGGGCGCTCTGGTGCTGCGCCCTGCTTGTCGCAGTGCAGGCTGGCGGCATAAATGGCTGGATGATCAGTATGGTGAGCACAAGCTGGCTCCTAAAACCTGCTCACCGATTGACGGTCGGTATTTCGCCTGCTAGCCTTGCTTCCATGAGCGCCGACGCTGGCCGCCCCTGAACTAGCCCATGCCCATCCAGCCCCCCAGGCCATCGGCCGTCGAATCGCAGGTGCGACCGGCATGGACCCAGCCCAGCGCCGGTCCGGTGCGGCCGCCGCTGTTGGGCGTCCTAGAGCACGCGGTGATGAACAACCTGTGGGCGGTCGGCAGCGGCGAGCCCAAGGCGGTGCACGCCGCCGTTGGCGAGCCGCGTGGCATTACGCTCAACACCATCCAGTCGACGCTAAAGCGGTTGTTTGAAAAGGGTTTGTTGGCGCGCGACAAGGTTAGCCACGCCCACATCTACCGGCCGGCGGTGACTGCAGACCAATTTCAGCGCGGCCTATTGGGCGAGTTAGTCGACACCATGCTGACCCATCAGGCCGAGGCGGTGATGTCGGCGTTTGTCGATCTCGCCGAGCGCGCGGGTCCGGAGCAGTTGGCACGGCTGGAATTGCTGGTCGCCGCCCGGCGCAAAAAAAATGGTCCATGAACCGCTGGATGGCGATAGGTCGGCGCAATGACTCCTAGCTGGCTCGGCGCGTTGCAATTGATGGTCACCGCCGCGTTTGGCTTTGCTTTGGTGGGCAGTGTGCTGTTTGCTGCCATTACGTTGCTGACCCTGCGCGCCACTGCAGCATGGGCCCCGGCGATTCGGCACCGGTTGTTGTGCGCTTTGGCAGTCGCGCCGCTCGGGTTGGCGTTGTTGTGTACGGTGGTGGCATCGCTTCCCGCGCTGTTGGCCTTTGTCGAGCCTAGCTTCGACCATTGTTTGGTCCATGGCGACGGGCATCCGCACTTGTGTTTGCGGCATTTGCCAACCTCTGCGGGCCCATTGGCGCTGTGGCTGGTTTTGGCGATCGCTGCGGCGGGGATCCTGACTGCGCTCGGTCGCAGCATCGCCCGCCTGCGCCGCGGGGTGGTCCTAGTGCGCAATGTGCTGGCTACAGGCCAACTTGCGACCGACTTGAACGCTACGATCGTCGACAGCGCGCTGCCGCTGTGTCTGTCGGTTGGGCTGACGCGACCCCAAGTGGTGCTCAGCCGCCAATTGGTGGCCACCTTGACCCCGCAGGGCCTGCACGCGGCGCTGGCCCACGAGCACGAACACGGCAGGCGGCGCGATGCGCTGGTGCTGTGGGGGCTCACCGTGTGTGCGGCGCTGCATCTGCCTAGGGTGCGGCGGCGGTTGCTCGCTGAAATCGAAGTGGAATCTGAACGGGTGTGCGACGAGGCCGCGGCAAATCGGGTGGGTGACCGCCTGACGGTGGCGGAGGCCATCTTGCAGGTCGAGCGGTTGCTCGCAAGCAGCGACCATCACGCTGAGTTTGCGCCGGTGGCGGCGGCGTTTGGTCAGCGCGCGGTCGAGCGCCGCGTTTTGGCAATGCTGGAACCACCCACTGCGCAAGGATCGCTGCGCTTGCCGATCGCTATCGCTTGCAGCACCGTTGTTGGGTTGCTGTTGGCCTGCGATCCGGTTCACCACGTCACTGAGACCCTGTTGGCGTTTGTCATCCCGTGAGGAGCCCATGAGCCAGCTGACGCAGGGCCGTCGCCTGCCAAAAATACCGACCGTCACTCGGTTTCTAAACGTCGCCGCGCTACTGGTGTGGCAGGTGGTGGCCGAGCCGGCGCTGGCCCAAGTTCCGGTCGAACATTCAGCACGGGTCGATTTAGCCCCTGTTGAGTCTGCCGGGGCCGTCAGGTCGCTGACTGAAACGCAAGCCGTCGGTCTGGCCTTGGATCGCGCGGCCTTCACCACCGCTTTGGCTGGTGAGCAAGGTCAGGCGCGCGGTCAGGCGCTGGCGGCTACGGCCCGCGCCGGTCCAGAAATTGCCTATTCGCGCGAACAGACATTCGGGCCTGCCGGTACCGCGGAAGACTACCTGTCGGTTTCACAGTCGTTTGATTTGGCCGATCGGCGGCGTCTGGCCGGGGTGGCTGGTGATTGGCGCGCTCAAGCGGTCGCCCAAGGGGGTCAAGCCGAGCGGGCCGAGCTAGCCACTGCCGTGCGGTTGCGGTTTTACGCCGCGCTTTACCTGGGCTTGCGCGTTGAAAGCCTGCAACGCTGGCAGGAGCAATTGGACAACGCGGTGACCGTGGTGGCCAAAAGGCAAGCGCGGGGCGACGCCGCGCCTTACGACCGCCGAAGGCTGCAACGCGAACAGAAGGCCGTCGCCGCCAACATCGAGCGCGAACAAGCGGCCCACCAGCGTAGCCTTGGCCAATTGGCGATCTGCATCGGTTTGGCTGTTGAGGCTTCGGTGTCGCTTGCGGGGACGTTGCTGCCATCGACCGAGTCGCCAGCCGTCGTTGCCTTGCGCCAAACCGCGGCCCGCCGGCCGGACCTACAGGCGCTGAGCCTGCGAGCGCAGGCCGCGCAGGCCGATAGTGTCGTCGCCCGCCGCGCCGCGTGGCCCGACTTGCGGGTGCAGTTGGGCTGGAAAGGGGTGGATTTGGGCAACCAAGGCCGCAGTGACGGCTACTCTGCCGCTGCCGCCCTCCACGTGCCACTGTGGGACCCGGCGAGTGGCCACCGCCAGGCTGCCGATGCTGCTGCCCGCGCCGCACTGGCGCGTCGGGTCCTAGCCGAGTCGCAAGTGGGCGGAACGCTGACGACTGTACATGCGCAAGCCAGCCGGTTGCGCCAACTGGCGGTGGTCTTTCGCGCCCAAGCTGGCGTGGGGACAGCAGAATTGGTCCGAACCGCTACTGCTGGCTATGTCGGTGGTGAACTGGGGTTGTTGGAATTGCTCGACGCCTGGCGCTGCGCCCACGAAGACGCGCTGACGGCGCTCGATCTGGAGTATGCCGCCCGGCAGGCCCGCATTGAACTGGCTGCACTTGCGGGAGAAAACCTGCCATGAAACTCGCATTTTGGTCGATTTGCGCGGCAATTTGCCTTGGGTGTCACGGTCATCCCCACCCGCATGCTGCGAGCCAAGACCCGACTCACCAGCCCCACGCCGCCGCCGCCGAACCAGTCGCCACTGCGGAGCGACCGCAGTTGGCGTTTACCCATTGGACGGCGGTCACTGAGCTATTCGTTGAATTGCCAGCGCTGATCGTCGGTCAGCCGTCGGTGTGCGTCGCCCACGTCACTCGTTTGGCCGATTTTTCGGCGCTGCCCGCTGGTCGCCTCACCGTGGTCCTACTCGGGTCCACGGGCGAGGAGCGCTTTGCCGTTGATAGGCCAAGGGAAGCGGGGATTTTTGCGCCAATCGCCGTGCCCGCCACCGCGGGCAAGCGTCATCTGGTAGTCGAGATCGAAGCCGATGGCCTGAGCGCCCGCCACCCACTGGGGCAAGTGACGGTGTACGCCTCCGTGGCCGCAGCGCAATCGAGCGCGCCCGAGCAGACCGACGCCATCGGGCGCATCGCCGTACTCAAGGAGCAGCAGTGGCAACAAGAATTGGCCACGGCTGTCGTTGCGCCCGCATCCATGCAGCCGACGCTGCGGGCCACCGGCGTGCTGCGGGTGCGCGATGGCGGCGAAGCGTTGATAGCCGCGCCAGTGGCTGGGCGGCTGGGCGTGGCGAACGGGGCGTGGCCGACTGCGGGCCAGCAAGTCGCTGTCGACGCCGAACTGGCGGTGCTGGCGCCGCGGTTGGAAGCAGCCGATCGCGCCTCACTCGATCTGGCCGTGACTCAAGCTCAACTGCAAGTGCGACAGGCAGACCGTGAGCGTCAACGGATGGCGGCGCTCCACGCTGACGGCGCAGTGCCTGAACGCCGGGTCCAAGAGGCCGAGCATCAAGTCGCGGTCGCCCAGGCCAATTTGGCGGCCAGTCGCCAACGGATTGCCCAGTTTTCCGGCGCTTGGCGAGCGGCTAATCACGATCAGGGCGCCGTTCACGTTCAAGCGCCGCTGACGGGAGCCATTGTCGAAGTCTTGGCAGTTGCAGGCAGTTTTGTGCAAGCCGGCGATCCGCTGTTTCGCGTCATCGACCCGTCGCGGTTGTGGTTGCAGGTCCAGGTGCCGGCCATCGATGCCGAACTGCTGGCGACGCCACGCCAAGTCTTTGCCCAGCTAGAGGGATTCGCCACCCCGCTGGCCTTGGATGCCACCGCGCTGGTCGGGCGGTCCGTCGCTGTCGATCCGCTTACTCGCACGCTGTCGCTGTTTTACGCGGTGAACAATGCCAACGGCCGCTGGCCAGTCGGGGCGACGGCGCAAGTGCAGGTGGCGACAGGCGAACCGATTTCGACGCTGGCAGTGCCCCTGTCCGCGCTGGTCGACGACGGCGGCACGCCGGTGGTCTTTGTGCAACTGCACGGCGAGTCCTTTGAGCGTCGCACGCTGCGCACTGGCATTCGCGATCGAGCGTTGGTCGCCATTGCCTCGGGGCTGGTGGCCGGCGAACGGGTTGTCATTCGCGGGGCGTGGTCCGTCAAACTGGCTGCTGCGAGCACGGTGTCGCCCGCCCATGGCCACCCGCACTAAGAGGGTGTTTATCTTCAAACGCCGGCTGCGCGTAACCCGTCGATGCATTCGCTGGACTCATCGACCCCGCCATGCTTTGTTGTCAGCCCTCTTCCTCCTTGCGACGCACTACAAGTGCGCCTCAGTCGTCAGAGTGCCTCCGCCTCGCCTTGCGGGCGCCTGTTTCCGCTCGCTTCGGCAATGAATGTAAACACCCTCT
>SHZD01000069.1 GCA_009692465.1 Myxococcales bacterium
TCTATTGCGATCTGACAGTCTCCTAGCTTCACAGATATTCTCAACTGTCCAAGAACTGCCCGGAGTGAATCCGTGCAGTTTCGGACAGTTGCCGCCGTCTAGGCAGACGGCGCTAGGAGCGAGTCGGAATACTCCGACACGCTCCTAGGAGGAAAGCGACGCAGCGACGCAGAGATGCGCCCAAAGCGGGGGATCGCAGTGCACGAGTGGCGTTGCGAAGACTACAAGTCGACGCCGACTCCAGCGCCCCAGTAGCGCACATAGCCGATCCCAGCCAACCAATGCATCGGTTCATTTGTGCTCACAGCACTCTCGACGGCCACGCGAGCCGATATCCCCCAAGCGCGCTGCGCTCGCCACGTTAGTGACCCTTCCGCGCGCATGGCCAGGCTAAGGGCAGAGTTTTCTGTCGCAAATTGGCCACCAACGCCAGCCGCCACTGACGGTATCCACTGCAACGCATCCAAGGTCCATCGCGCGGTGGCGTCTAGTGCAACGGCCGCCCGGCCAGCCGCGAATCGTGGTCGAACCGTGGCGCCCAATGCCCAAAAATCACTAGCATGGAACAGCAATTGCCCATCAAGGCCGGCGAGCCACTGCGAATTCACTGAGTCGCTGCCGGAGGAACCCGCCATGGCCGCAATGGACCATTCGCGCTCGCCTTCTGTGGCGTAAACTGGCCCCCCGGACAGCACTATCGCCGCAACTGCCCAAGCCAGAAGCGAGCCCGTCTTGGCAATCATGCCGGCTCACTGGCGATGCGGGCGAAAAAGTTCGCTGCGGATTCAATGTGGATTGGGTTGCCATCGGCCAGCAGCTTGCGGGCTTTCTTGAGTTTCGCGGAGGGCAGCGCTGCTACAAGCTCATCGCCACCGACCACCAGCAATGTCGTTTCAGAGGTTAGGGAATCGCCGGCCACGCCACCGAGCTGCACCACCAGTTTTTGAGCCTCGCGGCGACCCATCGCTTCAAGTGTCCCTGTAAAAACAACAATTTGTCCGGTCAGATAGCCATGCTGCGGCGCCACTTGTTGAGGAGCGATGACCTCAATGTGCTGCAACAAAGCGTCAATTAATTCAGCGTTGTCGGCAAGGCCGGTCACAATCGCTTCCGCGGTCTTATAGCCAAGTGAATGCAAGCTGCTGATATCTGACTTGGTTAGGCTGCGAACTTGGGCCAGATTCCCCCGAGTTGCCAGAAGTTGAGCAGTTTGCTTGCCTAGCGCAGGGATGCCCAACGCCACCAAAAATGCCGGCAGTTCGACCCGGCGCGCACGGTCGATTTGGCCGATTAGGTTCTTCACCAGCAACTCGCCAAACCGCGGCAACGGCAGCAGATCGTCGCGGGTCAAGGCGAAAAGGTCCGCTGCGGTGTCGACCAGACCCTGATCCAACAGGATTTCAACGACTTTGTCCCCAAAACCCTCCAAGTCGAGCGTCTGGCAAAAGTGCAGCAAGCTGCGCTGGCGGGCGGCCAAACAATTGGCGGGATCGCTGCACTGCAGCACCTCGATGACTCGCCCCTTGCCGTCGTCGCGACTGACGACTACGGCAATTTTGCTACACCCCGGACAATTCTCTGGAATGCCGATGGGTTGGCCATCTGCGGCTTCAATCACCCGTTCTACATGGGGAATTACCCCGCCGCGCCGCACAATTTCGATCTTGTCGCCGCTCCGTAGGGCCAAGCGCCGCAGATTGGACACGTTGTGCAGCGTCGCTCGCGTTACCGTAGCGCCCGACAGGTTTACGGGTGCGACCAAGGCGACTGGCGTAATTGCCCCGGTGCGGGCCACACTCCAGTGGATCGCTTGCAGAATCGAAGTGTCGGCGGCAACTGCGAATTTCCAAGCAATTGCACTGCGCGGGTGGTGGGAGGTCGAACCGAGGCGCTGAGCCAGCGTGCAGTCGTCCATTCGCACCACGATGCCATCGGCCTCGAAGTCGTCAGTCGCCCGATCGGCGGCAAACAAGTTGAAGACCTGCGTTGCCTGCGCCGCTGCAACGGGTCGCCAGTTTGGCACTGCAAAGCCCATTTCTCGCAATTTTGTCAACTTGGCCGTTTCGGTTGGCAAGCCGGATCCGAGCAAATCGTAGGCGTAGAATGCAAGCCAATCCAGTGGAATTGCGGAGCTATCCTTGGATTTGAGCGTCCCGGCGGCCAAGTTGCGCGGATTGGCGTACTCACCAGCTACTTGGGCAAATCGCGATAGCGGCAGGTAGACTTCACCGCGCACTTCGAGTTGTCGACCGATTTGGCTTTCGCCGAGTAACGCCTTTGCAATTGTTGGTATTTGGCCAGCATTGACGGTCACATCCTCGCCGAACCTGCCGTCGCCACGGGTGGCCGCCCGCACCAACGTGCCACCGTCGTCGTAGCGCAGCGAACAGGCAAGCCCATCGATTTTCGGCAGCGCCACCAGCGCTCCCCGCGGGGTCTGGGCCCACTGCTTCACTTCGTCATCCAGCTTTGCGCTATTCGCCCTATCTGTCGCCTGGGCGAACACGCCGCGATACCACGCCGAAAAATCGCTAAATTCTGTGCACTTATCCAGTGACAGCATCGGCTGCTGGTGCTCCACTTTGTCGCCGTTGTCGCTGCTGCTGGAACCCACCACAGACAACAGGGGATGCGAGGCGTTGCGCTTGGCAAGCAGTTCTTTGAGCCGGTCGTAGTAGGCGTCCGAGGCCAGACTTTGACCCAGATTATGGTAGGCAACGTCTAGTTCAGCAATCTTTGCTGCCAGTTGTGCCTCAGTCCACAGTTCCACAAACGGTTCGGTCGTGCTTGTACTCACCGGATGATTGCCTCAAGCGCGCATCGCCTTCGCGTCGCTCGTCGGCCAAGAATGCACGCAGACCGCGTCTCTTGACAACTGTCGCGGTGGTGCCCATGCTTCCGCGCGCCGGCGGCCGTTGCGGCTCAGGCACTCAGCGAGGATGGCGAAATTGGTAGACGCACTAGCTTGAGGGGCTAGCGCCGCAAGGCATGTGGGTTCAAGTCCCACTTCTCGCACCGCATTTTGAGTTTAGGGCTCGTAAATGAATAAGTCATTCATTTATCGTGCCCGTCTGCTTGCTGGGTGGGTCGCAAGCCCGCGTCTTTACGCCAGACTTGCTGCTCCGGTCTTTTCGCAGATCGATCGAGTTATTCTTTTACAGGCCCGTATCAGTGAGCACTGACCGTCTCGCTAGGCCGGTGAATCACTGGCCCAGTTATTGGCGCAGTTACTGGCGCAGTTACTGGCGCAGTTACTGGCGCAGTTACTGTCGCGGTCACTGTCGCGGTCGCGGTCACTGTCGCGGTCACTGGCGCGGGCTTTCGCTGGCACTACCGCTTCTCGTGTTTGCTCAAGTTGGCTGTTTTGCCCGTGGCGAGCAAGGCGACGTCTGCAACACGCGCTTGGACTGCCGCGGCGAACTTCACTGCTACCGCGGCCGCTGCAGTTTGCCAGACCTGTGTCGGGCCACGCCATCGTGCGCCAAACGCGGTGTATGTACCGCTTGGGGCCACGAATGCATCGTCGCCGACGATCGCGATTGCCTCTACAGCGACCTGTGCGCGGAGCGCGGCCTGTGCCGAGCAGTCAACGCGGCATGCGCAGCAACCGCGGATCACGATTGCGCGGTCAGCGCAAATTGCCGGGAACTGGGCGCTTGCAAAGCGGAAGGTGGCCAATGCGCAACCGGAGGCCGCGCTGCCGCGCGCTGCGGTGAAGCATGCGACACTTTCGGCCGCTGCACCATCGGCTACGCAGGTAGCTGTACCGTCGGTAGTGATCGAGACTGCTCAGCTGCGCTAGTGTGTCGGCGCGACGGAAAATGTGGTCGCTCGGAAGGGTTGCCAGGCGTCGCCACCGACGTCGCTTCCACCGACGTCTTCTGTGCGGCGACTCAGGACGCTGGCTGCGAGGCGAGCGAATCCTGCAAAACTCTTGGATTTTGTAAAGCCCTGCGCGGACAGTGCGTTGCGTCCAGCGACGGTTGGTGTGCGGCGTCTGCAGGATGCCGCAGTCGAGCAGCTTGTTCGCTAGTCGGTGACCACTGTGAACCTGTGGGCGCCGATTGCCGTAACCGTTTGGAATGTAAAGATAAAGGTCAGTGCACCGGCGTAGCTGGTGGCTGCAAAGCTGTGTCGTCGGCTGAGTGTGAGGCAAGTCGCCAATGCAGGATGGATGGAGCCTGCACGGCCCGCAACGGCGTGTGCGTGACCGCATTTGACGAAGACTGCATCCCTACCGCTGGATGCTTGACCGCAGGGGCGTGCAGTGTGGCTCAGGGTCGTTGCGCCGTCCTGACGCGATCCGATTGCGAAATGAGCGTTCCTTGTCGGCGCGAAGGTCGGTGCAGCCCGCGCCAAGGTCGCTGTGTGGTTCAAAGTAATCGCGACTGCGCCGGCACGACCGTATGCGATGAGCAGGGCCGGTGCCGGGCGGTGTCCGCAGTCGCTGAACGGCTAGCCCATTGGCATGCTGGACAGCTGTCTTTGCCGGCCTCAGGACTGGCGCTGCCCGAAGATGCGACCGGCAGCGTGTGCGGCATACGCTTCCATTCCGATTGCCGACGCAGTCGGGCGTGTGCAGTGGAAAAGCGCTGCCGGGCTTGGCTCGGCCGTTGCCTGACACGCGAAGACTGGCGTAGGCTGCGTTTGGATGCGCAAGACGCTGACTTTACTGCGGATCCCTTGTAATCAGGGCCACAATAGGCGCGGCTTAGACCGCCGCAGCGCCAAGGGCCCGACCAAGAATTAATCGACCGACCCGGGATAGAAACTGAGCGTCGAGTCGCCTTGCAAAGCCGCGAGTTAGGGCCCCAGCACAATTAACTCGACGACGCTCGTCTGGGTCGGAGCGGCGAGTCGGCTGAATAGACGCGAGCTTAGCGACCCACACAGCAAGCAAACGGGCGCCATCAAAATCGATTAGATTTTGTTGGTGCCCTTAGCGACCCGCCAACCAAGTAAAGGGCGGAAGTGCAAAATCGACTTGACTTTGCACGGGCACTAACCTTTGGGCTCAAAGTCGCCGAAAGTAGACACAGAAAATGTCGTCGCGCCTAAAGTTCCCGCTGGCGTCAACTGTACCACCCGGTCAGGCGGCGAAGAAACGGGTCGCAATGCCGAGAGCTTTGGGCGCAGCCCTTCCGCGTCACGAGCCACCGCGAGGCCGACCTCTGCAGAAACAGTGCCAGCGTGAACCAGTTCGCCAATGGCGTGATCAAAGCCCACCATTCCTGCCGCCCTGTGCGCCGCACTGTCAATAAGCGCCTGCAACCCGTCAATATCACGATCACTTTTGAGGTACTCAGCGGTCTGTGGCACCATGTGCAGCACTTCACATATCGGGACCATACCCTTGCCATCTGCGGTCGCGACTAACTGCTGATGGACGATGCCGCGCAGCCGACGCGCCAAGCGTTGCCGGATCAGCTGTCGATTATTTGTCTGATAGTCCAACAACTTGCGCAAAACATCGACAGCGCCGCCCCCCGTCACACTGGCGATCACCAGCATGTCCAATTCGGCGGCATCAAGCAGGTCAATCAAACTGTGCGGGCTAGCGACGTCTACGCCGATGACGTCAGGCGATTGACGCTGCGCGGCCCGGATGCCCGAGGCCACATCTTGGGTATCGCTGCCCACTTCGCGTTGATGGATAAAGGCCACCTTGTCGTCAAACTGCTGCTCGACTGGCGCTTCCAACGTCACGATTTGGCAGGCCGTTGCCGACGCGGTGTTGATATGTTCGAGCAAAGCCAACCAGGTCGCCGTCTTCCCACCGCCCGGCGGCGCCGAAACGAGCACCAGGCCGTGGCGAAGCATCGCCCAATTGCCCAAAAATCGCGGCAAGTTGAGTTCGCGCAAATTGAGAATTCGCGGCGAAATAACCCGCACCGACCATGCAGCGTTGCCGCGCGCTTGAAAACAACTCACCCGAAAGCGTCCACATCCGACGAGCGTGATCACGAAGGTAGCGTCGCCACAGCGTTGAAAGTGGCTGAGTTGGTCTGGGGGCAGCCACTTGTCCGTCAAGATCGCCAACTCGTCGGCGGTAAAAACCGGCTCGTCGCGGCGTGAGATCAGCTGGCCAAAACGCCGGTACAGAGGGCGCTGGGCTGGCTTGAAGTGGACGTCGGCAATCCCGCGGGCCGAGGCAAACCGCAATACGCCTTCCAATCGAGATTCGACTTCGGCGTATTGAGTTGGAGAAAAATCTGGCTGTGTTGTGCCCACGGTACCCAATCTAGTGGCGGCTATGCGTTGAGACTTGTCCGTGTCCTTAGCGCCCAGCCTATACCGGCGCCCTCAGCGCCCAGCTACTTGCCCGCGCCCTCAGCGCCCTCTTTGGGCTTGGGTTCAGCCTTGGGCGCATCGACCTTCTTGAAATCGGGCTTGTAGTACGCCCGAAAGGTGATTGTCTGGGTCCGGCCCTTGGTCTTGAGCACCGCGCGCTTAAAATCACTGGCCTTGAGCGTCACCGACACCCCTTCATAGCCGCTATCCCGCGGGGTCAGAACGACCGTGTGGTCCTGACTGCGATCGATGCCCTTGATCACCAAGGTCTTGGAGCCGTCCAAGTACTCATGGTTTTCCCACTCTTTTTTGCCATCGTACTCAAACTTGACGAATTGGAAGCGCGTGGCGATGTAGGCCTCGCCCAAAACGTCGGCTTCATTGAGTTGATCGACGGCATCTGGCGCTCTGGGCGGCTTCTTCTCCTTGGCCAGCGCCGCGGTGGTCATCCAGGTCACCGCCAGTGCGGAAAAGAGCAAAAACAGCGAACTAAGTCGGCGAAGATTCAGGGTTTTTAACATAATTCTGGGCTCCAATCATCGGTGCGGCAATGCTACCGCAAAAAGTGAACTGCCGAAATGGTGGATCCGAACGACGGCAACTCAAGAAAACTCTGGCCAGCGGAGTCGCGACTCACCAACTTAGATGTGCAAATCCAACGGGTCCCTACTACAAGTCGCGCAATGAATCGACGTCGGGTCGCGATGGCCAGTCGGTGGAACAGCTGTGCACTTAGGACCAGAGCAAGAATTACTCGATCGAACTGGGATAGAAACGCGAACCGTGACAGGAACTGAGCGCCGAGTCGGCTTGAAAAGCCGGGAGTTAGCGACCCATCATCAAGCAATGGGCCGCGGTGCAAAATCGACTTGATTATGCACGGGCCCTTAGCCACCCGCTAAACCAGAAAAGCGGCGCCAACGAAACCGACTAGTTTGCGTTGGTGCCGACTAAGACGACGGTACAGTACTCCAGATTCAACGGTGTATCTATCGCATTTCGCTCCTTGCGGCAGCCGATGGACAGAACTTCGATTCTACGGTTCGTGACTCTGAACTGCGACAATTGCCGCTTCAAGGTGCTCGATTCTGGCGGCAAGCTGCTTGACTTGCACGCGCAGCTCGACCAGTTCCGCCTGATGCGACGCGGAATCGGCTGCGTGTGCGGTCAAGCCCAGCAGCGCGTGACTCAGGCGTTCGTCAACAAAAGCCTGCCAGTCCTCCAGCCTCCACGGGCCGTGCACGGACCATCCCAGCTTCTTGGCGTGGGCTGGATCGGGATTTTCGGCAACTGCTGTCGCAGACTGCACTGCAACCACGTCGACATCAGGGTCCAACGCAGCCTTGCGATGCAAAATACGTTCGGCCTGACCGCGCCACGTCGCGACCGAGCGTTGAGCTTCTTCCCGCACTCGGACAACGGGGTCGGCGACACGCTTTTGTAGAAAATCACCACCTTGAGCCAGCAATTCGCGCAAACCGGGAAGGGGGACGGAGCCCCGTCGGCGCCGCTCGGCATCCAGCAAGGCCTGGGTCAACGTGACTTCGGTGACATCGGCCTTGGACCGGTTGTCGATCACGGCGATGTCTTCGCCGTTGCGGACCATTTCAGCGATTTCTTCCAGCGTTACGTAGCACGACCGCGCCGAATCGTACATCTTTCGGTTGGCATAGCGCTTGATGACGCGAGTTGCGGGCATTGGACCTTGTGCCGGTTGTTGGTCATTTGGGTGATAGCGGACGGCAAACTGAGCCTATGACACACTGCGTCAATTGCGCAAGCGAGCCGGTAATCGACCTAAGTTTTAGACTCTTAGTTGTCGCTTGTTGAGTCGGCCGGCCAACGTCAGGCAACTATACAGGGTCACCCAAATTCGAGATCAAGCTTTGACCGGAGCCGCGAGTTGGCTGCGCAGCAGACGCGAGCTTGGCGACCCACTGAGCAAGCACGAGATCGGCGGTCCGGCATTTGATGCCGGAATTCGGCGATCGAGTATAGCAAGACTGCGCCAAGCTGCTAAACCGCACCTCGAAGGCGCATCTGGAGGTTTCGCAGCATTCGGGCCGTGGCGCCCCACACCACCCGACCTTCAGTGAACTCATACCGTGGAGCCCGCCACACCTGACCCAAAAGTGAGAATTCGACCCAAGACGCCGGGCGCTCATCGACAAGTTCCTGCAGGCCGATTTCCAAAACGCCAGTCAGTTCGCCTTGGTCAATCCTGAAATCGCGTGGTGGGTTGGCGATATAGCCTACCACCGGTCGGATGTGGAAGTCAGTCACATAGGTGCGCTCGTCGTCCAATTGACCGACAATTTGAACCAAATCTGGCGGCAAACCGACTTCTTCGTAGGCTTCGCGCAGAGCTGCGGCCTCTGCCGTCTTATCGCCATCGTCGACTTTGCCGCCAGGAAAGCCGACTTGTCCGGCGTGCTTTTTCAAGTGAGCCGCTTTGCGCACCAGCAGCAAACTCGCGCCTGCGGGCCTGTGGATCACGGGCACCAGCACGGCCGACGCCGCGTCATTGGCTAGCGGCAAAACACGCGGTGGCGGCGAGGCCAGACAAGCGCTCAACCACACTGGCAACTTGGCGCCCTGCGGAACGGTTGGGTAGGTAGGCGGCACCGGCGGTCAGTCCGTCGCCACGGCCAGTTGCCAGTCCTTCTTGCCATGCCGAACTAGGGCGTATTCGCCATGCAGCCATGCCGACTCGGCAAGCGGCTCGCTGAGATCGCCCGCCCATTTTTGCCCCGAGACCACGACAGCGCCGGCCGTGATTGCTCGCCGCGCTTGACCATTGGAGGCAAAAATTCGACCTTCTCCGACAAGAATCTCTTGTAAGGGCACCAACTTGGTCACGCTAACGCAAGGCACTTCGCGGCGCACTACTTCCAGCGAATCCCGGCTTGCCTGCAGCGGATTGCCGCCGAAGAGCACTTCGGTCGCGGCCAGCACCGCGGCAACGGTCTGCGGGTGAATTAGGCGGACCAGTTCTTCAGCGAGCCGCTTTTGCGCCCGCCGCTGATGCGGGGCCTTTCGGTGTTCGACCATCAGGGCTTCAATTTCGGGCTCGTCTAACAACGTGAAAAAACGCAGGTAGCGGTCGACATCGTCGTCGTCACTGTTAACCCAAAATTGAAATAGCTGGTACGGCGAGGTCAGCGTGGCGTCAAGCCAGACCGCACCCGCTTCGGTCTTACCAAATTTGTGGCCTGCCTTTGTCGCCAATAGCGGAACCGTCAGGCCCCATGGTTGGCCAGCGGGCAGAGTCCCGTCGCCCTTGCGCGCTAGCCGTTCGACCAAGTCGAGGCCAGAGACGATATTGCCCCATTGGTCGGAACCGCCGACTTGTCCTGCGCAGCCAACACGCCGATATAACTCAACAAAATCGTATGACTGTAGCAGCATGTAGCTAAACTCGGTGTAGCTAATGCCCTGATCGCGCTCATTCAAGCGCTTGCGCACTGAATCCCGCTGGACCATCGCATTGACAGAAAAATGCTTGCCAACGTCGCGCAAAAAGGGCACTAAGCCCAAATTCTGGAGCCAATCGGCATTGTCGATGATCTCGACCTGTACGCCGTTTTGTGCAAAAAATGTCGTCAGTTGGCGGCGCAAAAGTTCAACATTGGCAGCAACGTCCGCTTGGCTCATCAGCTGGCGTTCGGCCGACTTGCCAGAAGGATCGCCAATAAGACCGGTGCCGCCGCCTACAATCGCAATGGCCCGGTGCCCGGCACGCGCCAATCTCAGCAGGTTGACCATTTGCAAAAGCGAACCGACATGCAGGCTTGCCCCACTGGGGTCGAATCCGATGTAGGCAGAGGTGCCCCGTGCAAAGGCCTCGCGCACAACTTGTTCGTCGGTGACTTGGTGGACTAGGCCGCGCCACCGCAGTTCATCGAGCAAATTCAGGCCAGCATCGCCATTGGCAGCATGGCTAGGTCCTGTCATGGTGCCTGAACCGGCGGCGCTAGCGCGTGAATCTTAAAGGCCAAAGCCTTGCTTCCGCGGGTAGGAGGTGCCAAGACCAAGAAATCGCCGGAGCTGCGCGGGGTCCAAGTCGCCTTGCCGGTGGCGTCCCACTCGACGACGTCGCCCCAGCCCATCTGATCGTTGACAATGACCGCGAATGGCAGCCGCAGTTCGCCACGTGGCGCGCCTTTTGGATCCAGATCTTGAGCTGTGATCTGCACCGGCTGACCGGCGACGGGGTTGGCGGGCGAGACGGCTAGCACAACCGTTTCCGCCTCAGACTTGGCGGTCAAGGTCAAGCTGGACACACCCGGGCCCATGACTTCAGGCAGTACGCCCTTGACGGTCACTGGCGAGCTCACCACGCGGGGGACGCCGCCGGTCGGCTTAAACACCGCGATCATGGCGTGATCGCCGCCCTCTGGTGGCCGCACGACCACCGACCGGGCATCCGCTCCTTCGCGGACCGGCCCACTGCCCGAGCTATAGACGGCATGGCGCAGGTCTTTGGCGACGAAAAACACATGTAGTTCAGCGCGTTCTAGCTTCTCCAGACTGCCAACGGGATGGCCGCCGGCATCGAGCGCCGTCAGGTAAATCCGCGTGTCGTCCAGTGCTTTGGGCTCTGTCAACTGCTCGTCCTTGAGCGAGGCAAAACCACTGGTCAAGCGCCAGCCATCGAGCGCCTCAGATCGCGGTCCAGGATAAACGTCCGGCGCTTCGAACTTCCCCTGCGAAACACTGGCCGCAGCAGGTAACGTAGTGGCAGTTGCATCAGCAGGCTCAGCAACTGCTGGCGCCGAAACAGCAGCGGCCTTAGGTGGCTCCTCGGATTTGCAGGACCTACAACCACTTGAATAGAAACCGATAAGCGACAGTCCAACTGCGCTTAGGCGCCCCAGCGTATTTGGCGAAAGGTTCATCGTGTGCTCCGCTGAAACGGACCCCGTGGGCCCAAATGCCGAATAATGGATTGACAGTTCGAGCTGTCATTTACCGCGCCCGCCTGCTTGCTGGGCGGGTCGCAAGCTCGCGTCCTTACAACCGACTCGTCGCTCCGGTCTTCGCGCAGGTTGATTGAGTTGTTCGCTGACACGCCCAAATTTCAACGATGTTGGTAGCCCACACCCGACCTGCGAAGACTGGCCTTGCCAGCGCATGGGGCGCGAAGGCCGCCGATAGAGCGGTTCCACGGGCTCACAACTGAACAACTCAGCATTATCAATCGTCTAACGCTCAATCGGCGCTCATCGCCGCCAGTGTTTCGGCGTCCACATCAAAGTTGGACCACACATTTTGGACGTCGTCGAGGTCTTCCAATGCTTCCAGAAGCGTCATCATCGATTCGGCCTCCTTGCCCGACAACTCAATGGTCGTCGAAGCGATTTTGGCAAACTTGAAGTCGACAATCGCAACACCGGCGGCCTCCAGCTTATCGCGCACCGACCACAAGTCGGTAAAGCCCGTGACTACGGTGTACTGATCCTCCTCCGTTTCGACGTCTTGGGCGCCTGCATCGAGCGCGACCATCATCAGGTCGTCCTCGGCCATACTCGTCTTGGCGACCACTACCTGGCCGACGGCCGAAAACAGGTAGGCAACTGCGCCCGGTTCAGCCAACTTGGCGCCGCGCTTGTTGAATACCATCCGCACTTCGGTGATCGCTCGATTGCGGTTGTCGGTGGTCACGTCGACCAGCACCGCTGTGCCGCCGGGACCGTAGCCCTCGTAGGTGATTTCCTCGTAGGACACGCCTTCGAGCTCGCCCGTACCCTTCTTGATCGCCCGCGCAATGTTGTCGGCTGGCATGTTGTTGGCCTTGCCATCCAAGACAGCCTTGCGCAAGCGCGGATTGGCCGTCTGATCGCCGCCACCAAGCCGAGCCGCAACGGTGATCTCCTTGATAATTTTAGTGAAAACTCGACCACGAATCGCGTCGGTTTTGCCCTTCTTATGCTTGATCGTACTCCACTTATTATGTCCACTCATGGTCTTTTCCGCTGCAATGGTCGGCCCTTAGGCTCCCAGCCGCGTGTCGGTGCACTCCGACTCGCACTGCGTTCCGCTCCAAAAGGCGGTAACTGGCTAAAACTGCGCGGAAACACTGCGAGCAGTTCCTGACAAGTTGAAACACCGCAACTCGCCCAAAGGGGTACAGACCGTAATAGATTCATAGTGTATAGCTGTTGAGAGAAATTCAATCGGTTCAGTCGCGGCTGAGTCCCTGTCACCCTTAAAGTTGGGAGAGTGTGCGGCGCGAGGGGCGCCACACTAGCACGATCTCGCGGTTTTTCTAAACGGGGTTAGGGAGCTTCTACTTGCGCCGGACACCGAGCTGCAGCCTCCTGAGCATCGCGCATACGCACCGTCAGCAGCGCAGTCAGCAGCAGCAGGACTACAAGGGCAATCAAACCGGCAAAGGCCAATCGCTGCCAGGCTTGCAAACTTTTGCGCAGCGACTGGGCTTCCGCGTCGCGCCGCTCCATCGCCGCTGCCCACTCAATGGCACTTTCGCGATCGCGGTCCTCGACTTTGCGCGTATGGCGAGCTCGTTGACCTTGATAGGTATCCGTTGCAGGTGACCACGGCCCCTTGCTTTTGTCGCCGTCTTGGCCGTCCTCGTCATCGTCTGGCATGGCTGCGTAAGCGGACGTCCGGCCGCTTTGTTCCGCCCCACTACGGCTACCATCGCGCGGCTTGATGGGTCGCCTGCCAGAGCGAAGCTCAGGTCGCAGACTGGCCAAGTCCTCCCCTGGAGTCTGCGCTTGGGCCGCAGGGCGAGCCGCGCGGTTGCCGGCCGGTGGCCGCAGTGGTTCATTAGCGCGGGAGGCGGGCTGGATATCGCGACGCTGGCGCAGATCGCGGCCAATCGCCTCAGCTCCATCTGTGGTTACCCGAATAATGGGCATCGGGATCGCGCGCTGATCGGTCTGAAAGCCTGCGCCTTTGTGCACGGATGCCGCGCCCGCGACGTTACTGCCTACCAACATGGCAGGGCGGCCCAATTCAACGACCGCCTGGTCGTGTGCGCCTCCCCCAGGAGCGCGCGGACTCGTCGTGGGCGCCACACCTGTTGCTTGAGGTGGAGCTGCGATCGGTGCGGCAACGGGCTCCATGGCGCGAGTTGAGTCCGGCTCTCCAAATAACATTGCAAAATCAGCAACTTCCCCGGCTTTGGACCACTCGGCCATGCCCTTGCGCCACAGCCACGTGTCGGCGACCACCGAATGCTCAGCGATCGCAGTGCGGACACCGTCCGTATCCAATCGCTGCTGTTGCCCGCCAGCTGTACTAATGAACCACAGGACCCTGGCAACGGTCGGCGGCGCTTGTGGTGTCCTTTCAACCCCTTGGACACCAACTTCGTTCTCGGTAGGAATTTGGACGATGATTCGGTGCTGACACTGGCGACACTGAAATTGCAGTCGCCGACCCGGAGCCACGCGGGCTTCGGGTAGCGTATAAGATGATCCACAGCGATCGCAGGTAACTCTCATCGCTCCTCGCGCGGCAAACCGCAGGCGTACAGACGTGCATAGGGTGGTGCGTGTGAGGCAGATCGGTCAAGGGACCGCCGAAAATGAGCCCGGCTGATGGGTCGTGGTGACCGGCTTTGTTGTCAGCCCTCTTCCTGCTTGTGACGCACTCCAGGTGCGCCTCAGTCGTCAGAGTGCCTCCGTCTTGCCTTGCGGCCGCCTGTTTCCGCTCGCTACGGCAATGAATGTAAACACCCTCTTGGGGCTCGTGAAAAAATAACTCGATCGATCCGCGATTGGAACGGAGCTTGCGGGCGGCTTGCAAAGCCGCGAGTCAGCGACCCACTAAGCAAGCAATGGGCCGGGGAGCAAAATCGACTTGATTTTGGAGGGGCCATTAGTATCGATAGTGACTCACGCCGGTCAACACCATCGACATGCCGCGCGCATCAGCCGCAGCGGCAATTTCAGCGTCGCGCGGATTGCCGCCCGGCTGAACGATGGCACGGACTCCAATTCTGAGCAGCGTGTCCAAAATCTCCGCGCCCGTCAGTTGACCGTCGGAGGCTGCGCCCATCGGCCGATACCCCTTTCGGCACTTGCCAACGGCGATCACCGCGGCGTCTAACCGCGACACTTGTCCGGCACCAACCCCAATGCTGCCTTTGTCGTCGGCAATGACGATCGCATTGGACTTTGCGTGCTTACACAACCGCCACGCAATATCCAACGCCCGCCATTCGTGCACAGCGGGACTGGCTTTGGTGGCTATTAGGCACGCGTCAATATTGAGCGGCACCGTATCCGGTTGCTCGACCAGCACTCCCAAATTGGTAACGTGAACCAAACGCTTGACGCGATCCTGCCCCAAATCACCCAAGGCGATCAGACGCAGCCACGGCTTAGTCGTCAAGAATTCAAGCGCTTCTTCATCAAACCACGGTGCCACGACCAGCGACAACGGCCGATCACCCAGAGCACGGGCAGCTGCCAAGTCAAACAGTCGATTGACGGCCAACACCGCACCGGTCACGGCCATTGGATCAGCGTCCATTGCTCGCAATAGCGCACCAGCCACTGAGGTCGTTAATGCCGCAGCACCGCAAGGATTGCCATGTTTGACGACGACTGCGCCTGCGAGGCCTATGGGTAGGTCCTGCGCGGCTGCCCAAGCCAGATCGGCATCCATGAACGACACATACGGTAACTGCTGAATTTGTTCAGCAATTGTAGCCGCAGCTTCGGTCAGGAAACCGGTCAAGTCGCGGTGATACCAAGCAGCTTGATGAGGATTTTCGCCGCCATCCAATGGTTCCGCCGGCCCAAGCATGACATTGACATTGTCGCCATCCAAGCCGAGCTGCCGCGCAAAATAGGGCGACGCGTCGGCTGCCGGACCTTGGCGACTACCCACGGAACCCGCGCTTGCCAATGGCACACCACTGAGCCAAGCCGTGACCGCTTCGTCAAAGTGGGTGAGGTGGGCAAAAGCCTTTGCAGCCAAGCGCTTGCGCCGCGCAACGTCAAGTCGGCCCGCAAGAAGTTCATCCAGAGTGGGCGAATAGTCGTCCGGGTCCACCAGTGTCAATACATCTACATAGTTGCCTGCAGCGGCCCGAATCAGCGCCGCACCTGCGACGTCGACGTGGTACAGCATCTCATCGGTCGCCACACCCGCGGCCGCCAGACCGTCAATTAGCTCGCCAAATGGATACAGGTTGACAACTACGATTTCGACCAGAGGCAGACTGAAATTGGCAACTGCCTCCATGTGGTCCGGCCGCGCCCGCCGAGCCAGAATGCCGCCATGGACGGCCGGGTGCAGCGTTTGCACCAGACCATCCAGAATTTCAGGCACTCCAGTCAGCTGTTCGGCATCTAAAAACGCCACGTCAGCCTGGCGAAAACACTCAGCCGTCGCGCCGTTGGTGACCAGCGTGTATCCGCTCTCCGACAGCCGTTGGGCCAATTCAGCCACACCTCTGGAGTCAGCCACAGAAAACAGGGCAAGTCGCTGGTCAGACATCGATGCCTTGGCGGGTGGTTGAGGACTCCAATTCTCGAGTCGGATTCCTTCTGCAGGTTGCTGGGCCGGCGGGTCGACTCAAAGTGCGCCTACCAAGATTGCCAGCAAGCGGTAAGCGGTGGCGCTTCCGTTGATGCGTGGTGAACCGCAAGTTCAGATACCTGTTTAGTTGCCTGAAGGCGGGTAATCGCAGCAAGCAGTAACTTTAGTGAACTGTTCAAAAAATACTCGCTCGACCTGCCATGCGCCGGAGCAGCGAGTCGGTTGTAAAGACGCGAGCTTGCGACCCAGCCAGTAAACAAACGGGAACGGTAAACAGCAAGCAAACGGGAACGGTAAATGAATGACCTATTCATTTACCAGCCCTAACTCGTGAACACATCTTCCAAATCTACCGCGAATTCTTCAGCTTGCAAGCGCTCTAGCCCGCTAACCTCAACTTGGCGAATACGCTCCCGCGTGAGGTTCATGATCGCGCCAACCTCTTCCAAGGTCTGACCGCCGCGCTCTGCGATGTCAAGTGCGCAGGATTCTTGCATTTCCCAAACTTCGACGTCGGGGAAATTAATCTTGATGCTGCCAGTGACCGGATTCACATCCAAGTAAAGGTGATGCTTGCATGCCACATAGGGACACGGCCGCTGGCCATTTATGCACTCACCGCGCGTTTGTGGCCGCCGATAGTCCATGTACTCGGCCAAGGCGATGCCTTCGGCAATCTCGCCCTTGGTCAGTCGAGTCGGCGGAATCGTCAACGATCGCCCGCGCTTGTCATCGCCGTTGTCGCGGCTCTGCATGGTTGTCCTCGCCAGTCCATCACGGCCGCATCCGGGCCCAGCGGCTGCCACTTGGAGCGCGCGCGTCTGGCCAAGAACCGGTCTGTGTGCCGTTGACTCTCCCACTCTGCGCGGGATGCCGACGGCACTGGCGCGATTGTCGCCCAAAACTGGGCCGCTTGTCGCGGGTCGATGCATTCGTACCGCCAGTTCGCGCAGTCCTTGGGCGGCAGCGACTCCGCTTGGACTGGACGAACCGCTACTCGTTGCGGTCGCCAAATGGATCCCATGCGACAGTGGTCCTGAATCTTCTCTCTCACTCACATGGCGACCGGTCGGCGCGCCATGCCCGAGTACTCGAGCAGATTCAAGCACATGTGAGTTTCGGGTCCCAAATTGAGATGCTCCCATTCTCCCTCCCATTGTCGACCAAAATGCACCCATGCTTGGCAAGTAGCTGAAACCTGCGCTTGCTGTGATCGTGTTGATCAGCTTGGTGAACGACCCACGGACTCCATACCCTGCGTTTCGAAGTGTTGCAGCGCACCGAATTCCAAGCCGCTTGATGCCCTGAGTGTGCCGCTATCGGCCCTAGTTGACAAGCATCGACCGAAATCTTGAGGGCCGATCGTGGCTCCAGTATCAGTGTATTCTTTTGAACGAATGATAGTTCGGGGTCATTGCTTCAGCCAGCGCCCTGTGTAATTATTGCAGAAAATCGACAAGACGATCGTATAGTATCGGGCTGTGAGGCGTGATCACCGCCGCGGGTCCAAATGCGGCCCAAACGGGTTGCCCTCTGGAACAGCAGAATAACAATAGAGAAAATTCGGAAATTTCAGGTTTGGCGCGGTCAAGCCGGCGCCGAATGGCAGTTCAACTTGCCGTCTCAGCCACTTGATATTTGTCATTTAGCGACCGGCCCACTCGGCGATCGTATTGTTAGTTATCAACTAGACAGTCCGATGCGCCGCCGAAATCGCTGTCAGAATCAGACGTTTCTGTGCAGGCTGTGTTTGGGATGGGCGAAAAATTGGGCGCCGCATCAGATCGCGCCCCAAACGCAGTCCTAAAACGCTGTCCGGGCTATCCAGTGCAAGCTAGGATCTGTGCCTAAACTACTCGACCAGCCTGCGCAACACAGTAGCGGCGAGTCGGCTTTTCAGGACGCGAGCTTAGCGACCAACGAGGCAAGCAAGGGGAACCAGCCCCGCAATGACTGATTCTGGGACAATTCCCTAGAGAGCCGATCAAACAAGATTTGCTCGGCGTCTCAGTGCTTGCTTTGTGGGTCGCGAGCCTGCGGCACTTATTCAGTGGCCTGCGGGTTGGCGTCAGGCCGCTCCGTTTTGTGTGGGAATTCTTTGAGGTTCGGCGTTAATTGGTCGGGTCTCTAGGCTATTCGGGCGGCGGCTGGCCGGAGGGCAGGGGCCTAACCGCGATCACCGAATCGGGTGCACCTTTGCGCTGCAGTCGCAACAGGACGAGACCTTCAATTCCATCCGCGGAGCGAACATGCAGTGCCACCGGGACCGCATCGCGGAGGAATCCAAAATGCAAGAGTTCGACCTTGGCCAGCGGCCCGCGCAACGTTCCGAGTTTATTGGCTTTGACAATCACAGATGGCTGGGCGAGGCCGTCTCGCGTCATTGAACCGGCATAGACTGGGATGCTGGCGACACCAGCCGCAGCCAAATCGAGTTCGCCAAAAAATCCGGGTCCATGAGGAACAATCAGAAGCGGTGAGGCTGGTAAACTGTCAGTATTCTTGACATTCTCGACGGTTGCACCCAGCGCGACCGCCACAGGCGCGGTCGCCTTGCTAGACGCCGCGACGCTGGCAGCATTGGCTGCAGTTTGTGCCGCCGCCAGGTCGGCAAACAAAGGAGTGATCGCTGGCGCCGCTGCCGCAGCCTCGACGCCGCCAAACTGGGTCGTTTGGGGTGCAGGCTCACTTTGGTCGCGCATGCGCAGCCACCCGGCAGTTGTGCCCACGATCGCTCCAACGACGACGGCTAAAAGCGTCCACAAAAACGTGTGCATGGCAAACTCAGCCGCAGTCGCGGCAGCAGGCCTATGGTAGGTGGTCAGTGACCAACACGGAAGGTCTTGGCGATCTTAACTCTCCGCTTCACGGGTCCATTTCACCGGTCCGTACCATGGAGCCCATCTTGCCCTGTGATCATTACTTTCCACGCAGTTGCGGCAGCGCACGGTCGATTTCGCGCCGCAATTCGTCGCCCGCGGAACCGGGCACCTGGGCAAACGGATCACCGGTTATCGCTTTCATTTGTGAAATCACCTGCCAACCAATCGATACGGCGATAGCAAACACGAGCGCTGCCTTCGCTACCGCCAGCCCGAACTTGAGTTGATCATGCAGTTGTTGGCGAGCATCGGTGGCAAGTTCAGTAAACGTTTCAGGGAGGTGACCGCTGCGCTCGCCCGCAGCCACTGTCGCTTGGATCCGGATTGAGGTGTTGGCGAAAACGGCTAGGGCGCAAGCCAACGACCCCGTGCTCAACTTGGACACAATCTCGGCGGCGGTGCGGCGGTGCTCGATTTCGGCGGTCGCGGCAGTGGCCAAAGTCACCGCTTCAGGCAGACCAATTCCGGCCTGCGCGCATTGGGCCATGACCTCAAAAAACAAAGTGTTGCGTCGGGCTGTCGCCACCCGATTGAGAATCGGCAGGCGGGCCACCACCGCCAAGATCTGCGCCTTGCCACGGCCTTGCTGCCAGTTGCGGGCCGCCAGCGCCAATGCCGCAGCGACTACGGCCAAAACACCGAAATTGAGCAGGACTGCTCGCGCGAAGGCCCCAAAGCTCTCGGTAAAGATCAGCGGCGCAGGCATCAGCAAAAAGCTTGAAGTAACCACGAAAAGGGGATAGCCAAGGCTCGATCGCAACTCGTGGCTCAACGCGGCGTTGTGGCGATGACGCTCAGCGTTGGCTTGCGCCAATTCCGGCAATTTTCCGCTGCGATCACCTGCTGCCAGCATCGCTACATCGACTTCGTCAAACAGACCACAACTTTGCGCAGCCCCTTTCAAAGGCTGACCGCGTCGGAGGGCCTCAGCACCACGTTTCGCCGCATGTTTTGCCGGACCGCCAATGATATCGCCGATGAGTTCTAAAGCCTCCGGCAGTGGCACCCCGGTGCGTGCCATTCGCGCCAATTGAACGAAAATAGCGACGCGATCAGCACTCGATAGCGCCAGTGGCATTCGCTCTTCTCTATACATTTCGTTAGTAGTTTTCAAGATCTAGACGGCAGACTCGGCTTGCGCATTGGCAACCGCTGCTGCGGACTCTGGCTGCGGAAGTCGTCGCCGGTCATGATTAGCCACTGGCACATCGACTGCAATCGCGAATCAATCCGAGGTCCTACCCGTGCTGCCAGCGTTTCAACTCCGGCGTGGATGCTGTGAGCCAGCTCATCGGCACGCCTGTTGTCGATCACCGAGGGCGTCGACAGCGGATAGTTGGTCGCCACGCACGTAAAACCACCGCGGTCGTAGCGCCCGCACACCAAGTTGTCCAAAATGTTCAGTTCCCAGTCACTTGCGCGGCCCTTGCCCAGTTCGTCGACAATCAGCACGTCTACTTCCAGTAGAGGGCGCAGCAGCTGAGACTCGTTGTCACCGCGGGCATAGCAAGACTTCAAGTCCCACAGAAGCCTAGAGAAATCGGTATAGCGCAGTGACGCGCCCAACTCGAGCGTCATCGCCCGCGCTAGGGCCACCAACAAGTGCGTCTTGCCAACGCCCGGAGGTCCAGCTAAGCCGATGCCGCGGACGTTGGTTTTAAGTCGTCCTTGGGCGTCCAGCCCGGCGGTGGTAATGCGCGCAAAAGCATCATTGACCAACCGAAAGGCTTCCGATTGCCGATTGCGATCAAACGACTTCCAAGTCGCCGTCTCAAAGTGGGCAGGCAACTGCGCCCCATTAAACAAACCTTGCTTGCGCTTAAGTGCAGCCAGCGGGCAAGGTACATGCAATTCATAGCCTTGAGCGTCGACAACTTGCCGCAGCCCTTTGCCACGACAGGTCTTGCACTGGGTCAAATGGCTGCACAGGTCGGCACGCACAAAATCGGCCTGAGCGCTAACGATTAGGCCTTCATCGCAGCGCGGACAATTCTCCAGCGCGGCGTCGTCGGCAGCGCACATCAAACTCAGGGCGGGGCTGGCATGCCTATGGTGCAAGTGTGCTGAAATATTGAGTTTGTCGATCATAGTAGCCGCGCCGTACCCCAGTGGTCGCCTCAGGTTAGCACGGCGTTGCGTGCGGATCGATCCAACCATTTAGCGTCGGCCACAGGACGGCATAACGAGTGCTCAACCACAGTTGCTGTTGGTACGCACGCTGGAAATTTAGCGCTTTTTTCGACAAGCGGGTGCGCATCGGCGCCAGCGCCGCGGCGACGTGAGCGTCGAGAATGGCGAGTTCCGCACTGTCCAGACCTTCCACAATGGTTTTGCGGAGCTTTTGGACACAGCGCTCAATCGCCTGCTCTACCGGGGGCAGATCGGCGAATTCTTCGGCCGGATCTCCAGGCAAGTCGTGATCGCCCGCTCGCCGAAGCGTCTTGTCCAGCAGCTCAAAGGCCAGTTTGTAGGCGTGTTTGACCGCCAAATTAGGTGCGTTTTCAATCATGTCCGGCAACGGATCCAGCAATTCAGGCATACACGAATCGATCTCTTGATCGGCCAGTGTCACTTTGAGACTCGCCGCATCCAGCTCCGGTTGGACACTGCGATGCACCGAAACGTGGCCAATCGCGCGCAAGGCTTGCACAATTGCCGGTGCGTACCATCCCAAATGCATGGGCAGCCGCGTTTGCTCGCCAAGCCGAAAGCGCCATGCCCGCACGCGAGCGCCGATCACGCGGACCACCAATCCGACCGGCACGCCGTCGCTGTGCCAACGCAGGGCCAAAGCGCCGTCGCTGGGGGACCACTGCACCCCGCGGCCGCGAATAGCGATAAAGCAGGCTTCGATGGAGTTGACGTAGTCGGCTGACGTCACGCGGAGTCCGTGGCCACTGTCTGGCCGGTGGCGGGTCAGAGTCAGGCCGGTGCAGGGTCAGAGTTAGGCTGGTATCGGGTGCCTGTCAGGCTGGTATCGGGTGCCTGTCAGGCTGGTATCGGGTGCCTGTCAGGCTGGTATCGGGTGCCTGTCAGGCTGGTATCGGGTGCCTGTCAGGCTGGTGTCGGGTGCCTGTCAGGCTGGTATCGGGTGCCTGTCAGGCTGGTATCGGGTGCCTGTCAGGCTGGTATCGGGTGTCTGTCAGGCTGGTATCGGGTGTCTGTCAGGCCAATACGAGGCCAATTCTATACACAGTCTCCCAATTACGAGATCAACCTTGGATCGGAGCCGCGAGTCGGTTGCACAGCAGACGCGAGCTTGGCGACCCACCCAGCAAGCACGAGATCGCCGATCCGGCACATGGTGCCGGACTTGGGCGATCGAGTATAGGCCCATGTGATGGCCAGTATCACGGCCAGCGTCGGCCAAAGTACGCTGCGACGGCAAGCCACGTTAGCATCTAGGGGCGATTGATACGACGTTCGCGGGCTCGAAATATGGCAAACCAGCAAAATGACTATGTTTGGGCCTTGGCCGGCGCCGGTACGCGGCGCTGGGGCCTGCTCGATCGGCATCAGGCGCCACCGAATTCAGCAGCTGCCTTGGCTAAGCACAAGGCGATAGAATTGCGTACTTTTCGGCTCGACGATCGCGGCATGGACCACAGCGCCGGCGCCATTTTGCAAGCTCTGCAAGCCGACGTGGCGCGCGGCAAAGCCGCCGTGGGTTGGATTGGTTACGAAGTGGGCGCAGCGCTCGAATCGGTCAGTTCTCACGGCGAGCCGCATTTGCCGGACGCCGCGTGGTGGACATGCGATCCCGCCGCGATCGAAATTGTGCCGTTGCCAGCGGTTGCTGAGCCCACCGGCCGGCGTTTGCCACCCCAGCTGCACCGGCAGCGCAGCCGTTATGTCGCCACCGTGAGGGACCTTGTCGAGCGCATTGCCGCTGGCGAGGTCTATCAGGTGAATTTAACAGTTGCGGCGAAATTGCCCGTGACACGAAGGGCGCAACCCCTTGAAATGGTCTCCGCGCTCACCGCGGCCCAACCGGTTCCGCTGGCATGGGCGATGAGTCTGGATGGGGGTGAAGGTGCCGAGTATATCAATCAATATCCCAATGTGACTGTAGGATGCGGGTCAATGGAGCGCTTCTTGCGGGTGCAAGGCGATCGCGTTTCGACGCGGCCGATCAAAGGCACGGCGAAGCGCAACGCCAACCCCGATCGCGATGCTCAACTGGCGGCACAACTGCAGACAAGTCCAAAGGAACGTGCTGAAAACACCATGATCGTCGACATGGCTCGCAACGACTTGCAGCGGGCGTGCCGGCCGTTGACGGTGACGGTTGATGAGTTGCTGTCCACCCAAGCCTATGAAACGCTGTGGCATCTGGAGAGCGAAGTCTCCGGGCAGCTGCGCTCGGGAAGTTTGGCAGATTTGCTGCAAGCAACGCTGCCTCCTGCGTCGGTGACTGGCTGCCCTAAAGTGCAGGCCATGCGAGTGATCGCGCAGTTGGAGCGTCGGCGTCGTGAGGTCTATTGCGGTACCGTGTTTTGCGCCCTGCCGGACGGAACTGCTGACTTTGCCGTGGCTATTCGCACGCTAGTGTTGGACGCTGCAACGGCCAGAATCGCAGTAGGTTCGGGCATTGTCGCCGACTCTGTGCCCGCCGCAGAGTGGCGTGAAACGTGCCGCAAAGCCCAGTCCGGCCTGCGTGCCCTAGCGTGTTTGCAAGATCCCCAAAATGCTTGAGGTTATTCATCCTGTGCTGCGCGGCCACCGCTCCGGCGAGCTGGTGTTTACGACGCTGCTGTGGCCGGGCGGTCCGCCTGCGCCATGGCCGCGGCACTTGGCTCGTTTGGAGGCCGACGCCAAACGCATCGGGCTGGTGCCGCCCGATTTAACCCACTTGGCGCAGGACGTCGATCGCGCCGTTAACGGCATCCACGGGCTGCCTCGCGTGCGCATTGACCTTGTCGCTGTTGGCGGCAATCCATGGGTTGAGCCGCCTCACGCCACCGCCATTCAGATTGCGGCGCGATCGGCGCTGACCACTGAGCTTGCTCCCGAACCGGCGCGGGTGACCGTGGGCGATGCCGGCCATCGCCACGCTACTGTGACCCTGAGCCCAAAGCAGCCCAATTTGTCGTTGCTGTTGGCCCGAAACGAGGCTCGTCGCCACGGATTCGACGATGCATTGCTCAGTTGCACCGGCGGTCACCTCGTGGAAGCTTGCACTTCGGCCATTTTGGTCGGCATCGGTGACGCGGAATGGCTAAGCCTTGGCCATTCGTGCGGCGCAGTCGCAAGCACAACCGTGCAAGCGCTGGGCCAGCGATCTCAGTTGCGCTGCGGCGTGCTTGGCCTGCGGGATTTGCCGTCGATTCGGTGGATGCTGCTCTGCAACGCGGTGAGCGGTGCACGCGCCGTGTCGCACATTGAGACGCACAAACTGGGTAGCCCGCCTAGTGACTTGATGGCTGAGTTACGGCACTTGTGCCAAGCGCCGGCGCATGCAACTCTCTAAAACAACCAGAAGTTACTTCAAATCTGCGCTGGGCAATCGGCAAGCGCAAATGGGGCAAAATCGGCTCGATCGCCGCCGATTCGCCGCGTACAACTGCAAGGAAATGCTCAATTCGTACAACTGTCGACGGGGCGCACACCGATGCAGTCGCCTGTAGCCTTTGTGTCGTCCATGTTCAACGTGGCGGGCGGCCTTCGCTACCACTTGGCGGCGCTGCGTTTTCGGCGGACGTTATGGGCTCCGTACACCTTGCAAGTTGCGGCTATTCTACAGCAATGGCCCACAGCGGTAGCCCATTTGGTGATCGTCGGTCCTAGCGCAGGATGGCACCTCAACCCAGAATTTCTCGGCCGGTTCGCCCAAGTCACGGCAATCGAGCCCGATCCGATTGCACGCTGGTTGCTGCGGTGGCGTTTTCCTTTGGTTCACTGGCAGTTCGACACCAGTGACTATTTCACCCCGTACGGCAGTCACAACTGGACGGACAACACGCTAAGACTACTGCACGTTTACCCAGACTCCGCGGTGCTTTTTGCCAATGTTCTTGGGCAATTCATCGGCTTGTACCCCTACGCCGTCGCGCAAGAGCACCATGGCGAGTTGCTTGAGTCGCCCACATTTACCCGCTGGAAACTGGCCCTGACGGCTGCACTTAGCGAGCGATCATGGCTCAGTCTGCATGATCGGTTATCGAGCGATCGACCGCCGGTAGTGACCCAAGTCGAAACGGCTAGTGCTCAGCCTTCGTCCCAGCTGGCACAGACGTTCTGGCCCGAAAATGCGCAGACCATCGACCACTTTACGGCCGGTATTGGCGGTGCCGGTCAGCGGCGATTCGTGGTTTGGCAGCGCAAGCCGTCGATGTTTCACGTGATTGAAGCCATCGGCGACCGCAATCAGTAGATGGTCAGCCCAAACGCCGCGCCGGTAAGCCACGCCCCAGTGTCGGCGCCGACAAGGGCAGATTGCACACCATAGCGAAAGTAAACGGCTAGTCGCGTTGTCCACTCGAGTTCGACCATCGCGCCTGCTGAAAACGCCAAGCGATCGTCGTCGGTGAATGGAATGGCGCCGCCGCTGCCCTTGGCCCACTCATAGGCGAGCCCACCGTAGCCGCCCAAGTGCAGGCGGCCCAAGTCGATCGGCAGCGCTTGCACCTCGGCGCCGGTGCGAATTCCGATGAAATCGCTGCCGCTCTGCACGCCGTCGATGAATTGGAATCGAGCGACAAGACCCAGCCACTCTGACGTGAAGACGCCAAGACCAAGTTCAGCCGATCCGCCGGAAACTAAAGTGTTATTCGCCAATTGTAGTCCAGAGTAGCCACCTCCCATGCTGTACACGAATCCGGGCCGATTGAGCGGTGCCCGACCACGCAGCCACATCCCCGCACCCTCGTTGCCCTCTAGGATTACTTGATCATCATTGCGAATATCGCTCAAACGCAGTTCATCCAGAGGCACGTGACGGTCGCCAGAGTCGCCCAAAAGGTGGACCGGATGGTGCGGGTGTACCGCGACCGTGCCGTCGTAGCGCGCGCCTTCACTGCCAGCGAGCACTGCGCCAATGACGATCGCGCCGATGATGACGACCACGACTAGGGCGCGTGCTGAGTCTCGGTCAGCTTTGCCAAGCGCCGGACCGACCGAACTGCTTGAGCTGGCCGAGGAAACTCCGCCTCTACCGGCCGGCGTTCCACCGGCTACGTCGCCGCCAGAAGCACTGCCTCCGCCGCCGTCGCCAACGAAAATTGTGGGTGCATAGTACGGATTGCCCCAGCCATAATAGTTTGGGTACCAGCCATGGTAGAGCGGTGAGGCCCCAGAGACGGGCACGGCTACGATCGGTGCTGATCCAGGCACGCCGTCCCCGGGTTGACCCCACGCTGGTGCAGGCGTCAAGTCGCGACTGATGGAAAACCTCTGAACAGCCCGAATGTTGCGGCCGCGTTGGTCGGCCGGTGCTTGAACGAGGCGTTCCACTTCGTCGCGCGGCACTTCGTAACTCGTCGCCAAGCAACCGCCGTGGACTACCATCGCGATGACCCCGATTGCCACGTAGCCGCGCCACATCCGCTGATTCGCGTCCGATGGCGGTGGTGCATTGATAACCAGCAATTTCATTTGTGAATCCAGCGCCCATCGCGGACGACATTGCCGCATTGTAGCGGGTTTTATCCGTGTACGGCGATCGTCCGTTTGGCTGGCGATCCGTGGTACGCTGCGCGGCCAGAGGCGATCCACCGTGACCCAGCCAGTTGCCGCCCCGTTTAGTTTCGAGTCGCCGCAGCGGCCACAGGTCCTGATTGTTTCGGATTCCCTAGGCGAAACCGCCGAACTGGTTACCCGTGCCGCGTTGTCGCAGTTCACCGAGTCGCTTGGCGATAACTCCGTGGAAGTGCGGCGTTTTCCCATGGTCAAGAATCCTTCAGAAATCGAAGGAATCGTGCGCGACGCCCGCCAGCGGCCGACGCTCATCGTCTACACCCTGATCGTGCCCGAGGCGATGCAAGCGATGACGCAGTTTGCGGAACACTATGGAATCGTTGCGGTCGATATCATGGGCCCGATGCTATCCGGGTTTGCCCAAGTGTTGGGAAAGGCGCCCAAATTGCAGCCAGGCTTGATTCACCAACTGGACGCCCGCTATTTTAAGCGCATTGAAAGCGTTGAATTTGCAGTGAAGTACGACGATGCCCGCGATCCGCGCGGCTTTCTGCTGGCCGATGTGGTGCTCGTTGGCCTGTCGCGCTGCAGCAAGACACCGGTCGCCATGTATCTGGCGCACCGCAACTACAAAGTGGCGAATTTGCCAATCGTGCCAGAACTGAGCCTGCCCAAAGAGATTTTTGAAGCGCCGAAATGGAAAATCGTTGGCTTGGGCGTCGACGCGATGCAACTGTCTCGGATCCGTACCGAGCGCATGCGGTCAATGGGTGCGGGTGCGGGAGTTACTCGCGGCGACAACTACGCGGATCTAGCCAGAATTCTGACCGAGATCGAGTATGCCGAGTCGGTGTTCAAGCGCCTGTGTTGCCCAGTGATCGACGTGACCAACCGCGCGGTTGAAGAAACGGCGGTGCGTGTCCTGGACTATGTGCAGTCTGGCCGGCGCATGCTTGGTCTGCCAGACCCCTAGGAGCGTGTCGGAGTATTCCGACTCGCTCCTAGCGCCGTCTGGCTAGACGGCGGCAACTGTCCGAAACTGCACGGATTTACTCCGGGCAGTTCTTGGACAGTTGAGAATATCTGAGAAGCTAGGAGACTGTCGGATCGCAATAGA
>SHZD01000070.1 GCA_009692465.1 Myxococcales bacterium
ACTGTCCGAAACTGCACGGATTCACTCCGGGCAGTTCTCGGACAGTTGAGAATATTTGACTGGCTAGGAGCCTGCCGGATCGTAATAGATTCATTGTGTATAACCTGATAGACATTTTATAACCGATTGATTTCCGACAGGCTCCTAGGCGCAAGCTCTCGACCCACGAAACAAGCAAAGAGTTCCGCATGCCGCCAAATCGGCACCCACGATTCATGAAACTTCTTGAGCGGCATGTGGAATGTGGGCCGCAGCTGCGGACCATCGCGGGGGTTTGGGGGCGGCGCGCCCCCAAGTTTCTAGTTAGACGCCGAGCAAATCCTATTTGATCGGCTCTCTAGTTGACTTTGAGCTCAATGCCCTCGCGGGCCGCAAACACAAACAGCGGCGACCCAAAGCGCGCGGCCCGCTGGCGGCATACTTCGATCTTAGCTTCGACATCGCGATCGCTTTGCATCGGATCGTGGTGGTAGATCGCCACCTGGCGCACCCCTGCTTGCACGGCCAAATCGACAACCGTGGTCGCGCGGGCATGGCCCCAACCCGTGCACTTCAAATATTCGGCATCGGTGTACTGGCCGTCGGCAATGAGCAAGTCCGCGTTGCGACAAAACTCAATGAACTTGCCGGGTATCAGCCTTGGCGCATTCGGCTCGCGCACCGGTTGGGTCGGATCGGTCAGCGTTAGGTCGATCTCATTGTCTGTCGCGTACACGACCTTCAAGCCGTCTTTTTCCAATGAATATGCGTAGCTTAGCCCAGGGTGCTTTTGTTCAAAGCAGCGCACAATCACGCCTTCGATGTCGCGTGCACCATCGGGGCCCAAGTCCGTGGCATCGACGTGGGCATTCAACTCGCTAAAATCAACAGGAAAATAGGCTGACCGCATTTGGCCCGACAGCAAACTGTGAAAGCGCGTGTCACCCGGATGAGTGCCGTAGATGCAAAAGCGGTTTTGCGGCCGATACGCGGGAGCAAAAAACGGGAAGCCCTGAATATGGTCCCAGTGCATGTGGCTGAACAGCAAATGGGCGCTGATCGGTGCACTGCTGCGTTTGATTAGGTCGACGCCCAACTCGCGCAAGCCCGTACCGCCATCGCAAATGAACAGCGACTCGCCGTTGCGGATTTCAACGCACGAAGTGTTGCCGCCATAGCGGTACGTAGCACGGCCAGGCGTCGGAATCGAGCCGCGCGTACCCCAAAAGCGCACGAGGAACGCCATTGCCGACTCCGCCTACTTGCCTTCGTGAAACAAAAAGACCGCGTTGCCAAGTTGCAACGTGTCGCCGTCGCGCAATACCGCAGAAAAGACCCGCACTTCGTTGAGATAGACACCGTTGCTGCTATCAAGATCGAGTGCTCGGTAGCCACCTTGGTAGCGTTCAAGTCGCATGTGACGTCGCGATAACGCCGTCGAGCCAATGCGAATCTCCGCATCATCTGCGCGCCCGACGATCATGGTCTCCAGTTCCAAATTGTGAACGGTCGGCGAACCGGGTCCGCGAATCTGCTGGAGCATATAAGGCCGCGTAATCACTTGAACGGGCAACACCGGAATTTCGTTTTCCGCTGTGAGCGCGCCTAGTTCGTCGCCGCCATCGTTGCTTGCCGCCATTCGGGTGTGCCTGAATATTCTGTTTGTGCCTGAATATTCTGTTAGTGCGCGCAGCGGCGCGTTGGGTGCGCTGCCTTGAACCCGTGAGCGGCCAACTACAGCTTCACAAGACTTAATTGTGGCGCCAGTGCCAGTGCAAATCCGTGCGGCACGCGGCCTAGGGTAACCGCGCAGGGGCAGGGGCGCAAGTCGCCCTGCCGTTGAATGCATGTCGCCGTGCTGCGAATGCCCGCCAAGGCCAAAACCTGCATTGTGAGGTGGGTTCCTAACCCGTTCACGCCGGGTCGTGCTATAGCCGTAGCCATGGTTGCCGCCGCTGTGCCTCCCAAGCAGTTTGACTCTCGAGCTCCGCTGCTGAGGTCTGCGCTTGCTTTTGCTGTGCTGCTGCTGGGCTGCTTGCCGCAATGCGCAGCACCAGAGCGCACTGTTCGCACCGAGTTTTGGCAGGAAGCGCCGCAAGATCCGCACATTGAGGTCGAGCCGGCTTCGCTGCTGCCGATGGACGCGACGTCTGTTGTTCTGGAAATTCGCGGGGTGGTGATCAATCACCGCCGGCAGACCGCTGGCACCGGCGAATTCGTGCTCGATCTGCTGGTCGATACCGGCGACTACGGCAAGGCGATTTCGATTGCCTACAGTGTCGGCGAAAACCGCAAAATTGCGGTGGATCGTGGGACGCTGGTCCGAATCGTATTGCTTCAGGAACACCTTGGTCCAGCGCGACCGGTGCGGGCGTTGTTGGTTGAGTCGGTGATCTCTCGGACTTTTCTGCGGCGGCCCGTGGCGTTGGCCGTCGTGCAAGCCAATGGTCTGTTGTCAGCCGCTATGTTGCCTAAGGCCCTGCGGGCGATTCAGCCGGGCGACGAAGTTTTGTACCGCAGTGCGGCGCGGCTGGAGGGCGAGTGCGTGCGGTCGGCGGCCCATCGCGAGTTTCGCATTACTGACCCTAACTTGCGCGACGTCGCTCCGTTTCCCGGTGCCCGGGTGCGGGTGACTGCCGACGTCGACAACTATGACGTCGTGCTCGGCGACAACCGCGAAATATTGGGGACGGACTGCCTCGATCTGGTGCCCAACTATTGGGTGTTCTCGGCGCTAGTTGTGCCGCCGCCGGCAGGGACGCGAATTCGCAAGGGCGATCTCAGCGGCGCCCACACCAATGCATCACCTAACGCGATCTTGCCATTGCCGCCGACGCCGACTGCTGCGGGCACGGTCGGGGCCAACAAGAAAGCCAACTAGCTTAAATTCAGGAACAACCCCAATTGTCGTCCGCAATGACCACGAGCGCCAGACGCTGTGGAACTGGCCAGCTTACGCCTTGGTATACTGCAGGAATGACTTGGTAATTTCGTGTTGCGGCGCGTCAAACACCTGATCGGGCGGTCCACATTCGACGTCGTGGCCTCCAGCAAACACGTGGACGTTGGTAGCGACGTTGCGGGCGAAGGCCATCGAGTGGGTGACCACCATCATCGTTTGGCCCTCTTTGGCTAAATCACCCATAACAGCCAGCACTTCTTGCGCCATCAGCGGATCGAGCGCCGAGGTCGGTTCGTCAAAAAGTACCGTCTCCGGCTGCATCATCAGAGTACGCGCAATTGCCACCCGCTGCTGTTGGCCACCGGACAGGCTGCCCGGTTTGGCATCGGCCTTGCTGCCTAACTGCACGCGATCCAACAGCTTACGCGCCCGCGCCACCGCGGCCTCGCGATCTTCACCCAGCACTTGCATCGGCGATTCAATCAGGTTGCCCAGTACAGTTAGGTGCGGAAAAAGATTGAACTGTTGAAAGACAAAACCGACATTACGCCGCACAGCTTGCAAGATATGGGCGTCACGACTCCGATCCGTTGCCGCGGTCAGCACGTGATTGCCCACCTTGATTTGGCCTTGTTGGAACGGCTCCAACCCATTGAGACAACGTAGAAAAGTCGACTTTCCGCCCCCGGAAGGCCCAATGATGGCATCCACTTGGCCCTTTTTGACGGTCAGGCTGATGCCCTTGAGGACATGCAACGTCCCGTGATGTTTATGTAAGTCAGTAACAGTAATCATTTCACGCCCCCAAATGCTGGCCAACGCCAAGCTTGGCTTCGATGCGCCGTGCCGCCAGCGACAACGGATACGACATCAGCAGGTACAAAATAGCAGTGATCAACATTAGTTCGATGGTGGCTTGGGTCGACTGCGACAATACCGTAAAGCGCTTGGTCAGTTCGACAATCGTGACTACGGAGCACACCGAGGTATCTTTGAACAGGGCAATGAAGTCGCTGACAACTGGCGGAATCACCATTCGCACTGCCTGCGGCACGATGATCCGGCGAATCGCCTGACTGCGCGACATGCCCAGCGCCAAGGCTGCTTCCATTTGCCCCGCTGGCACCGACTGCAGTCCTGCGCGGTAAATCTCCGATTCGTAGGCCGAATAGTTGATTGCTAAGCCCATGATTGCCGTCGTGAACGGGTCGATGTTGATCCCGACTTCGGGCAGAAAGAAAAAGATGAAATACAGCTGCAACATCATTGGGGTGCCGCGAATAAACTCGACGTAAGTCGCGAGCACCAGCCGCGCCGGTTTGGGACCATACAGCCGACCAATCGCCACCAGCAGCCCGATCAGAATCGCCAGCGGAAACGAAATCACCGACAACACCACGGTCATGCCGGCCGACTTGATCAACACGGGCGCATAGGTCTCGACCACCGCCCAACCGGTCTTGCGGGTGCTGGTTTCGACCTTTTCCAAATCGGCGATCGGCGCGGCTGGCTGGCCTGCCGGACCGCCGCCCGCCGCCGCAGTCGCAGTCGTCGCACTCGCCTCGCCAGCCAATTGCGTCACGGCGACCGCGTTCGCTACAGCATCACCTGCGACATCAGCGGGCCCACTTCCCGACGCCGCGACCGCGTTGAACAAACCGAAAAAGCGGGCGTTGGCATGAATTTGACGCAATTCGTCCTGATACTTGTTCCAAATCCCGTACTTACGATAGATTCTTTCCAGCTCACCGCTGCGGGTCAGCACCACCAGCGCTTCGTTGAGCTTCTTGAGCAAATCTGCTTCGCCTTTGCGTACATACATGACGTAATAGCCCGGAGCAATCGGATCGCCGATGGGCACCAATTGCGGAAAGCGCGGACCATAAAACGCCGCGATCGGCGTGTCTTGCAGCGTCGCGTCCAGCTTGCCGGTCTCCACCTCGCGCATCGAATCGGTATTGCCGTCGTAGGTGACGACTGAGCAGGCTTCGCCACAGAATTTCGCCGCTTCTGTTTCCGCCGCTGACCCCGTCAAAACGCCGATTTTCTGCTTGTCGCCATCTTTGAGCTTCTTGAGGTCGGCCCACGACTTGCAGCCCGTGTCGCGCTTGGGGCACAACAACTGCAGGCCATACACGTAGTACGGAATGGTCGCGTCCATGACGTCAACGCGCTCGCTGGTGAACTCCAGGCCATTGGCGATGACCGTGACCTTTTTCGATCGCAACATGTCGGGCAGCTTGTCCCACTGCGAAGGCTGAAACTCTGGCTTGATCTTCAAGAACTTAGCCACAACATCGAGCAAGTCGACCTCAAAGCCAATGTTCTTTTCCGGGTCGGTCTCGTCGGGGTAAATGTAAGGACCGCCGCCCTCGGTATCGCCGCCCCATCGAAGTTGACCGCTGGACTTGACGTTTTGCCAGTCGTTGCTGGAGGCCGGCGAACTCATGCTCAGCGCCGTGGTATTTACCAGCGCCACAGTCGCCCAAAACACCAGTCGCTGCGCGCCTTTCAGTCTGTTGACCACGACATGCCTCCGTTCAGTTGGGCACAACTGTGCACCACATTTTGTGCGCCGTCACGTTGCTAAAATTACTTAGTTTTATAGGTGTCGATCGACTACGCGGCCCAAGCCGGGGACAGCCGCTGCGACGTGTTCTTTGGCGTTGGGGCGTAACTTGCCGTAAAGAGCCACGATGGTCCGGTTGTCTACTTTCTTGGCGCGTTCGTCCGTCACTTCGAGCAGGCGTTCGGCCACACCGCTGCTGTCTTTGGTGCAAAAACCGCCAAAACTGCCGCTAGCGCCGCTGGACTGCCAATTGGTGTAGTGGCTTTCGAGCTTGTCGACCCAACGATCCAGCAGGTTGTCGATCACGCTCTCGATAAATCCGGCTTTGACTGCCTTGACCGTCTTGAATGCTGTCTTGATGAAAATTCCGGATAAGCCAGACTTTTTATTGACTTCCTCGTCGATCAAACCCGCACAGTCGGCGATGAGCTTGGGGCGATTGGCGGGTACGAGCAGTTTTTCACTCAGCGTGGGCATGGGACTCCAGTGGATGCGCGGGTTGGCAGTTTTGATTGTGGGGGCAAAGACTTAGTATTTACGACACTTTCCCCGTAACTTGCCGTCAGGGCTGCGTCCAAGGTAGCGATTGTGCCGGTTTTGTGGCGGCCTGCAACCCGTGCCCAAACAAGCGGACCGGAGGCGGGTCGGTGATTGGACGCTTCAACCGCTTGCGGTTGCGCTGCGGCGTTGACCTGCGGCAAGGTTGCCGGCCCAGCGGCGGGCGATTCCGTTCGACTAATTCAAGGACAAAGCTCTAACATGTTTAAATTATTTCTGTTCATGTCTACGTTATTTGCGCTGATAGCACTGGCAGCCTGTTCTCAGTCTTCAGTCCCAACCGTCGGCGACGCCAGCTCAACAGGTGCTGTGGCCAGCGCCGGCAGTCAAGACAGCGGTGCGGCTGTCAGTGCAGTGGATGGCACCCTTGGCGATGCTGGCAATTCGGCCGATACGAGTGGCCAAGACGCCGACTCAGTTGCAGCCGAAATCAGCGTTCAGCGCAAGATCGTCACCGGCACCACCAAAGTGACCAAAATCAGCACGTCCACCAGTTACACGCTGACGTTGACTGGCCCGATGACGCTGGGAGTGGGCGAAAACGGCCACTTCGACCTCGTAATCGACGCCACCGGACCAGTCAAGGGTATTTCGCCAAAAATCGCCTTTGCTTTGACCCAGTTGGGTACCAAGGGCTTGCAAACACCCCTACTGGTCGATGGCCCAGTTGCGCTGACCTACAAGCTCACCGGCGTTGTGCCCGCCGCGTCCGGCAAATGGCGCATGACCATCGACGTCAAGGACCAAGATGGCGCCGACTTTGACATCCAAGCACAGTGATCAAGAGTAGCGTTATTTCGTGGGCTTAGCTTTCTTGCCATCCGGAGCGCCGCCCTTGGGTGGCACCGGTTGACCAGCAGTGATGGCGTCGACGATTTCTTTGCGCCGCTCCTCGTCTTCTTTTTCAACCTTGGCCAAAGCTTGCAGAGCCGCCTTTTTCTTGGCCTGATACTCGGCTTCCGCTTTGCGCTTTTTGTCTTCGCCGTCCAGATCGCGCACCCCAGCCGCCGCATCTTTGACCCATTGGTCGTCCTCTGAGGCTTGGATGTAGGAGCCTTCTTTGGGCAACTCCAGCGCGCCATCGGCTGCTCGCTCCCGCGCGTCTGGCTGCGAGGGCGGCAAATACTCCTCATGCTCAATCGGCATTGCATTCAGATCGAGCACCGCGGTGCCCTCGCCCTGCGCTTGCTTGAGTCGTTCAGCCCACTCCAGATCGCGCTTGGCCTGCACATCCAAGTCGAGCACCCAACCAATCATGTGCGGGTAACTCTCGATTTCTAGCCATGATTTCAGTGCAAACTGGGTCCGCCACACCAAAGTCACCAGCCGCGCCTCGACGTCCAGCACCACAGTATCCAAACGCAAGTCCTTGCGCTCAATGCCGTTTCCGCGGTCCAGCTCGCCAGTCAGCACCTTGCCGGGCAGCTTAAAATACAGCGTGCCCTCTTTGGTCATGTTGTGCAGCGTAATGGCCTCATCGCCGCGCAATTCGTGCCACTGCATGTTGGTCGGCGCGCAGTTGAAAAACGGTGGACGCAACGGCAACGGCTTGCCCATCTTGTCGATTTCGCGCAACTGGCGGACCTGCTCCTCATCGGCCAGATCGAGCGCGCGCTTTTGCTCGTCGCGCATGGCGTCGAACTTGCTCAAGGCCGACGGCGGCGGGCCAAACCATTGCACGCGGGGCCGGGCAAAGCGCGGAAAACAGCCGAAACCCGCCGGCACCGGCACTTCTTCCAGCTTGATCACATCGCGGACCAAATCTTTGGGAGTCAACAGCATCGCAGGATGCTCAATCTGCGGCAATTCAAGGCGTTGCAACACTTCGCGTTGATTGCACACGCAAAAGCCCTTGCCGTAAGGATTGGTCGGGCAGGTCAATTGCGGATACTTGGCCAGAGCCTCGTCTTCGCGTTTGCGCCGCTCTATTGCTTCCTTTTCACGCGCTTTCTTGCCGGCGGAGTCCTTCTCATCCAGCTGCCCTTTCAAATTGCTATCCCACTTGTCGTCCTCATGGTCTTCGGGCACATCTTCCAAGTCGAAAACCCGAGTTCCGCCTGAGTTTTCAACTTGTTCGCGAGCGCGCTTTTTGGCTTCCTTGGCTGCCAGTACCGCGTCTTGCTCAGCTACTTTGCGGTCCCCTTCCAGTTCTTTCGCCAGTTGCTCGTCGCTCAATAACTCTGCACCGTCATCGACTTCGATAAAGTCACCGGCAGAATTGCGTCGCAGTTTCTTTTTGGCCTCATCGGCAGCTATGGCAGCGGCTGACTCCTGATCGATGCGCATTTGCGCGGCCATTTCGGCTAACTGCTGATTTTCAAATTCTTCGAGTGAAATTACTGCCGTGCCGTCTTTAGAAGCCGAAGTGCCCCACATCCGCACGCCATCTTGGTCAAAGCCCTCCGAACCATCGCCAAGCTTGAGTTTTTCATCTTTGGCCTTAGCTGCCGCGTCCTTTTTGGCAAAAACATCCTTAATCTGTTGCTCTTTGGCCGCAACCGCAGCTTTCTTCTCCTTTTCTATTTTGACCGCGGCTTGCTTGGCTTTTTTCTCGGCTTGCTCTTCGTCCATCACCGCGTTGACTTTGGCGGCCATGCGCAAGTCAGTTTCGTCCTGAATCCACCATGTTTTGCCGCCGTAAGCGTGCAGGTATGACAGCGCGAGTTCCTTGATCGGCTCCGGTTTGGTAAAGGTGGGAAGTTGCGCCACCAGTTTCTCGTTGATTTTCTTGGGCGGCTGCCACACCGCTTTGCGCGGCCCCAAAATGCGCAGCGTTTCCGTGCGGGTGCCCAGTGTCACGCCGACATCGAATTCCGCGACCGCCTTGCCACCCGGCGCCAGGGCCTTGCCGATGACCAGCACGTCCACTTTGGGCTTTTCGGGGACGAATTCGACTTCCATCGTCGGCGGCGCCTTGTCCGGCTTGCCCTCGTCACAGCGGTCCTGTTCCAAGAACGGCGGCTGCTCAGCGTCCTCAAGCGCCACGATTTCCAAACTATCAGCGGCAATCTTGTAGGTGCGACGGGCGATCAGCGCAATGGTCAGCGAGCCGTCCGGGCGCTCCGTTGGCAGCAAATGCACCCAATACCCTTTGCGAAGGTCGGCCACGGGTTCACTCGATCGGTTGGCAGATTGGCGCTGGGGCGCTTGGTGCTGGGGCGCAGGGTAACTCGGTGCGATTTTTTCACAACGGGCTTATAGGACAAGGACTTGCGTAAGCTGCACCGCGATCACGAGGGGTCGGCAGAGCAACACCGGTTAGGGTAGCCCCAGCAGGCGTTGCCGTCTACACTGGCGCTGGCCGTTGATTTTCGGTTGCTGGTCGACAACGTGGTGAACAGTGCGACAGTTCTTGAGTTCTTCAACGTAAACGTGCCCTTTCATGCCACGCTCGGATTGCAGGTGCTGCACGCCGAAGCCGGTCTATCCCGCCTGATTTTGCCGTTTCGACCGGATTTACTGGGCGATGCGGGTCGGCCAGCGATTCATGGCGGCGTGTTGGCGACGGTCCTTGATGTGGCCGGCGGCGCCGCGGTGATGAGCATGATCGGCGAACATGACCGCACTTCGACCATCGATTTTCGCGTCGACTATTTGCGACCGGGCGAAAAGCGCGATCTTTTTGGCGAAGCGCATATTGTACGCATGGGCACGCGGGTGGCCGTGGCGTCCGCGCTCGTGCATCACGGCGATCCGACGCAACCGGTGGCGGAGGGGCGGCTGGTGTATGACATTCGGCGCCGCGCTGCGCCGGTTTCTGACGAATCTAACGAACAAGCCTGACGTTGTGTTGACCCAGTAGTTGTCCGGGCAACTGGACCCGCGGTTGCTGGCCCGCGCCATCTCGTCCAAGAGCGGAGTAGACCATGAAGAACACAATTTTAGCTTGCGCAGCCGTCATCGCAGCGGCAGTGGCCGCTCCGGTTGCCGCGCAAGAGCCTGCTGTTGCCGCTGTTGAGCCCGAAGCCAAGGCTGATCCCGCCAAAGACATTGCGCTTTTGGACGGCGTGATAAAGGCCAAGGGGCGCGACAAGGCCAGTGCAGAAGAAGTGGCCAAGGCCTACCATCGCATCGCGCAACTTCAAGTTGTTAAAGGTGATTTGAAATCCGCCGCGGTGACGCGCGAAAAGTTGGTCGAGTGGTTTGAAACTCAAGGCCATGCCAAGGACGGCGGAGTGATTGCGACGCTCGCAGCTGAGGCTCGTTTTCGCGCACTTGAATTGCCGGTGCAGGCTGAGCTCAATCGCAAGCTCGTAGTCGACGGCAAGGTCGGTCACGATGCCCGTAAGCATGCAGAAACATGGCTTGAAGCGGTGGGTGGTCATGCCAAGTTGCCGGCGCCGACGACCAAGGAACCGGCGCACGTGACCAAAGAACCGACGCGAGTGCTCAAAACCAAGCCGCTGGTCGAGCAATTGACCGGGTTGCGAGCCTATGCGGCACTGGCGTGGGCGCGGGCTGGCCACTTGCAAGCGGGGCGCCTATTGATGGCCATTTCGCTCCAGCTTGCGACGTGGGCGGCGCTGGAAACCGCTGACAAGCAGGCCGAATTGGTCGAAGCGTCGCGGCAACTGCGCGACCAAGCTGCGGAAGTTTGGGAAAAAAGCTGGAAGGAATTCGATGTCCAAGGGCAGCGTGACAGCTGGGCCACGCAGATCCGCAAGGAACTGAGCAACATCAAACCGGCGGAGTATCCCGAGATCGATAAGGCGTCCGATCAGGAGAACATGTCGCCGCAACAGCAGGAGGCGTCCCGGTTGGCGGCACTGGCGCAACGGTCGGACAATTTGCAGCTTAAGATGTTGTATTTGCGCAAAGCGGTGAATTTGGATCCGGCCAACGCCCACATGAAAGAGCTGCTCAAGCTCGCCGAGGCCGAGCACGCCGTCAAGCAGCAGCAGAAACCGTAGCCGCATTCGCCTTGGCATGAGATCGCGCACGCTGGGTCGTCTCGAAAGCTAGGAAAGCAGACAGTTTCGCTGTCTTGCGGATTTGTACACCTTATCGGTGCCGACCGGGGTGCATGTGTAGATCTGCGTAAAGTTAGGGGTTCTGAGGCGGGTACGGTCAAACGAGGCGTATCGAGGTCGGGCAAGAGGCTTTTTCGGGGCGAGGTCGATCGGGCCTAGTCAGTCAGCGCGAATGTGCAGGTGCAAGGTTGCCGAATTTGCGGTACAACCTGCGCCCGTCGGTGCCCGCCCGCTTGCGGCCATTGTGCAGGAACCCATTGAAAAAAATGCTCATCGCCCTGCTGGTGCTGTTGCTGATGATTGGCCTGCTCTTTGTGGCCTGGAAATTCATCGTCGATGAGCCGCCTGAGAGTTGCGTGCTGCGGGTGGCAGCGGCGGCGACTCTGGGCGACGAACAGGCATTTCTCGATGGATTTACTGACGATTCACGGCAGATGGTCGCGGCAGTCTTGGCCCTGTCGCGCGGCGAAGACATGGCCAAGTCGCCCAAGCATCCGTACTACTTTTTGGCCACGGAAAATATCGTGTCAGCGGACCGCGAATCCCCGGAGTCGGCACGGGTCCGGGTGCGGCGGCCAGGTGACGACAAAGGGCAGGGCTACGACATCCCGATGGCGCGCGGTTGTGTGCCCAAATACTTGATTATGGAGAAGTTTTGCCTTGCGCCGACTTGGCAGATCGACGCCAAACGGTTTACGGGCGGACGGCTCGACAGCCCCCAGGCCAAATAGAAGTTTTGCGGCGACCCCGAATTGCACTGGTCTAGAGATTTGACCGATTATCGCCGAACGCCAATCAATTCTCCAATGAAAATAGCCGGTCGTGCCGATCACAGCGCACGTTCGCGACCGACGAACCACACGAGCAGCAATGCGATGACGGCGCACCACTCCAAGCACTACGTCACCGAACGCACCGCACGCGAGCAGATCGCGCAAGTGGCGCGCGAGATTTACACGCGAAAACTATCGGGCGCCACCGACGGCAATATCAGCGTGCGCATTGGCAACGAGCGGATCGCCACGACCCCAAGCGGCGTGCACAAGGGCCGCTTGACCGCTGATCAAGTCATGGTGGTCAATTTGCAAGGTGAGGTCATCGGTCGACCGGCAAAGAGAGCCGATGGCACGCCGCTGCGGCCGTCTAGCGAATTGGCGCTGCACTTGGAAGCCTACCGGCGCCGACCGGATGTGGGTGCGGTCATTCATGCCCATCCACCCAACGCCATCGCCTTCACGTTGGCCGGCGGTCAACTGTCGCAGACTTTGGTGTCGGAAGTGGTGTTCGCGTGTGGCCAAATCGCGACTGCGCCGTATACGACGCCAACCACCAACCAAGTACCTGAAATTATTGGTGAGTATATGCGTTGCTATGACGTAGTGATGATGCTTCGCCATGGCTCTGTCACCCTCGGCGGTGATTTGGACAGCGCTTTGGCCAAACTCGACGCGCTGGAGCACACGGCGGGAATTTACTGTATGGTCAAGCTGTTGGGCGGGGCAACGCCAATTGCTGATCCTGAAGTTGCCAAGCTGTTTGCGTTGGCCCATTCACAAACGCCGCTCTATCGAATTGCGGGTGAGCATTGTCCAGCGCCCGAGCCGCCGTTGGCGCTAAGGGATGGCAAGCGGGCGGTCGGTGAAGTCAGTGGTGCGGTCTCAGGCGATGGCGCCTTGATTGACGCCGTCATGCGCCAACTGGGAAGCAAATCTTGAATCGACCGCCGGCCAGCAAAGTGCCTCGCTCGCTGCGGTTGGCGCCGTGGGGTCAAATCAGCGTGCTCGAACGGCAGATGGGCGAAACCGCGCTGCTGGTTGAGACCATTCACGTGGCTGCAGGACAGGCAGAGCTGGCGCTCGCGGTAGCGGACAACCGAACGCGCTTGCGCCATCCGGCCATGGTGCCGACGGTGACGGTGGTTGCTGTCGCCGATGCCGGTCGTGGCCCGTCGCTGCGCATTGAACTGGAGGCACCGCGCGGCACCGCGCTCATTGACATGCTGGAGCGCACCGGCAAGCTGTCGGAAGCCACGATTATCGGCATGATGCGCGACGTGCTGGTGGCGGTCGTGGAAGCCCACAGCAAGAGCATTGTGGTCGGCAACCTCGGTCCAGACCATCTGGTGCTGTGTCCGCCGGGGCACGACGACTTACCTCCGCTTCGGGTGGTCCACGCTGGTCTTGGGCCAGTGATTGAGGCTGCGCGTGGCACGCCGTTACCCATGGAAGGTAGTGGTTTTGCGCAGTTGCATACCATCGCTGAGGTCGTGGCCCCTGAAGTCTTTGCCGGCACTCAAATGGGCTCAAGCTCGGATGCGTACGCGCTCTGTGCGACCATCGCCCGGTGTGCACTAGGGCGCTACGTACACGGGTCAGCTCAAGCGGCGGTGGTCAGGGACAACGCCAATCACGGCATCCAAGCGCTTGACGCTCAAGAATTGCTCGACGCGCTGCCACGGCTTGGCGCGTTGATTGCCAAGGGCTTGGCGTCCACGGCTTGGGCGCGCGCTGGGGTGTTGGCGGAGCTTGTCGCTGCCTGCAATCAGCACGTCCAAAATTGGCCGACCGTCACGCTTCGCGAGCGCGAGTGCATTGCACCGTGGCTGCGCGGGTCGCCGCTGGTTCCGCTGGCAGCCTATACGTCCACCGCGCCGTGGAGCGATCGTTGGCAAGCGATGGCCAGTGTCGGGACACCATTGCGCTTTGATGCAGTCCGCAGTGCCTCCCAAATGCAGGCAGCAGCCACCATCGCTGAACTTCCACAGGCCAACCAGGCCAAGCTGCGCGCGGCCATGGAGCAGCTGGGGGCGGAAAAAAACCGGACCCAACAGCGCAGCGACCAGCGCGACAAACGCGGTTCGGCTCGCTTAGTGGCCTTTGTAGTGCTGATCCTGCTCGTGGCAGTGATCGTTGCTGTGGCCGCCCGCCGAACCGCTGAGCTCGATGACACTATCCTGCCCGAATTCCATCGGCCAGTCGGGCCGAAAAAGGCGCCGCCGCCCCGACCCCAATCCATCATCATCGATCCCAATCCAGGCCAATGACCACTGCAACTAGCAAACTTGACTCCGCACAGGCTAGTGGCGCTCAGGCATTGCTTAGCGAGGCAGCCGAAGCGGCAATTGCCGAAGCTGTTTTGCTGCTGGCAAATCACTCGCCGACCGCGGCCGGGGCGCTGGCATCTGGCGGATTGGCGCAGGCTTGCGCGACTGTCGCCGCCGAGCTCGGCTGGCAAGCCCATGAAATTTTAGGTGCTGCTGCGCAGGTCGCGGCGTATCGAATCGCTTGTGAACGCCTGTTACCGGCTTTAGTGGGATGGGCATCGGCAGCTGACCGCGGGGCAGCTGGCCAGTTTGCCGCGCAAGTGGTGCGCAATTCGCTGGGCCACATGCGAGAATTGCCTTTATTATCAAAAGGTAAGCAGACGGCAGATGCGATCCTGTGGCGGCTGGCCGCCGATCACCAGTTGCGCCTGAGTATCGCGGCGGGTCCCGGTTTGGCTGGTGTGACACTGGCGGAGTTCGCCGCTGCCTTGACCGTGGCCGCGGCTTGTACCCAAAACGCGCAGCCAGAGCGCCAGCAGTTTACCCAACAGTTTCATACTATCATGGGTCAAACCGTCCAAAGGCAAGAGTTGAACGCAGACCAGGCGGTTGCGGTGGTTGCCGCCTGTTTCCAGCTTGCCGCCTGGTGCCAACTTGCCGCCGAATTGGCGCAGATTGAGGCCCCGTAATGCGAGTGGCAACGTGGAATGTGCTGGCCGACGACTACATTCGTCCTCAATACTATCCGACTGTTGCACCGCAGCATCTGGATCCGCAACAGCGTTGGTCGGCAGTAGTGGCTCAAATTTTGGCGGTCGATGCCGATGTGCTGTGCCTACAGGAACTGGAGGCCCACCGTGCCGTGCAGTTGCGCACCGAACTCGCCGGCGCCTATGCGGTCAACTATGCCCAAAAAGGCTTGGGAAAGCTAGATGGTTGTGCGATTTTGAGCCGAAGCGATCCACTCCAACACCGACGCGTGGAATTTAGCGACGGCAGCGGTCACGTCGGGCTGCTATGCCAACTGCAGACCGGGCTAGGCGTGCTGTGGGTGGCGAGCACGCATCTGCGCTGGGGCCAGCACAACGCACCGATTGGTCGCGGGCAAGCGTTGGAGTTGCTTGCTCAATTGCCCAATGGACCAGCGATTGTGTGCGGGGATTTCAATGCCACTATCGACAGCCAAGTCGTGCAGCCGTTGTTGGCGGCGGGTTTTGTCGATGCCCACTGCGAATCGGTCGGGCACAGTTGCAATTCGAACCGCAATCCTAAGCGTATCGACTTCATTTTCACGCACTTGTTGGTGGCAACTGGCGACGAATTGCCGCAACTGGCCCCTGATCTGGCCCTGCCGAACGCAACTCAAGCATCCGACCATTTGGTGGTGACGGCGAGGATTCGAGCGCAGTAGGCGGTGATGTGGCCGCCGGCTACTAGGTGCCAACTTGGCTACAGCGAATCAAAACACCTAAGAAATACAGTGCGTTCCGCGCTGATTAGCTAGGGGTAGTTCCTAGCAGCCACGGCAGGAGTCTGATGAAGAGTCTACATCGCCCCGATTTGTGGTGCTGGTCTGAATTCAACGCCGAGAGAAACCTCGACTTTCACAGCTATTTTTGGCAGCGACCGGAAGGCAACGTGGTGATCGACCCTTTGCCGGTGAGCGAGCACGACGACGCCCACCTGACCAGTTTGGGCGGCGTGGCCTGGATTTTGATTTCGAATGCGGACCATACCCGCGCGGCTTCAGTGATGCAGGCGCGCTGGGGTGCCAAGCTCGCCGCTCCCAAGGGTGACGCTCAGTTGCCCGATTGGCAGGGCTTGAGCGTGCACAGTTGGATGAGCGCTGACCAACTGTTACCGTGTGGTATTCGCTGCTTGGGCCTGCAAGGGAGCAAAACGCCGGGCGAGTTGGCGTTCGTTCTGCCGCCCGGCGACACCCTGTATTGCGGCGACTTGGTGCGCGGTCAGCACGCTGGGACGCTCAATTTGCTGCCGCCCGCCAGGCTGGTTGATCCGCGTCTGGCTGCAGAATCGGTGCGCAAACTTGCCAATTTGCTAGATATTTCGACGGTGTTGGTCGGCGATGGTTGGCCGGTCTTTACGGTTGGCAGCCAAGCGCTGCGCGCGCTGGCGGATCGGCTCAGGATTGACTAGAACCTCAAACGGCTTGCTATCGCTGTCAAAGTCGAGTTCAAACTGCTTGACCCCCCTTCACATGTCCATTCGTTCCTAGCGCCGTCTGGCTAGACGGCGGCAACTGTCCGAAACTGCACGAATTTGATTGGGCCAGTTCTCCGGGCAGTTCTTGGACAGTTGAGAATATCTGAATGGCTAGGAGACTGTCAGATCGTAATAGATTCATTATGTATAACCGGATAGACATTCAAAATGCGTTTGATTTCCGACAGTCTCCTAGCCGTGTCGTCTGCAAAACTTGGGCTTCGGCGGCTGTCTGGGCCAAGGCGACAAGACTCCGCAAGCGCACCTGACCCGCACGCCCTACAACGCCAAACACCCAAATTCCCCACGAACATTTCTCCGGGCCCCCGATTGGGGTTGCAAATCAAGGAGAAGTGAAGCCCCGAGCGGAGGCGACCTCCTAGGTCGTTGAGCCCCGGACTGGAGCGACGACGCCGAGTTGCGCCGCAAGCGGAGGATCCGGGAACAGACGCCGCCTTGACACGCTTTGCCGGTACCACAGCCCGTCCCGTCCGTGTATAGCGTGTGGACGCAGCCCTTGAGCTTGTCGCAGGTATCGCCGCTGCACGCATTGCCGTCATCGCACGAGATCGCTTGACCGGACAGGCACTTGCCTTGCGCGCAGGCATCGCCAACGCTGCAGGCATCGCCAACGCTGCAGGCACTGCCGTCTTGGCAGGCGCCGCCCACGGCTTGATGGCTGCAGGTGCCGGTGTTGGCGTCACATTGTGGCTCGACGGTGCACGCTTCGCCGTCGTCGCAAGCGGTGTTGCTCACAGTGTCGCACTTGCCCGACTGGGCACAACTGCCGCTGCCCCAAGGGTCAAAACGGCCATACCACCCATTGGTGGTGGTGCCCTGGCGGCCCGCCAAGAGCCAGCCCAAGTCGCCCAGCGCCACCGCGGCGGCGATCACCACGGTGGGCGTGTAACTGAAGGTTTTTTCAACAATGAGCTGGCCGGCCAAGTCCAAGCGCCACATCATCGTGGCCGGGTTTGCCCCGATGCGGTCGCAAAATACGCCGAGCGTGCCGTTGCTGGCCAAAGCCATGTCGACGCCATAGTCGTTGGTCGGACCGCCAAACTTGGCAGTCCACAGGAGCAGGCCTACTGGCGAATAACGGGCCACCCACGAGTCGGTACCGCCGTCGGGTGTTCCTTCGGTCGTGTATTGGAGCAACACATCGCCGTTGGGTAAGCCCAAAACAGTGTCGCCACGGTCGTTGGCTCCCCCGCCAAGGCGCAATCCCCGGTCGATGGTGCCGCTGCTGTCTATCCACACCACCAGCGCGTCGTTACCGCCGAGGGATTTGGTGTTGAGCGTGCCCTGATTCTTGCCAGGAGCGGATGGGTTGCCCTGATCATTGGTGAAACCCGTCATCACCGCGCCTCCGTTTGCCAGCGCGGTGACCCCGCTTGGCGCTTGGTCGTAGCCATCTTTCTGGGTGGCTTGCCACAGTACTTCGCCAGAGTCCAAGTCGGCAAACAGCACGCTCATATCGGCGGTGCCGCCATAGCCATACCAATAAGCGCTCACTCCGACGACGGCGCGCTCGCCTTTGGGTGTCTGGACGATTTCGACCGAAGCCGCGACGGCATCCAGATTCGGGTTGTTGGGGTTGGAGTACCCAAACGCACTTTTCTTGACCCCGGTTGCCGCATCCCATTGCGACAACTCGGCGGCTTGCGACCCTTTCTTGACCCAGCCAGCGACCACAACATCGCCATTTTTGCGCACCGCTACATCAAAATACTCGTCGCTGACCCCTGGAAACACTTCGACGATTTTCTGCCACATGACCTTGCTGTCCGCCGCATACCGCACAATAAACGACTTGGTGCACGGTGGTCCGCAGTTGGCATCTGTCCAAGCGCCAACGGCGACCCAGCCGCCATCTGGCAACGGGGCCACAGCGTTGAACCGCACAGACGCAGAGTTGGCACCCTTGAACGCAGCGCTATGGAATTTATCGGTAGTCGACGCGCTACACTTTCCGGCCACGCAGGTGTCGCCCACAGTACAGCCGCCAGTTGAACAGTTCTTGGTGTTTTTCGTCACGACGCAGCCGATGGCTTGGTCGCACCATTCGTCGGTGCGGACTCCAAGGCCAGCAGCCTTCTGATGGCCGCGGCGACCCGTTTTTCTTAGGCCAACCGCAGTCTACTTCTGGCGCCAGCGCGCGCAACGGCTCAGATTCTCAGAAATTGCAGCTCGTCTCGCCCTTGTTGCCAATCCGCCTGAGCAGTAAGTCTGGGGTTTTGCTGTTGCCCGTTTGGCCTGTGACTACGATACCGCCAGTCGGCATCGCCAACACGGCTACTCCGGTCGCTCCATCTGCCCCGACAGTGGCGGTCCACACCGCGCCCAAGTTTGGCGCGTACGACCACACGGCGGCTTGAAAAACCCCAGCAGTTGACGCTAGTTTGCCAACCACGAGCAAGCTGCCATCGGCTTGCTGGATCAGGCCTCTAGCGGCGGAATTTTTGCCGCCAGCCAAAGTCTGGTGGTTGCCCAATACCCCTTCGGCGGACGCCTCTAGTACCCACGCATTGACCGCACCGGAGACAGCGCGGGTGCCGGCGACCACAAAGCCGCTGACTAGCCCGGTGGCGTCGATTTTCGGCACCACCGCCCAACCGGTGGATTCACCTTGGTCGGCATAGGTTTGCTGCCACACCAGCGCACCTTTGGCGTCAAAGCGGCTGAGCGTGAGGTGGGCGATGCCCTTGCCGTCGACGGAATCGCCTACGGTCACCGCCCCGCCATCTGGCAAGGCCGCGATATCCCACGCCACATCGAAGCCGCTGGTTCCTTGGGTCTTTTGCCACTCCATGGTTCCGCCGGCAGTCAATTTTACCAGCCACAGGCGCGGATCGCCGGCCGCCGATTCGCTGTAGCCAGCTGCCACGAAACTGCCGTCGACCAGCGGCGAGATGGCGTGCAATTCGTCTTCGCCAGTTTCACCAAAACTGACTTCACTCACCGGTTTACCGACGGCGTCGACGCGGACCACCCAGCCGTTGCGATCGGCCTTGTCGGCGGTCTGAGTGGTGCCAATCGCTAGCCAATCGCTGCCGACCGCGCGCACCGCCATGAACTGGTCGTTTTTGCTGCCGCCGTAGGTGGACTCGGTAGCCACTTTGCCGTTGGCCGTGACTCGCAGTAGCCAGCCGTCGCGGCCACCGTTGCCTTTGCTGTCGGTCCAACCGGCAACCACGATGTTGTCGCCGTCGGCGGCAAGTGCAAGGCCTGCTTCGCTTTTGCTGCCGGACTGATCGCCCTGCCAGACCAGGGGCAGTCCTGTGCAAGAGCCGTTTTGGCAATGGTCGCTGGCAGTACAGGTTAGGCCATCGCTGCACGCCCCGGAGTTGTTGGCGAACTTGCAGACAACGTTAACGCAACTGTCGTTGGTGCAAGGATTCTTGTCGTCGCAACCGCCAGGGCATTGCGGCGCGGTGACCTCCGCCGCGTCCATTGTCGGTACCGTTTCGCTTGCGCCATCGCCTGCAACGGCTAGCGGCTCATCGCCAGCGGTATCACTAAAAATTTCATTGGCTTTACCATCCCCGGTGTCAGCAGTGGCTGCAGCGTCGGCCGCATCGACGCTCACGTTGGCGCTGTTTTCGCTGCCACAGGCCGCCGCCAACCCTGCAATAAGCCACGTAAACCACCGGACCATCGCCACCTCCGCCGACAAGCCTTGCACAGCGGGCTGGCAACACGCAACAAACCGTGCCGCTCACGGCAAGTTCACGTTGCGATCGTCACCGCAAAACGCTGCGCAGTACCGCACCGTATCCTGTGAAAACATTGGCCTGCGGCAATTCTGCGCGCTCGTCCATGCGCCGGTGCAATTCGGGCAACCGGTGAAACGGCCCGCTAGGATAGACATGGTGTTCGATGTGGTACGCCACCTTGTGCGGAGCAAACCACCACGTTTGCGACGGGCTGACAACGGTGCGTGCAGCGTAGCGCCGGTCGCGGCCCGGCGAGTAGCCCGCATGTTCGGCAATGCTGCGGATGCGCAACAGCACCTGCAGCACCGTCATCATCGGCAGCAACCACAGGCCCACGTACAGCCGGCCGTGGCCGGTCAGCCACTGGCCTAGCAGATCATTGGTGGTTGGATTGCGGTAGAGGCGCTTGTGCGCGGCGTCGTGCATCAGGATCGCCAGCGCGAGTTGCTGCCGACCCAGCAGGATGGCGGCCGCTAGGTACACCACCGGATGCGGAAACAGGGCACCAACCGCAAAAGCGCCGCCGATCAGTGGCCAGTCCCCAGCAATGGCCAGCGTCGATGGCGCGGCGACGGGCTGACTCTCTACAGGCAGATCTTGGTCAAAATCTCGCGCATGATCTCGCTCGTTCCGCCGCCAATCGTAATGAGGCGCATATCACGGAAAACACGAGAAACTTCGCACTCGTCCATGTAGCCCATGCCGCCATACAATTGCACGCAGCGATCGACGACCTTGTTGGCCACTTCGCCGCAATAGAGCTTGCACATTGCGATTTCGCGCCACGCGGCATCGCCGCGCACCACCAAATCGACAGTGCGGTAGCACAACTGGCGCCCCGCCTCGAGTTCGGTTTCGAGCTGAACGATTTGGTGGCGAACCGTCTGGAACCCCATTAAATTCTTACCAAATGCCATGCGAGTCCGACACCACTCGTTGGTCACATCGAGCATGCGTTGCGCTCCGGCCACCGCACTTATGGCGCCCACCAGCCGCTCGCCGCCGAAATTGGCCATCACGTAGTAGAAGCCCTCGCCCTCGTTGCCGAGCAGGTTGCGCACCGGCACCCGGCAGTCGTCAAAATTGATTTCCGCGGTGTCCGAGCAGTGGTTGCCCATCTTTTCCAGCTTGCGGGTCACACGAAAACCTTTGGTATCAGTGGGAAACATCACCAGCGAAATGCCGTCGTGCCCGCTGCCGCCGGTCCGCACCACCAACGTAATGAAGTCGGCGCGGGTGCCGTTGGTGATATATGTTTTGTTGCCGTTGATCACGTAGTCGCCGGCTTCGCGGCGGGCGGTGGTCTTGATCGCAGAGACATCGGAACCGGCATCGGGCTCGGTAATGCCCAATGCGGCGATGGCCTGGCCGGCGATCGATGGCCGCAAATAGGTGTCGTGGTGGTAGCTGTCGCCGATTTCGTGAATCACCGGCGTAGCCATGTCGGACTGAACTAACAGCGCCATCGTCAGGCCGGCCAAGCCGCTGTTGACCATTTCTTCGGCGTAGCACACGGTGTACCACCAATCGAGGCCCAAGCCGCCGATTGCTTCGGGCATGCGAATCCCCAACAAATTGAGCTTGGCTGCTTGGGTGAAGACTTCGCGCGGGAATAAGCGCGCGGCCTCCCATTCGTGGGCGTGCGGGTGCAAGTCCTTTTGGCACCACGTTCGGACTGTCTTGCGCAATTGCTCGTGTTCTTCGCCGAATTGGGGGTAGTTGCGGTGGCGGTCGGTGGTAAACATGCGCAGTCTCCGCTGTGGTGGCCGGTTGGCGGCGTCGAGCGTAGTCGGGCGGCCAATTGGGCGTCAAATCCGCTGGCACCATGGAGCGACTGCCGCCGTCTAGCCAGAGGGCGCTAGGAGCGAGTCGGCATACTCCGACACGCTCCCAGCCCGAGCACCGCGGACCAAGTACCGTTGAGCCTAAACAGTGGTACAGTGGCCCGCATAGCGGCGAGCGCCGCACAGCGATGGAGTCGATGAAAAAGCTGGCACCCCTTGCAATTGTGGCTACTTGCGGCACCTATGCGCTGACTGCACAGGCCGCGACAATGGACGAACGTCTGGCGGCGGGCGAAATCATCGTCTCGACCCGTGACGTTGGCGCCCAACTGCCTGAAGCGACTCTGCAAGCTGTCGTTGATGCCCCGCCAGCCGCCGTGTGGAAAATCATCGATGATTGCGCCAACTACAAGCGCAATCTGCCGCGCATCGCCGAGTCCAAGCAATTGTCCCGCATTGGCAATGTCGCCATATGTGAGGTTACTGTCGATATGCCTATGCCACTGTCCAACCTGATCAGTGTTACCGAAGCGACTGCGACCGTGGGTCCGCCGATGTGGAAGCGGGCCTGGAAGCTCATCCGTGGCACCTACAAGCGCAATGAAGGCAGCTGGACGCTCACTGCCTTTGACCCCGAGGGCAAGCGCACGCGGGTGGTCTACAAAGTCCTGGCGGTTCCCGAAATGTCGGTGCCCAATTTCATGATTCGCCGCGCTCAGGAAGGGGCGTTCCCCGACCTTCTCAAGCGGTTGCGCGTGGCCAGCGGGGCCAAATAACCCATGTCCACTACTGCGAGCGCTCACCGCAACGACGACCACATGGCCATTGCACTGCCGCGCCGTCCCGAAATTTGGCTGCACGATTCGGATGTTACCTACCTGAATCACGGCTCTTTCGGTAGCTGTCCGCGCGCGGTCATTGAGGCGCAGCGCCAATGGCAGGACCGTCTCGAGCGCCAAGCGGTCGCCTTTATGCTTGGCGCGCTTGAACCGGCCATGGACGCCGTGCGGGCTCAATTGGCGGAGTTTCTGGGCGCCAATGCTGACGATTTGGCGCTGGTGTGCAATGCGACAGAAGGTGTCGGCACGGTGGTTCGGTCGCTCGATTTTGCCCCTGGCGACCAAGTGTTGGTGCTAGACCACACCTATAACGCATGCAAGAACGCCGTCGATGTCGAACTGACGCGGCGCGGTGGTCACGCGGTTGTGGCTAAAATCCCGTTTCCATTGACAGATCCACTTGAGGCCGTCGAGGCAGTCTTGTCGGCATTGACGCCACACACCAAGTTGGCGTTGATCGATCACATCACTAGTCCTACGGGAATTGTGTTGCCAATTGAGCAGTTGGTCTCGAAAATTCAGGCTCGCGGCGTCGATGTGTTGGTCGATGCCGCCCATTCTCCCGGCATGATGGACGTCAATCTGGATCAGCTTGGCGCCGCCTATTGGACCGGCAACTGCCACAAGTGGCTGTGTTCTCCCAAAGGTTCCGCGGTGTTACATGTGCGGCGTGACCGACAGGAGCGCATTCGTCCGTTGATCATTTCGCACGGCGCCAACGCTTGCCGACCGGATCGCTCGCGCTTTCGGCTGGAATTCGATTGGACCGGCACTCGCGATCCTTCGCCGTGGCTGGCCATTCCGACGGCTATCGAGCAGATCGGCGGATTGTGGCCGGGAGGATGGGCGCAACATCGCGATCGCAATCGCGCTTTGACGCTACGCGGTCGAGATCTGCTGTGTGAAGCCGTGGGGACTGCGCCGCCTGCGCCGGATAGCATGATTTCGCATCTGGCCGCGGTGATTTTGCCCGATCAGGTGACGGTCAAAGGCACCTGCTCAGGCCATGGCGACCTCTTGCACGACTGGTTGTGGCAGGAGCATCGAATTGAGGTGCCGGTCTTTACGTGGCGTGGTCTGCGGATCTTGCGCATCGCCGCTCAGGCCTACAACTCGTTGCCCCAGTTTGAGCGATTGGCAGCGATTTTGCGCACCTTGGCCGCATAACCCCACATACCTGCCATTGCATGCGCGGCTGGTCCGGGCCGACATTAGGAACTGTCCTCAAATAACTCGATCGATCTGGGCATCACAGGAGCCGCGAGTCGGCATTTCAGGACGCGAGCTTAACGACCAACAAAGCAAGCAAACGGAACCAGTCCCAGAATGACTTATTCTGGGACAGTTCCTTAGAGGGTGTTTATCTTCAAACGCCTGCTGCGCGTAACCCGTCGATGAGTTCGCTGGACCCATCGACCTCGCCATGCTTTGTTGTCAGCCCTCTTCCTCCTTGCGACGCACTACAAGTGCGCCTCAGTCGCCAGAGTGCCTCCGCCTCGCCTTGCGAGCGCCTGTTTCCGCTCGCTTCGGCAATGAACGTAAACACCCTCTTAGAGGGCGTATTCAAAAAACGCCTACTGCGGTTCAGGATGCATCCCGGCGTGCTGCGTTGGCGATTGTCTTCCTCCCTGCAACGCACTGCGAGTGCGTTTCGGTCGTCAGGCAACCGCCGCCTTGCCTTCCGGGCGCCTCCTGAACCTCGCAACGGCCTATTTGAATACACCCTCTTAGCGTCAAATCAGGGCGGAATCACCACTGGCTTGGCGGTGCTGTCGTAACTTCTTAGATACAAAGTCTTCTGGCCCCAAAAGTCGGTGCCGGGCAGCCGGACGCGAAAGTACACTTTGTACCACAGGCCACAATATTGGGCCTTTTTGGCGATACTGACATTGAACACGGTCAGGACTTCATTGCCGGCCACCACCGTGTAGACGGCGCTCGTGCCAATCGGCACCATGAACTTAACCGCAGCGTGCTTAAACGCAACAACTTCACAGCCATAGGTGGCAAAGGCGTCAAACTGAAGCTTGATTTTTTCCGATTTTTCCCCTGGCAATGTCACCTGAGGCACCAAACCGAAGTGAAAATACCCTTGCGATGCGGTGAGCATGGCCACCCAATCGCCGTCGGCGTAGGCGTGCCAAACGCCTTGATTATCGCGCACACCCAATTCGATGTTCAGCGTCGGCGCAGGCACGGGTCCGGTCTCGAACCATTCGGGCGTCGCCAATTCAGGGCAGGAATCGTTGGGCTTGGCCAAAGGGGCAATGCAAGCATCCGCACTTGGCGGCGCACCGGCGAAACAGCTGACTGGCGTAGCGTCGGCACAAGGATCAACCCCGTCGGCATCAATTCCTTGACCATCCGCAACTTTGGTCGCGTCGGAGCTTGAATCAAACGCCTTCGCCGCATCGGTATCGCTGGCAGAATCCGGGTCCGCTGAGCCGTCAACCTCCACGCCAGCATCCAGCCCGTTGGCAGCCAGAATATCCGACCCACCGTCCGCGGTTGAGGCGACCTGCGCGCAGGCCGTGGCCCAAATCTGCCCAACGCTCAATAGCATAAACAGCCAGTAATTACGGCAGTTTTGCATTCATCTCCGACAGCGTCAGTTTCTGATCAACCGCAAGCGGCCCCAACACCTGCACCCGACCCGACGGCCACCACACTACGAGCTTGTCGATCTGCTTGACACTACCCAGCCCAAAGTGCCGCACATAACCTCCGCGCGCCCCCGTCGCCGGAGTCCACTGCACTTCGCGTTCCTGCACATGACCTTGGGCCCAAATTTGCACATGGGCACCGATACCGCCAAGCGCGCTGTCCTGCCGCTGCATTTCCACAGAAAACCAATGAGATTCTGAAGTACTATCATTGCGCAACACCTGCAAGACGCCGGGGCTCGACACAAATGCGAGATCCAAGTCACCGTCGTTGTCGAGATCGGATGACGCCACCGCGTCCGATAGCAACGAGTGTTCCATATTTTGCGACCAAGGCATTGAAATCGCTTCAAAACCTCCACCAAGATTGCGGTGCAGCATATGAAAGCCTTGCGCGACATGTGGCGTAGTATCAAAGACTTGCATCGCAGTCATCAACTTGCCCGGCTTGGCTGTCATTGAAAACGTGGTGACTAGGTCGAGCCAGCCATCGTTGTTCAAATCAGCGCCCAATTGGGCTTGCCCTACACAGTCGAGTACATCTTTCCACGTCCCCAGCGTGCTGCCCGCATTGAGCCAACCGCCCTGTTTTTGCCCCAAGTACACCGTGATCGGGCCAAAATCGGCTTGGGTCATATCTAACAGCCCGTCACCATTGAGATCAGCCACCACCGTACCCATGAAATGCCCGTAAGGGCGCAGTCCAAGCGCCGTCGATGCATAGGCGTAAGTGCCGTCGCCTTTGGCACGATACCAGCCCAAAGGTCCAAAATCATTGCCAGAAAATAAGTCAGGCCAACCGTCGCGATCGATATCCGCAGTGGCGACGACCAACGTCGCATGGGTGTCGCCGACCCCGGCGGTGTCAGTCGCAGGGACCATGGTGCCAGTATCGTTGCGCAACAGCATGTTGGTTGCTCCGGGCGGCGCGCCTAGGCAACAGGTGTACGACGTGATCGGATTGCCCTTTACCGTGGTCAGGCACTGCAAGTCGGTGCCAATCTTGCCAAAACAGCACTGAATGTACGGGGCGTCGGCATAAGCGCAGTAGAATTGGCCCGGTTGCAGGCTCATTTCGCCGGTGCTGGCCAGATAGATGTCCTGGTCGCCGTCGCGGTCGATATCCACCACCACAGCACTGCTGGTCACTTGGCCCTTGGCCACGGCCGGCACCATGAGCGGCGCATCGGTGAACACTCCATTATTATTGTGCAATACCCGCACGCCCAAATCGTTGGTCAGCACCACGTCGATGTCACCGTCGTCGTCCCAGTCGATCGGCGCGCAGTCACTAGCGCCAGCACTGGCCGGCAGGGTAGTACTGGCGACGGCCCACTTAGCCCCGCTGGAATTGGACAGCAAAAAGCGGGCGTAGCGCTTTTCTCCAGGCGCTGCTGGTTGTTCTACCACCATCAAATCGGGCTTGCTGTCACCGTTGAAGTCTTGCCACAGCAAACACGGATCGACGATCCCCAACTTGTCGGCACCAATGTTCGCAGTGATATCCACCCACTTGAATGGCGCGGTTTTCGGCGCGGACGGCCAGCCGGGCTTTGCACAGTCCATTCCGGGAACCGGGTAGCCAAACTGCGGGGGTTTATTGGGATAGAGCGAAAACTTACTCGGTGGACACACGCCTAACCACGCGAGAGTAACGGCGTCGGCTTCGGCGACCGCGTCGGGCAAGTCAGTGTCTGTCGCACTCGCGTCGAGGGCATCCCCATCGGCAATCGGGCCGGCACCGCCGTCAGCACTGTCGCTTACAACTGTAGTCGTATCGGCAACTTGTACTACAGGGCTGTCGGCTGCGTCATTATCTAGCTGGTCGCCATCACCATCGGCCCAGTCCGCTGCGCTTTGGTCGGCGGCAACACTTTAGTCGGCGACTGCAGTCGGCGAATCAGAACTATCGACCGCTGTGGCATCCAGGTCCGCGCCCACCACTCCGTTATCTACGGCATCGACTAGCCTGGCTTTGTTCGTGTCGCCTGCGTCGTTTAGCCCATTGATGGCGGCATCGGATCCAGATGCGTCCGCAATTGGCGCAGGGCC
>SHZD01000071.1 GCA_009692465.1 Myxococcales bacterium
TTCATGCAATACGGCAGACCACTGTAGGACCACCCATAGTTGCTTTGATCAAATTGGTCGCCGGTCGAGCACGGACACTCGCCGTATTCCGACCATTGCTTGCTCGGGGTGCCGTTGCTAGAGCCTTTGAAGTTGGTAAACCAGTTGAACGCTGGCCGCGCGCAGCACACGCCTTGGTTGTTGGCCCCCGTAGGCGCTGGGCACGAACCGCGGTAGACGTCGAGCGCCAAGCCACCGGGCTGCTTGATAAAGCGCACATCCAAGTTGAAACTGTCACACACTGCGTAGCCGCCGTCACCCAAGTCTGAGGCATAGACGCGGTACCAATCTTGATCGGTGGTCACTACCCGACCTTCTGGGCTGAAGGCCATCTTGCCATTGTCATACAGCGCCGAGTCGATCAGCACCGCCTCACCGCAGGTATCGTTGGGCTCATACTGGTCAGTACCATTGCACTCGCAGCCGTCGGTAAACGCGCCGTTGAGATCATGAAACCCACTGGCGCAGGCCTGAATCAGGCAGTTGCCCGCCTGGCACTTGAAGATGGCGTTCTTGTCGATCGGGCACTGGTCACTGGCTTGTTCATCGGTCAGTGAGTTGCAGTTGTCATCGACGTTGTTGCACAACTCAAAGGCGCCCGGGAAAACGCTGGCACTGCTGTCGTTGCAGTCGCCGCCGCCCTTGCTGCAGGTCGGTGCCGAGCCGACGGTAATCATGCCGGCATCGCAGACGTCGTCGTTATCGTCGTCACAGCCCTCGTCGACCGAGCTATTGCAGTTGTTGTCCTTGCCTTCGCACAGTTCAGGCAAGCCGGGCGCGCAGGTTGGGCAGCCATCGTCACAATCGCCCGTATTCTTGGCGGTAAACAGCGACAACGACCGCGAGCATACGTAGCCAGCCGTGGTGGTGGGCAGCACGTCGGCCCACGCCTTGGATGGCTTCATCAGCACGTAGTCTTCGTCGTTGGCGCCGCCCGAAGTAGTGCCGTCGGCGTAATACACTTCCACTTCATTGAGTTGCCAACCGTTGTACTGGTAGCTGAAGTAGCTCAAGCACTGCGAATTGCCGCAGCCGCCCACTGGGCAATTGTAGTTGTAGCCAAAGTAGGTGTACCCGGACTTCATGGAGCCATCGACATGCAAGTCGTGGCCGCCGCCAAAGGTTGGGCCGTAACTTGAATTGTTGTAGGTGCCGTAGTTCTGGCCGCCGCAATTTCCGCCCCAGTTGGACTTGTAGTTGTTCTTGAAGCTGAACAGCCACGTGCCGCCTGGATTGTAGTAGCCGCCGCCGCCCCACGTGCCGCTGTTGTAGCCGCCAAAGATGTTGCCGCTGGTATCGCGCAAAATGGAGACCGTCTTAGTGTAGGCATTGCATTGATTGTGGAACGTGTTGCTGTTGAAGCCGTGCTGGGTGCCACGGTAGCACATGGTCCACTTCTGGCCGCTGTTGCCATACCAAGTATTCATCTGCCCTTGCTGGGCCGGCGACAATACCGTGGTGCCGGCAAAGAAGGTGCCCATCGGCTCGTTGACGTCCCAGTTGCTGTAGGTCACCGCTTCGCCGGTCTGCCACTTGAAGTTGCCTTCTGCGGGCGCGTCGGACAAGCCCAGCCAGATATTGCCCGTGACGCCGGCGTCATTGGCCACTTTGCGCACGTAGTCGTTTTCGCCCGCATTGTAGATGTTGGCCAAACCGCCGCCCCACGCCTTGCAGTCCGCCGCAGCTTGGGTCCAGGTCACTGGGCCCGCTACTGCTTTGAATTGTTTGCCAGACTCGCACAGGCACTGCTTGCTGTTGACGCCGGAGCCGTCCTGGTCGCCGTCGTAGAAGTAGTCCGAGCAGCCCGTAGCGCCGACTTCGTCAACCAACTTGTTGCAATTGTTGTCGTTGCCGTCGCAGATTTCGGCTGAGGCCGGCGAGACCTGATTGTTGTTGTCGTCGCAGTCGCCGCCGCCCTTGGAACAGCCGGTGGGGTACAAGTTGGCGCAGAACACCTGATTGTTATTGGGAGACACGCAGTATTCTTTGCCGTTGAACGCCATGTTGTAGATGTTGGTCGGAATGTAGAATTGGTCAATCAATACACCGGTGGCCTTGTTGTAGCGGAACACATTGCCGTCGTAGCGGCCGACGTACAAGAAGTTGCCCACCGCGGCCAACCCGCCGTACATGGTGGTGTCGATGCCGCCGCTCAAAGTCATGGTCTTGACCGCGGCGCCATTGGTCTTGTTGAGCACGTACACCGTCATACCGTAGTAGGCCATGGCGTACACGTACTGGTCGTCGGCGGTCACCGCGCTGGCGTAGTTACCGATGTTAGCCGTCCACAGGGTGGTGGCGCTCTTTTCGGCCTTCTTGGTAATCGTGTAGTAGTGCCAGTTGGCGATGTAGTAGCTGCCGTCAGTATCGCCCCACAATTGCATGGAGTACGGGTGGCCAGTGTCGAAAGTGCCCAAGAACACGTAATTCTTGTCGAAGCGGTACACCGTTGAAGAACCCCAGCTCGGGTACCAATACTCATTGAATTTGGGCGAGTAACCGCCGCCGTGCGAATAGGTTTGCATCGTCACTGGCGAACCGTTGTAGACGCCCGCTCCGGGTTGCGGCGTGCCGACGACCACCATGTTGGCGTCGCAGTAGCCGTCCACGTCGTCGTCGCAGCCCTCGTCGATCTTGAAGTCGCAGTTGTTGTCGACCCCGTCGCAAATTTCGGCGCTGCCTGGGTTGACGCCCTTTTCCAAGTCGCCGCAGTCGTCGCCTTGGTTGCACTTGTCCTGCATCAGCGCGTAGCAGTAGACCTGATTGCTGTTGGCGGAGATGCAGTATTCCTTGCCGTTGAAGGCCATGTTGTAGATGTTGGTCGCGGTGGTGAACTGGTCGACAATTTGGCCGGTGCTGATGTTGTAACGGTAGACCGCGCCGGTGTAGCGACCCAAGAACAGGAAGCCGTTGACCGCCGCCAAACCGCCGTACATGGTGGTGTCGACGCCGCCAGACAGATTGAACTTCTTGACCAGAGCGCCGGTCGCCTTGTTCAACTGGTGGACTTCCATGCCGTAGTAGACCATCGCGTACACGAAGCTGGCGTCGGCGGTGACCGCGCCCGCCGTGGTCGGCATGTTGTAGGTCCACAAGGTGGTGGAACCCATGTCGCTCTTCTTGGTGACGGTGTTGTAGCCCCAGTTGGCGGTGTAGTACGTGCCGTCGGTGTCGCCCCACAACTGCATCATCTGCGGCTGTCCGGTGTTGAATGTGCCCAAGAGTTGGTAGGTTGCGCTGTAGCGGTACACTGTCGGATCGGCCCATTGCGGGTACCAATACTCGTTGTACTTGGGCGAGTAGCCGCCGCCGTGCGAGCGAGTGTCCATAGTGACCGCACTGCCCTTGAATTTGGGCGGCAAGCTGAACACGGCGCAATTACTGGTCTTGATCACAGTCTTGGGGCACGACACGTTGTTGGTGACGCTGAGTTGACTGTCGCAATAGCCGTCTTTGTCGACATCGCAGCCTTCATCGATGACGAAGTTGCAGTTGTTGTCCTTGCCGTCGCACGATTCTGGTGGCGAGGTGTTGCCCGAAATGGTGTAGCAGTACACCTGCGAACTGTTGGGCGAGACGCAGTACTCGGTGCCATTGAACGCGGCGTTGTAGATGTTGGAGGCGACGCTGAACTGGTCGATGAGGTTGCCGGTGGTGACGTCGTAGCGATACACCTGCCCGCTGTCGCGACCAACGTAAAACACGTTGCCGAATACGGCCAGGCCGCCGTACATGCCGCCGTCGCTGCCGCCATTCAAGTTGATGATCTTGACCTGACCGCCAGTGGCCTTGTCGAGCACCCAAATCTGCATGCCCGACGAGCGCATGGCGTACACGAAGTTGCCGTCAGCGGCGACTGAACCGGCGGTGCTGCCGATGTTGAACGACCACAGCTGGGTTGCCGTCTTGCCCTGCCACTTGTTGATGGTGTTGTAGCCCCAGTTGGCGGTGTAGTAGGTGTCGTTGCTGTCGCCCCACAGGCCCATCATTTGCGGTAAGCCGCTGTTGAAGGTGCCCAAGGACTGGTAGCTGGCGCTGTAGCGGTAAATAGTGGTGCCCGCCCACTGTGGGTACCAATACTCGTTGTAGGTCGAGCTGTAACCGCCGCCGTGTGACCGGGTGTCCATGCTGATCGGCGCGCCCTTGTAAACGCCGGCGATCGCCTTGGGAATGCCGGTGCCGGCAAACTGCTTGGGATCGTTGTCGTCGCAGTCGCCGCTGGTCAACGCCGTGTACTTGCCGCTGACGGAACAGCGGCATTCAAACGTAGTGGTGCCTTGGCCGTCGCCGTCGTTGTCGAAGTAGAAGTTGGTGCAGCCGGCCGCGCCGAGTTGGTCCGATTGACCGTCGCAGTTGTCGTCGAGCGGAGTGGCGCAATTCTCCTTAGTGGTCGGCGCTGGATTGACTTGCGGGGACGTGTCGTCGCAGTCGTTGCCACCATTGGGACAAGTGGACGGGGTGCCGACCAAGGTCAAACCCGCTTCGCAGAAGTTGTCGTTGTCGTCGTCACAGCCGTCGTCGACGATGTTGTCGCAGTTGTTGTCGGCGTTGTCGCAGATTTCAATGCCGTTGGGATAGACAGTGTTCTTGGTGTCGTCGCAGTCGTCGCCGCTGGTGCAGGTCGAACCGGCGGTGTTGTAGCAATACACCGTGCTGGAGTTGGCCGAAATGCAGTACTTGTCGCCGGTAAACGCCATGTTGTAGATATTGGTCGCAGCCTGGAATTGGCTGACCAACGGCACTTGCTTGCCGCTGACCAAGTAACACCACACGGTGCTGCCGTTGTTGGAAATGCAGTACTCGCTGCCGGTGTACGCCATGTTGTAGATGTTGGTGGCGACGTTGAACGAGTCCAAGTAGTTGTAGGTATTGATGTCGTAGCGATACACCACGGCGTTGGTGCGCCCGATCAGCAGTTTGCTGCCAATCGCGGCCATGCCGCCGTACATCGCGGTACTGACGTCGCCGCCGCTCAAGTTGTAGACGCCGACCACCGCGCCGTTAGCTTTGTTGAGCCGCCACAGGGTGCTGCCGGAATATGGCATCGCATACACATAGTTGGCATCGGCGGTGACGCCGCCCATGGTCTGACCCAAGTTGGCCGTCCACAGCCGGGTGCCCGACTTGTTGGCCATCTTGGTGACAGTGCCGTAGCCCCAGTTGGCGGTGTAGTAGGTGCCGTCGGCGTCGCCCCACAACTGCATCATCTGCGGTTGGCCGGAGTCGAAGGTCCCCAAGAATTGGTACTGCATGTTGTAGCGGTACACGGTCGAACCGGCCCACTCTGGGTACCAGAACTCTTGGTCCTTGGGACTAAAGCCGCCGCCATGCGACCTGGTGTTCATGTTGACAGCGCCGGTGTAGACCGGCGGGTAAATGTCACCGACCGACATCTGGGCGAGCGAATAGTGGTAGACCGTGCCCGAGCTGCGGCCGACCAACAAGGTAGAACCGGCGACTGCGAGGCCGCCGTAGATGGTTTCGTTGCCGCCACCATTGAGTACGAACGAATCGATGAGCGCGCCGGTCGCCTTGTTCAACCGCCGCACCTTCTTGCTGTCGGCGCCCAACGCATAGACGTAGTCGTTGTCGGCGGCGACCGCACCGGCCGTCTCACCCAAGTCAAAGGTCCACTGTTTTTGGCTGGTCAGATCCTTGATCTTGGTGATGGTGTTGTAGCCCCAGTTGGCGGTGTAGAAGTAGCCATCGCTATCGCCCCACAACTGCATGATTTGTGGCTGACCGCTGTCGAAGTTGCCCAACAAGCCATAGGTCGAGTTGTAGCGGAAAATGGTGCTGCCGGCCCACTGCGGATACCAGAATTCCTTGGCTTTGGGACTGTAGCCGCCGCCGTGCGAGCGCGTGTCCATGTTGACCACGGTGCTCGTCTTGGGTGGCCACAAGATCGAACTGGAACACGACTGGGTGCAGATGTTGCCGTAGACCTTGTAGCACTGCACCTGATTGCTGTTGGCCGAAACGCAGTACTCAGTGCCGTTGAACGCCATGTTGTAGATGTTGGTGTTGAGGTTGAACGAGCCCAGCGACTGGTAGGTCGCCATATCAAAGTTCCACACCACCGAGTTGGCGCGGCCGACCAACAGGCGGTCGCCGACCCTGGCCAAGCCGCCGTACATCCAGTCGCTAAAGCTGGCACCACCCAGATTGAAGGTGGTGACTAAGGCACCGGTGGCCTTGTTGAGTTGGTGTACGGTGTAGTTGTAGTCGGCGCGCATGGCGTAGACGTAGTTGGCGTCCGCGGTGACGCCGCCGGCGTAGTAGCCGATGTTGTACGACCACAGTTGGGTGTTGCTCAGCGCTTTGCGCTTGGTGATGGTCTGATAGCCCCAGTTGGCGGTGTAGAAGTCACCGTCGGCGTCGCCCCACAACTGCATGATTTCATTTTGGCCACAGTTAAAGCTGCCGACGGGTTGGTAGTTGGTGTTGAAGCGGTAGATCTGGCCGCCGGACCACTGCGGGTACCAGTATTCCTTGTAGAACGGGTTGTAACCGCCGCCGTGCGAGTAGGTCTCCATGGTGACCGCCGAGCCCTTGTACTGGGGCGGCCATACGACTTGGTTCTTGCAGTTGGTCAACGACTTGCTGCACAGAGCGGTGTCCTTAAGGATCATGGTGCTGTCGCAGAACAGGTCGCCGTCGTCATCGCAGCCGTTGTCGGTGCCGGCCTTGCAGTCGTTGTCCAAGTTGTCGCAAACCTCGACTTGGCCGGGGTTGACGGTGGTGTCGTTGTCCTTGCAATCGCCGCCAATGTTGGTTGGCGCAGTCGCGGATTGGTTGCACTGACAGGTGCCGGTGCCGCCGCCGTAGCCGTCTAGATCGATGTCGGGGTACCAGTTGGTGCAGTTGGCGGCGTTGACCTCATTGACCAAGCCATTGCAGTTGTCGTCGGTGACGGTCAGGCAGTTTTCGCTGGCGCCGGGGTTGGCGTCCTTGTCGCTGTCGTTGCAATCGCCGCCGCCCTTAAGACAAGCGGCGCTGATCGGGACGATGCCGTTGCAGTAGCCGTCTTTGTCGTTGTCGGCGCAGATTTCGTCGACGCCGCCGGCGCAGTTGTTGTCGATGCCGTCGCACAACTCGGTTACGCCGGGGTTGATCGCGGCATTGCTGTCGGCGCAGTCGCCGCCACCTTTGGTGCAGATGGCCGGCGTGCCAATGGTGGCCATCGCCGAGGTGCAATAGCCGTCGTTGTCGACGTTACAGCCTTCGTCTTTGGTGGCATTGCAGTTGTTGTCGAGATCGTCGCAGTTTTCGGCTTTGCCGGGGAAGATGTTCTTGTTGCCGTCGTCGCAGTCGCCCTTGCCCAGCGCGCACACCAATGGCGTGCCCACCACCGTTTTGGCGGCATCGCACCACTGATCGCCGTCGGCATCGCAGCCTTCGTCGGTTAAACCGTTGCAGTTGTTGTCCAAATTGTCGCACAGCTCGGCGGTGTTTTTGTTGACCGCGCTCAGGGTGTCATCGCAGTCGCCGCCACCGTTGAGGCAGATCGCCGGGAATGGGACGGACACTTCCATCGCGCTATCGCAGAACTTGTCGCCATCGTCATCGCAGCCTTCGTCGACCGTGGTGCCAGTGACCACCAAGTAGGCAACAAAGGTGACGTCGGTAGACTTGTTGATGACAAACCAAAAGAACGGCGTCGACGGCGCGATTAAGACTTGGCCCTTGGGATACTGGTTGCCGGTGCTCTCTTGAATGGTCAAGCCGGTGCTCGAGGCCTTCCACACGAACACCCATTTTTCGCCTGCCAGCACCGCGGGTTTGGCCACCGAGGTGAACGTGTACTTGGTGTACACGCCCGCCGCATTTTGAGCGACGTTGAGCGGTCCGATCACTTCAGTCGCGGGCGGCGAAGTCGTCGACACCGGGTACGTCGTGGTCTTGAAGGCGTACAGCGTCACCGTTTGGGCGGTCGACGCATTGAACGACACTTCAATTTTGGCCAAGTTGCCTGGCAAAGTGAACACCATTTCTTGGGCCACGTAGTTAGTCAAACTGTTGCTGGTGCCGGTGGCCAGATTGGTCTCGACCGCGCTGGGTGCCGCGCCGTTGCAGTTGTTGTCCTTGCCGTCGCACATCTCGGCCTTGCCGGGATTGACCTGACCGTCGCCGTCGTTGCAGTCGCCGGCCACGGTGGCGATGACGCTGCCTGAAGCGACACAGGCACAGGTAGCGGTGCCGACGCCGTAGCCGTCTTTGTCGGTATCGCTGTAGTAATTGACGCAGTTGGTGGCGCCGGCGTCGTTCAAGTCGCCATTGCAATTGTCGTCGTACGGGGTCGCGCAGTTCTCAGCGACGCCGGGCTTGACGGCGCTGGTGGTATCGTCGCAGTCGCCGGCTACGGTCGCCTTGTACGGGCCGGTGGCGGCGCACATGCACAGCTTGACGTTGGCGCCGTAGCCGTCGGAGTCGCCGTCGTAATAGAAGTCGACGCAGCCCACGCCGCCAGTGCCGTTCAAGTTGCCGTCGCAGTTGGTATCCTTGCCGTCCGAGCAGCTCTCGATCGCGCCAGGATTGACCGCTTTGATGGTGTCTTCGCAGTCACCGCCGCCTTTGGGGCAAATCGGCGGCGTGCCGATGGTGATCTTGTTCAGGTCGCAATAGCCGTCGCCGTCTTGGTCGCAGCCTTCATCGATGACGCTGTTGCAGTCGTTGTCGACGCCGTCGCAGACCTCGTTGGCGCCGGTGAACACGTTGCTGTTGCCGTCGTTGCAGTCGCCGCCCTGAGTGGTCTTGTACGTCGGGGTGGCGATGCACAGGCACTGCGAGTCGCCATTAGCCGAAACCGTCCGCAACCAGGTGACAAACGTGGAGTTGGTCCCGCCGTTGCCAGCGCCAGGGCTGCTGGTGGCGTCCACAGCGTAGTAGGCGGCATTGTTCAGGCCGGTGATGTCGCCGGTAAAGGCGATGACGCCGGTCACGCCGTTGCTCGGCGCGCCAGCGATTTGGGTCTTGGCTGCGGCTCCGAAGGCGCCGGTGGCGGACGACCAGCGCAAGGAGTCGATGCTGGTGGTGCCGGTCTTGGCGGTGTCGATCCAGACGACGTCGGCGGCGGCAAAGTCACCGCCAGCAGCCACGGTGGTGACGTAGGTGGTGTCAAAGTGCAGCGTGAGCGTCCAATCGCTCGCTGCTGGGTTGTAGACCAGATCCTGTGCGACGCCTGCGCCAGCGCCCGCCACGGTGACGATGGTGCCGGCCTTGAGCGTGGTCAAGTTGAGCGGCGCCAAGTTGAGCTGGTATTGACCGAACTTGGTATCGCCCGCTGCTGTCGAGTCGCCAAAGAAGTAACTCGACAACTCCGCCGCGGTGATGTCGGCCGTCACCAAGAACTCGATGTATTCGTTACCGGTGGCCCCAGTCAGACCATTGGTGTTGCGCCGAACTTCATTGAGGATGATCTTCTTGAAGGTGGTGCTGCCCTTGCCGTAGCCATCGCCGTCGAAGTCGATGTAGTACAGCGTGCAGTTGACGGCGTTGGGGTCGTTGGTGCTGCCGGAGCAGTTTTCGTCGACGGTGTTGCCGCACACTTCTTTCATACCTGGGTTGATGGTGGCGTCGGCGTCGGCGCAGTCACCGGTGCCCTTGGGGCACACAGCTGGGTTCGCGGAGGCGGCGGTCATATTGGCGTCGCAGTAACCGTCGCCATCGTCGTCGCAGCCTTCGTCGGTGACGCCCGAGCAGTTGTCGTCCTTGCCATTGCACACTTCGTTGCCGACTGGGCTGACGTTTTTGTCGGTGTCGTCGCAGTCGCCGCCGCCGAGCGGGCACACGTTGGGCGTGCCGCTAACCGTCATCGCCTTGGTGCAGAACTGGTCGCCGTCGCCGTTGCAGCCCTCATCGACTTTGGTGTCACAGTTGTTGTCGATGTTGTCGCAGATCTCGGCCTTGGTTGGGCTCATGTTGGGGTTGGTGTCGTCGCAGTCGCCCTTTTGGCTGGCGGTGTACGGCGACGCCGCGGCGCACTTGCATTCGACCAAGTCCAAGCCGTAGCCGTCCTTGTCCGAATCGTAGAAGTAGTTGGTGCAGCCAATAGAGCCCAATTCGTCGACATTGCCGTCGCAGTTGTTGTCGAAGGTATCGCATTTTTCAGCCTGACTCGGCGCCACCGCCGAGTTGGTGTCGTCGCAGTCGCCGTTGAGCTTGGCCTTGTAACTGCCCGACGCCACGCACAGACACTGGGAAATATTGAGACCATAGTTATCGCTGTCGGCATCAAAGTAGTAGGCGAGGCAGCCGATCGCCGACGGATCATTTTGCGAGGCATTGCAGTTGTCGTCTTTGAGGTTGCCGCACACTTCCTTGGCGCCCGGATTGACCGAGCTGTCGTAGTCGTCACAGTCGCCGGTGCCCTTGATGCAGGTCTGCGGCAATGGATTGCTCACGGTCAAAGTCGAGTCGCAGTAGCCGTCGCCGTCGTCATCGCAGCCGTTGTCGACCTTGCCGTCGCAGTCGTCGTCGTTCCCATCGCAGACTTCGTTTGACTTGCCTTTGTAGACATTGGGCTTGGTGTCATCGCAGTCACCACCGCCGTTGGGGCAGGTGGTCGAACCGGTGAAGGCCATGGCGCTGTCACAGTAGTCGTCGCCATCGTCATCACAGCCTTCGTCGACGCTGCCGTCGCAATCATCGTCTTTGTCGTTGCACGCTTCGGTGGCGGCCGGGTTGATGGTCTTGATGGTGTCGTCGCAGTCGGCGCCATTGGTCGACGAAAACGAACCGGCGGTCGTGCACATGCATTTCTTGGTGCCGGCGCCGTAGGTGTCGCCGTCGCCGTCGGCATAGAACTGCAAGCAACCAACGGCATTAACATCGTTTTCGCCGCCGCTGCAGTTGTCGTCTTTGCCGTTGTTGCACACTTCGGCCTTGCTGGGATTGACACTGGCGTCGCTGTCGACGCAGTCGCCGGTGCCGTTGGCGCACAGCGTCGGGCTGCCGACGACGATCATGGCGGCGTCGCAGAACAAGTCGCCGTCGTCGTCGCAGCCGTTGTCGACCACTTTGTCGCAATCGTTGTCGGCGTTGTCGCACACTTCTTTGGCGTTGGGATTGATGAGCTTATTGTCGTCGTTGCAATCGCCCGGATTGACCGCTGAGTACTGGCCAACCGCGACGCAATAGCACTTGCTGGCGTTGGTCCCGAACAAGTCGCCGTCGGCATCAAAGAACATCGGTGCGCAGTCCACGGCCCCAGCGTCGTTGTTGCCGCCGTTGCAGTTGTCGTCGGCGGTCGTCTTGCAATCTTCGGCAACGCCAGGATTGATGGCCGTCGATGCGTCGTTGCAGTCGCCGCCGCCGAACGGGCAGGCCGGTGGCTTGCCAAGGGTGAAAATCGCGGCGTCACAGTAGCCGTCCTTGTCCTTGTCACAGTCTTCGTCGATCTGGCCATCGGAGTTGTTGTCTTTGCCGTCGCAGATCTCTTTGCCCGCGGGATTGATGGCGGGATCGAGATCGTCGGTGTCGCCGGGGCCCTTGGGGCACACTGGCAAGGATCCGGTGCCGGGCAAGGTGCAAACGGCCACCACTGCCATGGTCTTTTGGACGCCGCCGCAGGGATCACCTAATGAATTGAGCCAATTAGTGGTTACGCAACTGGCCTTGTTGAGGCACTGCGAATTGATGTAGGCGATTTCGTTGGCCGCGTCGCAACTGCCTTTGGTAAACGATGGGCAACTGCCGGTGACCGTGCCGTACTCGGCGTACTTGATCGAGGTGATCGTGCCGCCAGATGGGCACACCAAATTGAGCATTTCACCGTCAACGGCTTTGTTGCAGATGTCTTGGGTGTTGCCCGGAGGCGAATACGGCAGCCCAGTGTCGCAGTAGCCGTCCTTGTCGTCGTCGCACCCCTCATCGACCTGACCATTGCAGTTATCGTCGACATCATTGCATTTTTCGACAATTGCCGGATTGACGCCCGCATTGGCATCGTTGCAGTCGCCCGGCTGCTTGCCGGTGATCAAGCCGGCGCCGACGCACATGCACTTGAACGGGGTGGTGCCGTAGCTGTCGCCGTCGATGTCGGTGTAGAAATTGCTACAGCCCATCGCATTGGTGTCGTTGGCGCTGCCGTCGCAGTTGTCGTCGTCGGCCGATGCGCAGTTTTCCAGAGCGCTAGGATTGACGCCAGGCTTGGCATCGTTGCAGTCGCCGCCCTTGGTGGCTTTGAAGGTGCCTGACGGCCCACAAAGGCACTTGCTGGTGCCGGCGCCAAAGGTGTCGGCGTCCAAATCCGTCCACAATTGCGCACAGCCGGTGGCGTTTTCTTCGTCCTGCACCGTGTTGCAGTTGTCGTCTTTCTTGTTGTTGCAGATTTCCGCGAGCCCCGGGTTGACGGTGCCGTCGCTGTCGGCACAGTCGCCGCCGCCGTTGATGCAGATTGCCGGTTTGCCGATGACGGTCATGCTCGAATCGCACCACGCGTCGCCGTCGTCGTCGCAGCCCTCGTCGATGGTCCCTGAGCAGTTGTCGTCGATGCCATTGCAGATTTCGGTCTGGCAAGCCGGATCGCCGCAACACGAGTTCTTGTCGAGGCAGTCCACTAGGCTGTTGGCGTTGTCATCCAAGCCGTTGGTGCAGTCTTCGCCTTGGCCGCAGGTGATGGACAGATCGAACTGGCTGGCATCGGTCGGCCCAATAGTGTCGATCACGATGTAATACTGGATGTTGGCGCCGGCGGCGAAGGTAATCGAGTTGGCGTTCTTGGCGATGCAACCCAGCGGATCGCAGCCCTTGGCGGTCGCCTTCATAACGAAAAGCTGGGTTTTGCTCGGGTTGCTGACGTTCTTGAGTTCGACGGTGACGGGCTTGCCGCCGGTGACCTTGAAGCCATAGGCCACTTCTTTGCCAAGGAACGTGTTGGCCAGATCGCACGAATAGACGCTGGTGATCTGGGTGCTGTCGCCGCCGTTGTTGACCAGTTTGGTCGCCGAAGCGCCGCAATCCAGATTGGTCTGGGCCGCGCACAAGCAGGTGTTCTCGCTGCTGCAGTTGCCGGTCGTACACTTGTCCGTGGTACAACCGTTGCCGTCATCGCAGTCCGCGTCGGCCTTGCAATCGACAAAGCCGTTGTTAAAGAACGTGATAATCCGTTCCATCAGTACGGTCTGGGTGTCAGCGCCGGAGGCCTTAACTCCGCCAAATGGCACCGACATGCCCACGGTGCGGTACTTGGCGGTGGGATTGTCGTGGCCGACCGCGACCCAGAACTTCTCTAACGCGTCGTTTTTCAGCAAGTTACGGGTCTTTTGCACATCGAGCTTGCCCGAGATCTGGTCGTTGACGTTGTTGTAGGCGGAATTGGCGCTGTCAAAACCCCACACTTTTGAGGTGGGTGGCGAGGTGCTAGTATCGGCAAAGGCCGCGAAACCCTTGAGCGGGCCAGTGACGCCGTTCGGCGCTGAGTCCAGCACGCCGTTGATCTTGAAGAACGCATGAAGCGTCGTCGGCGTATCGAACATGAAGGTGTCGCCGCCTTCGATGTACAGCTTGCCACCGCCAGACAGGTAGGTCTTGAGCGCGGCCACTTCGGTTTCTAGCAGGACGTGGTTGTCGGGGTAGACGCCCAAAGTAATGAAAATGCCAAAGAATTTAGCCAGATCTGGGTAAAGAGCCAAGTCAGAGATGACCTGCCCGAAGTGCTGTTTGGAGGTCAGCGCAGCCCTGATCGAAGTGGCGCTGACGCCCGGCACTTCGGTCGGCTTCCAAATCAAATAGCCGCCCTGATAGGTGACCGTCACTTTGAAGGTGCAGGTGCCGCTCAAGAAGCCGTCGGTGTACTTGACCGTAATCGTGTGATCGCCCACATCGCTCAGCGACGTCGGGGCAATGACGACGTTGGAGTTCCACGTTGTGTCGATCCAGTAGTACAGCGCCGAAGTCACGCTAGCGAAGCCGGGACCGCTGACCAACTGGAAGCTAATGATGTCCGTCTCATCCGGATCTTTGATCTTGATCGGGACCTTGAACTGAGTACCGACGGCGACGGCCTGATTGGCCGGACAGCCATTGACCGTTACTGGCGGGCCACCCTTGACGATGCAGACGTTGTCGACGGCAAACTCGTCGAAATTCAAAGAGGTACTCGCGGCGACACAGAAGGCAATGCGCAAACCATTGGAACCGGTCAGTTCAGGCGGCAACTTGATGGTGAGTTTTTCGGGACCAATCTGACTGCTGGCATTGATGGGGCCGTCGATAATCGTTGCGGTATTCCAATCGACCGAGGCGCCGCCGAGCGAGCCGCGAATGGTCAAGGTAGTGCTGTTGAGCGCCGGGATAAACGAGCGATCGAACTGCATGGTGACGCCCGCGGCGCCGGCGGCTTGAATCACCGGCGACTGCAGGCAGGTCAAGAAGTTAGTCTTGGTCGGGGTCCACGTCAGCCGCGCGTATTGGTCGGGTCCAAGCGGGCCGAGCGATTTCACGCCCCAGTTGGTCGCGGCCGTGCCAACGACGTCACCGGGTATCCAGCCCATCGAACTGACGGTGCCAACACCTTCAAAGTCTTGGCAATAGGAAAGATCAACCACACACGGCGTCTTGGCCACGGAGGTGCACTTGAGGGCGCCGTCGGTTTGCGACAAGCACTTGCCGGTTGAACAGCCGCTGTTGAGGTAAGCGCAGTCCACGGCTTCCGTTTGGGGATTGCAGCACAACGTCGCGCCGCCCTCGGCTGAGGTGTGGACACACTCGTTGAATACACAGTAATCGTAGGTACAGGGCAAGCTGTCATTGCAGTCGAATTGGTCCAAGCAACAGCCAGGGATTGGCGTGTGGGCCTGCTTGTAGACCCCACCGGTGAGCACGCACAGGTCGCTGGTGCACACATTGTTGTCGTCGAAGCTGGAAGCGGTGCCGGGGCTGCATTCATTGCAACCGGCCGAAGTGACATACGAACAGGCGCCCTTGCCGCTAACGATGTTGGCGCACTTGTCGGTGGTGCAGGCGTTGTTGTCGCTGCAGTCTTTGTCGGCGGCGCAACAGCCATTTTTGGGCACCGTGTGGCGGCACTCGTTGTTCAAGCAATATTCGGTGGTGCAGGCGTTGATGTCATCGCATACGGTCTGGGCATCGGCGTCGGTCAGGCAGCAGTCGACCGTTTTGGCGTTGCTGCACTTGTTATCGGCGCCACACTTGTCGACGGTGCAGGCGTTCTGGTCGTTGCAGAACGAGTCAGAATCGCAGCATTGCGTTGCCGGCAAGGCGTCGTTTTGGCAGGTGCCGCAGCCGTCGAGCGTAATGCACTTGTCGCCGGTGCAGGGCTTGCCGTCATCGCAATCGATGTCGGCTTTGCACTTGCCGATGGCCAGCGTGAACTTGCACTTGTTGAAACCGTCGCAGTAGTCCTGGGTCGAGCAGTCGTTGTCATTGCAATCTTCGTTGGCGTTGCAGCAACCGACTACGCCGGTGGGCACAAACTCGCACAGACCCGTGCCGGTGTTGCAGGCATCCGTGGTGCACGGCTTGCCGTCGTTGCAATCCGCGATCGAGTCACAGCAATTGGGCTTGGTGATGTCCTTGGAGTAGACACACACCTTGTTGACGCAAGCGTTGATCGTGCAGGCCTTGCCGTCGTTGCATTCGGCGTCGATGTCGCAGCAGTCCGGGTCAGTCTTGGTATATTTGCAGATTAATGCGGCGTAATTACAGCTATCAACCGTGCAATACTTGTTATCGTCGCAATCGGAGATACTGGTACAGCAGTCGCCGATCTTGGCGTACTTGCACAAACCGGAAACGGCGCCGGTGTCGATCTTGCAATTGTCGATGGTGCACGGATTGGTGTCGTCGCACTCGATCGTCTGCTGGCAGCACTCTTTGACCTGCAGGTTTTTGCACGCATAGCTGTCGCAATAGTCGACAGTACACGGTTGCTTGTCGTCGCATTGGGCGTTGGTGGCCCCGAACTCCATTTCGCAGCAATTGGGCTTGGTCGCATCGGTTTCATGTTTGCAAGCGACCCAGCCGCCAGCCTGAGGCTGGTTGCAGGTGTCGATGGTGCAGAAATTCTTGTCGTCGCACGCGGTGTTGTAGCCCGCCGAGCAGCAGTTGGGTTTGAACACATCGGGGCCGGTATGGCACTCGTTGTCGACGCAGGCGACGACCATGCACGGATCGGTGGTGAGGCAGTCGGCGTCTTTGCAGCACACATCGGGGGGCTGGATGTGCTTGCATTTGCCCAAACCGACATCGCAGCTGTCGACGGTGCAGGTCTTGCCGTCATCGCACGGATCGTTGGCTTTGGAGCAGCAATCGGGGTTGAGTTTGGTGTTTTTGCAAATGCCCTTGGTGCCCGACAGATCACACGAATCGGTGGTGCACGACTCGTTGTCGTTGCAATCGGTGTTCAGGGTACAGGTCGAGCACTTGGCGTTGGAGGTGTTGGGGTTGACGCACAGCTCGCCAACGGTGCAGTTGTAATTCGAGTGACAGCAGGCCAGAGCCATGCCGTAGACGCACTGCAGATCGACGCAGGCTTCCTGAGAACACGCATTGCTGTCGACGCAATCGCTGCCCAGCGTGCACGGCTCCGCTGCTTTGATGATGATGGAAAAGCGCGCGGTGACGTCGATGAGTTCGGTGCCGGTGTTGTCAGCGAGGCTACACGACAAGGTGTGAGCGCCTTTGACGATACCGACGAATTTGTATGTAGTTGCATTGCCTTGCGCAACAAACGTACCGTCCAAGTAGCAGCGCACCTGACCTAAGGTGAAGTTGCTGACGGCGTAGGCCACGTCGACGCTGACGGTGCCACCTTGGGCGATCGGGTAGGTTTGCTCGTTCTTGGGCGAGCTGGCCGCAATGGTCGGCACGCCAAGCGCGAAGGCTTTAACGGCAAACTCCGCATCGACACCGCCGGCGTCTTTAATGTCGGATTCTTGAACGGCTTGTTTGGCTGGAGCATCGACTTGCGCCGTGCAGCCAGCCGTGGCAAGCGCGGTAGCAAGGGCGACGGCAAGGGTTGCGGCAAGCGCATTAGCGACCGATGGCGGACGCTGACGGTGGCCAGATGGTGGGGCGCCACCGATGGCTGCGGTGGCAAGATGCCTAGTGGCAGGTGCCACCGGTGTGCCGGCCAGCGAACTGGCGGCGGAGGCAATTGGCAATGGATGCGCGACGTCTGACCTGAACGGGGCTGAGACTGCCACGAACGGGTCTGTGACTGCAGCCGTGCGACTCATGTCGACCGGACCACAATAGACGTTACGCTTTGCGCAGAGAAGGTGCTGGTTTCGCATCACAATCCTCTTGACGATGGCTCTGATTCTCGTCGTTTGGCCACTGAATACTGTCGCCGAGCTGAGCTGGATAACCGAGCTTGATAACCGAGCTTGATAACCGAGCTTGGTGATCGGCAAGGCACTGGCAGGCAGGCAAAATCGCCGTAGCTTGCCCTGATGAGCTGTTTCTTGCTGCGGTTGACTCGTTTCTTGTTCCAGTTGGGCTGCTTGACGCAGGATCAACGCAGGCAAGGGCAAGTCACCGATCGCAAGATCACGAAGGGCCCGACCAAGGAGCTGGCAGATGTTCGCACCGGTTTGGTCTTGAGGTTTGGTCTTGACGGGGGGTTGGGGTCCGAAAAGGCCGACCGGGCGGGTTCAGTGGTTCAACGCTGAGATATCCTCCATCGTGTCGCCCTGTTGCAGGGTTCCAAACGAATCGACGACACCGCAGCCGGTAGGTCGCCGATTTGGGGATCGAACTGGGGATCGAACTGGGGATCGAACTGGGGATCGAACTGGGGATCGATAGTGGGGGTTCGAAACCGCCACCAATGGAATCGCCGCACGAACGCGCACCGCAACCGGCTGCCACGTTAGAAAGTGCCCAACCTGATGTCCGCGCGTGAGAGCGGTCACCGGGATGCGCGCATCGGAATGCGCGGTGTGTCCTGCGCTCCACAAGGGGGGAATCGGGGCGCGGTACGCTGCGCGCAACGGGGGGATGCGGCGCGCAGTTGGGCGCCTCCACCGCGGAGTCAACGAGGGTAAACTCGCTGAACTTCTTGGGTAAAGGCTGCAAATTGTCGTGCGACGGTTGCCGCTGGGGGGCGCGGCGACCACATTCGATCGGATCGTCTGCGGACCAGAACGCTTAAACAGCCCAACGGTGCTGGAGAGCGAAGTCGGGCTATCGAGCGAAAAAGTAGAGCCGCAGGGCCACGAACAACGGCTTAAATCAGGCCGGTCAAGGACTAATTGCGGCCGTCAGGAGGCGTTGTTCGTCCGCGTAGGACGACCCAAGGCCTCAATTGGGCACCCTAACAAAGCAAGGCAAGCAACGCAAGCAAACCCCAGAGCGTCGCGGTCAAAGTGCGCATGGGTTGCACGGTCTAGCAGCAGGGGCGCGGCATGGCTGCCGAGGTCCGGCCCCGAGACGCGTGGTCGGGTGCAGATCGGCAGCCCCAGAGGCCGATTGGCGGGCAGTGTTTACATTTTTGCACAGACTGCTTCCAAGAGCAGCGCGGATGTAGCGCAGGCTCGGGTCAAGCTCAACTCGGGCTCAGGGCCAGCCAGATGTACAGAATGGGCGCGGCAAACAAGACCCCGTCGACGCGATCCAACAATCCGCCGTGGCCGGGGATCAACTGTCCAGAATCTTTGGTGTTTGTTGCCCGCTTAAACAGGCTCTCTGCGAAGTCACCCACTTGGCCAAACGCCCCACAGGCAGCCCCTAGTGCCAGCCCTTGGGCGACCGAAGCGTCGCGGCGAAAAACCGCCACAAACAGCCACCCGGCCGCCATCGACGCCAGCAGCCCGCCGATGCCGCCTTCGACGGTCTTTTTGGGACTGATGAGCGGGTACAACTTGTGCCTGCCGAAGGCCTTGCCGGCAAAAAAAGCGCCCGTGTCGCCAAAAAACACCATCGCCAGTACGCCCAGCAAGCCGCTGCGCCCGGCGTCGAAGTCTGAAGTGGGTGGGTGGGTATCCACCACAAACGTCGCGGTCAGCATCGCCACCAGCGAACCCACATAGACCATTCCCAGCGTGCCCAATGCTGCGCGCACGGCGGCCGTCGTCAAATCATCTGGTTCAACTAGACAGGCACCGAGCCAAAACGCGGTAGCCAACGCCAACACCACCGCAAATGCTTGCCAACCAAAAACCGGGCTCAGCGCTATGACTGCGGCTTGGACAGCGACGAGAAAGCGATCGCGCGGGCGAATTTGCGGGAACATGCGCACAAGTTCGTCGGCACACCGCCCGGCAGCGACGACCAGTACCGCCAACATGACGTACTTTGGCGCCCACAGAATGGCGCCAATCGCCAACGGCGCGAGCACGAGGCCGGTGACAATACGGACAAGCACGGGGCCTCACGGCCGACCAGGCGGCGATCGGATCGTCGCATGGTGTGGCGCGGGCGGCAAGCATGGTCCGAATTGGTGGAGATTTCAGCCGTGCACGGTCAAGCCGAAGCCCAATGTTTAGGCCGCTACTACTCCAAACCTGCGCTGGCGATTGGCATATTCCTGCAAGGCGTCACTAAAAGCTTGCTCGCGAAAATCGGGCCAGTCCTGGGCGCAAAACACGAATTCGGCGTAGGCGGCATCCCACAGTAGGAAGTTCGATAGGCGTTGTTCACCGGAAGTGCGGATCACCAAATCGGGATCGCAACCGATGCGGCCCGTCCACAACGCCCGGCTAATGTGGTCTGCTGAGATGGCTGCGGGTGAAAGCTCGCCAGCCTGAACCTGCCGCGCCAGCAGCTGCGTCGCCTGCACCATGTCCTCGCGGCCGCCATAGGACAGGCACAAGGCCAGAGTCATCCCAGTGTAGTGCGCAGTCTCGGCGACCACCGCTTGCAAGGCCAGCCGCGCTGGCAGCGGGAGTTTGCCTGTATTTCCTATGGCAACGAGGCGAATTTGGTTGTGGTGCAACTCTTCGCGTTCACTGCGCAAGAAATCGACCAGCAGGGCAAATAGCGCGTGCACTTCGGCGGCCGGCCGACCCCAATTTTGCTCCGAAAAGGCATACAGGGTAAGGGCTTGCACGCCCAGCTGCCGAGCGTGACGGCTGATGGCGCGCACCGACTCTGCGCCCGCGCGGTGACCCTCGCTGCGCGGCAGACCGGCACGCTTGGCCCAGCGGCCATTGCCGTCCATGATAATCGCGACGTGGCGAGGTACAGGCCGCGCGGCGGCAACCACTGTCGGCAGAGGCGATGTAGCGCGGACCTCACTGTGCAACGTGACCTCACTGTGCAACATGATTGGCCTCGGCGTCAGCACTGGAAGTGGGCTTGTCCCCAGCTTGAGGATTGGACCTATCCGGGGCTGGCGGCCACGCCTGTCCGCGGTGGAGCACCCACGCCGACCACGCGAACAACGGCAAGCTGATCAACTGCGAGGTCGACACCAGACCGGCCAGCCAAACGCCGCGATCATCGGCCCGCAAGTACTCGACGCCAAACCGAAATATCGCGTATGTCAGCATGAAAATGAAGAACGCTTCGCCGGCAAAGCGGACGCCGGTGCGCACACGGCGCCAGCAAATGTAGCTAATCACCGCGCAAGCCGCAGCTTCGTACAATTGGGTGGCATGAACAGGCAGTGAGGTCGCGGCCAAGTCGGTGATCTTGTGTTCGGTCAAGTGGTTTTCCCAAGCCGGTGACCAGCGGGGAAAGGCAAACCCGATCGTTTCGCTGGTCACGCCGCCGTAGCAGCAGCCAGCCAAAAAACAGCCAACGCGACCCCAAACCAGACCGAACGCGATGCCAAAGCTGGCCAGATCGGCGACCCGCCAGATCGGCATGGCTTTTTTGCGCAAAAACCACAAACCGACCGGCACCGCTAATAAAAAGCCGCCGTAGTACGCATAGCCGCCGTACCAAATCTTGAGCACCCGCAGGCAGTCTTGGCGTTGGCGACACAAGCCAGACGCCGCTTCGCACCAGTCACCCAGACCCGCGTCGAGGCACTGTTGATCAGCCGCACAGCGCAGGCCCTTGCCCAGCGCTAAGGGCTTGACTTGCATAGGATCGGTGCATAAGTGGACGTAGTCCCAAAACTGGCCGTCGGCGACAATGTGCAGGGCACGCGAGCCAATCAGGCCGCAAGCCAGCATCAGCAGGCCGTTGTCCAAGATGGGGTTGCCCGGTAGCCCCTGCTGCACGCCGAGCTTGTGCGCCCACAGAATCGCCAGCGTAAACCCGACCATCAGCAGCGTAAAATACGCCGGCAGCGAGGTCACACCCAAATCGAAAGAAGGATGCACGAGGTGGTTAGGCCGGAGGCTGAGCGGTCGCAGGGGCAACCGGTGCAGGTTGGCGACGAAACAGCGACTCGGCAGCGATTAGAATAACGCCAACAGTAATGCCCATATCGGCGACGTTATACACCGGCCAACCGTGGACCTTGCCGTCGCTGACGAAAAACATGTAGATAAAGTCGATGACTACGTGGTAGTGCAGGCGGTCGATGACGTTGCCGATGGCCCCGCCTAAAATCGCTGCCAGCGACCACGAGGTCAGCACCGTGCCGCCATGGCCTTTGAACAGCCACCAACACAGCGCGAGCGCAGCCAGCGACGAAATCACGGTGAACAACAGATGCCGCAGCATCGCCGGCGCATCGACCAAGAAACTAAAGGCGGCGCCTGGGTTTTCGGCGTAGACAAAATGCAGCCAGTTGGGCAGCAGCACGATGGTGCGGTCAAAACTGGCCAAGGCCTCGCCGGCCAACAGCGGTTTGTCGAATTCAACAGGTAAATCCGAGACTTGCCACGCTTGAGCCAGCAAACCCGCCACGCGCTCTGAATCCACTCGCCAACCATCGGCGAGCACTTCAACCAGTGGCTTGCCAACGTGCCGGTTGAGCATTCGCGCTGCCCGTGGATTCGCGTAGCCGGAGCCAGCAGTCACCACCACGTGTTTGCCCAGCATGGCGGTCGAGACCACCTCGGTCGCCTTCCAGGTACTGCGCTGCAGGCGGGCCAGAGCGCCGCTATCGGCAATCTTTTGGGCCTCTTGGCCAACAATGCCGCGCTCGGCCAGCGCGGCCTGAGGGGTCTTGCCTTGCATCTGGGTCCACACCAACGGGTGCGCGGCATTGGCCAGTTCGGCGGTCGCCCACGCCTTGCTGCTCAGATCGAGCACCACCAACAACGCCGCAAAAGCGAACAGCAGTGCTGGACGCATCGCCCACGACGTCGTGGTTTTTTTTGCTGCGATGTCGTTATTTTGACTAGACATTTTGGTCAACAAGCCGTTGGAAAAAGGGGGCGGGAGTGTAGGCCATGGGCGCGGCGGCGTCAACGCAAAATCGGCGACGGCTATTCCCCTTTCATCGCCTGTCGCTCTCGGCGGCGGAGCGTACTGGGCCTGCGGATGTTCCGCGGTGTTGGTGTCCAGCCGTCTCCATGGTAGGTTGCTGCCATGGCGCGCTCCGGTTTGTCAGGTTTGCCCCCTAATCGCCCTGTGGAAACGGCGCTGACCTATCTGCCCGGCGTGTCGCGATCGCGCGCCAAGGCTTTGCTCGACCAAGCGCGCATCGACCCCGACTTGTCTACCGACGAGCTCACTGATTTCCAAGCTGATTTGCTGAGAAACCTGCTGCGGGCCGAACTGGGCGGCACCGCGGACCAGCCGACAGCGGACGGGGCAGCGGCGCGGCCATGGCTGGGCGGCGCGGGCGTGGAATTCGCCATTTATCTAGAGCGCGTCCGCGCCATGGTTCAGCGCTACCTGGTGGTCCTGCGGCCGTGGGACCGAGCGGCCGACGATCCTAACCGCAATCCGCTGCCGGCTGGAACGGTGCAGACGTTGGACTCGACCTGCCTGCGCTGCCTGCGCGGTGAAGCGTTGGAGCCAGAGCGAATCGCCTTTGTGTCGCGCATGGAGGAGCGACTGGTGCCGCGCTACGACGAGCTGCAACCGACCACCGAAGGGGCGCAGCGCTTTGATGAGTTGCGGGTGGTGTTTGGGCTCACCGACTTGGAATGCGATCTGCTGTGGTTGGTGCTGGCGCCCGAGGTTGTGCCAGAATTCTTGTGGCTTTACCGGGCTTTGTGGCGCGAGACTGGGCGGACCGCCTGGCCCGAAGACTTCTTGCAGCACTGCGTCGATCCTTTTGGGGTGCGCGGCAAGGCTGTCTTGCATGGACTGGGGATGACCGCCACCTTGCGGCGTTACGGTCTAGTGCTCAGCACCGGCGACGATTTGGCCGGCGTACGCTACCGCGGTGGCCAATTCGTGGCCGGGCATTTGCTCGGCTTGCCCATTCGGCTCGATGACCTCAAGGGCGTGCTGTTTCATCGCCGGCGCGGTCACGTCGATGCCGACGGCGTCGATGGGGGCAGCCACCCGGCAAACGAGCCCGATGGCGACCCAGCCGCGCCGATGCCGCCGCTGGCTACCGAGGCGTTGGCGCGCGGTTTTCGCTCCCGCCGGCGCTTCTTGCTACTGGGCGCTGAACGGGCCGGCGCCCTGCGAATTGCCCGCGAAGCCTTGGAAACATTTGGAGAAAGTATGTTGGAAGTCCGACTGGACTTGCTGTTGGCTGCGGTCGGCCCAGCGGTGGAGTCGGATCGCATCGGCCAAGTGTTGGGGCGGGCGCGCTTGGCCCGCGCCGGTGTGTATTTTGCCGAGGCCCAAGTGCTGGACTCGGGGGATCACGGTGCCGAGCGGTTGGCGGCGCTGGTCCAGTTGTTGCAAGGCGAGACCACTACGATGTTTTTTCAGTCGCGCGCTTCGGTGCGGGCCGACGAGCAGAAACTGTCACCACGGGCGCACTTGGCGTTGTTGCGCGAATTGGGCTGCGTGGAGTTGCCGACGACTGCGCCTTCGATCGACGATCGCAAGTCGCTATGGCAAGCGCGGTTGCAGGGGCGGGTGGCGGATGCCGAGCTGGCCGATTTGGTGGCGTCGATGTCGGTGTTCAAGTTCGGAGTCGATGAAATCGACTTATCGGTGAACTTGGCGCAAGCCATGTCGCGCCAGCGGCCAGCGAGCCAAGGCCGGGTGCATTTGGTCGATGTGGAACGCGCAGTGCGCGATGTGGCCAGTTCGCGGCTGGCAGGGCTGGCGACCCGCATCAATGTGCGCGGCCGGTGGGAAAACACCATCCTCAATGAAGAAACCCGCGATATCCTGCATGAAATGGTGCGCTTCGGGCGTTTTGCCAACTTTGTACTGGATGAACAAGGCTACGGCCGGACAATGGGCTACGGTCGGGCGTTGACCGCGCTGTTTTCGGGGCCTTCGGGCACTGGCAAGACGCTGTGCGCCGGCTTGGTCGCCCGCGATTTGGGTCTGGAGTTGTTTCGGGTCGATTTGGCCAGCGTGGTGTCCAAGTACATTGGCGAGACGGAGGAGCGGCTGAGTAAGCTGTTTGATGCCTCGCAAGATTCTGGAATTGCGCTGCTTTTTGACGAAGCGGACTCGTTGTTCGCCAAGCGGACCGATGTGCAGTCGTCGGTCGATCGCTACGCCAATCTCGAGGTTAATTACCTGCTGCAACGCTTGGAAGACTTTGATGGCGTGGCGATTTTGACCACCAATCACCCGGACAGCATTGATGCGGCGTTCATGCGGCGCATTCGCTTCAAACCGCAGTTTCCGGCGCCAGAACTGGCCGAGCGCGAGCGGTTGTGGAGTGTGATGATCCCGCCGGATGCGCCTCGCGAAGAATCGCTAAAATTCAAAGACTTGTCTATCGACTACGAACTGACCGGCGGCCAAATCCAAAATGCCGTCATTCGGGCGGCAGTGTGGGCAGCGGAAGAAGGCAAATCAATCAGTTACAAGCATTTAGCCCGCGCGGCCGAACGCGAATACAAAGACCAAGGGCGCGTGGTGCGCCAGTATCCAGACGAATAACAGACCCAGCCAGTGGGCAGATTTAGGCGCCTAGCTTAAAAAAGCGATTGGCAAACACAGGGTGTCGAACAGCAAGCACTGGAATGGCCAAATCAGGGGCCCAGAGCAACGATGAAGGCGACACTGCCTCAGGAGAACGCAATGGAAAAAAGTACTTTCTTAGCGGTTTTGGAGATCATTGTCGCTGGGTTTGAAGATCCGTCTTTCAAAGCCCAGTTTGCGGCGGCCAAGGAAGTTGGCGATGTGCAGCGCTTGATGCAACTGCCGATGCAGATTCAGGAGCGCGCCTTCACAAAGCACGGTCTGGAAATGGCGACGGGTACGGCCCAATTCAAAGAAGCGGGGCGCAAGTTCGCTCTGGACGCCGATGTCGCGCCGCTGCTGGGACGCATGCGGGCGGCGATATAGAATCGGACGATGTTGGTGCCCGCTCTCGCTTGCCTTGTCGACTACCCGTTGCCGCCACTGAGCCCGCATCTGCGGCGGGCTGATATTGTGGTGCAGTGGCATTGGGACGCCCAAGCGCAGGCCGTGGTGGGGACGATTGCGTTTGGCCCGCAGACCGTTGGCTTGCCGGACTATGTCCACGGCGGGCTGGCGACGGCGATCTGCGACGAAGCGATGGGCTGGGCCTGTTGGATGAGTGGTCACGTGGCGCCGGGCGCGATGACCCAAAGCCAATTCGAACAACCGCTGCGGGCTGGCAGCAGTGCGACTTTGCGCGCGAGCATCGACAAGGTGGACGGGCGCAAGCTGCACACGCAGGCCACACTGCACACGCAGGCCACACTGCACACGCAGGCCACACTGCACACGCAGGCCACACTGCACACCGAGCGAGGGGTGGCGGTGCGGGCAAGCGGCCTCTACATCAGCATAATCCCAGCGGATTGGCGACCTTTTGCCCACTGGCCAGCGAGTGAGCGATTTGCGCAGCTGCGACCGTCGGAGTAGGGCGACCCTGCTGGGCTTGAGCCGCTGTCAAGCCTAAGGGCCCAAGCAAGAATTACTCGATCGATCCGCGATAAAAACGGAGCGTGCAGGCGGCTTGCAAAGCCGCGAGTTAGCGACCCCCCAAGCAAGCAATGGGCCGGAGGGCAAAATCGACTTGATTTTGCTGCGGGCCCTAACGGCCGCGAGTGAGGCGCTCGGCAAAGGCCTCGTCGTAGTGACGGGCCATGGTGCGGGCGTCGAAGCGCGCGGCAGTTCGGACGGCCTGTACCCCCAGAGCACGCGCGCGCGGCAAGTCCAGCGCCAGAGCGATCATGGCTGCGCTAAGCGCCGCGACGTCGCCTGCGGGGACGAGCAGGCCCGTGTCTTCTGAGACGAGCTCGGGGACGCAGCCTACGGCGGTCGCGATCACTGGCAGACCGGCCGCCATCGCCTCCATCACCGAAAGCGGTTTGCCCTCCCAGTCCGACGACAGGACGAAGACGTCGGTCGCAGCGAGCAACTCGGCGATGTCTTTGCGGATACCCAGAAACTGGACCCGGGCGCCAAGGCCGAGCGTCGATGCCAGCGCCTCGGCCGCTGTCCGCAACGCACCGTCTCCAGCGATGAGCAGTTGGGCGCCGGCAAGCGCCGGGGTGGCGAACGCGGTGAGCAGGGCGGCGTGGTTCTTCTGGCGCTCGATCCTGCCGACCGCCAGAAATAGGGGGACGTCGGCGCGCAGCCCGAGCTGAGCCCGGACGCGCACTCGCGTTGCTGGATCCGCGCGGAAGCGCTCAGTTGCGATGCCGTTGGCGATGATCCAGCGTGGCGCGAGCCCGTGGATGCGGTGGATGCTGTCGGCTACGGCCTGCCCGATCGCCACCGGCTCGACGCCGAAGCGAAAAGCCAAGCCGTGGACCCAGCGCTCCGCTCCGAAAGCTTCGCGCTCCGCCAAATTGTGCACGGTGTGGAAAGTGGGGCCGCGCCACGCCGCCAGCACGTACTTGAGAGCGTGCAAGTGAGTATGGACGACATCCGGACGCAGCTGCCTTAGCACCCGAGCCAGCCGTGGCACCGCCGCCAGATCGAGACCAGCGCGTTTGCTGACGGTCTGTACTGGGATCGCGGAGTCGGCAAGCTCGGCGCCGAGGGAAGTTCCATGCGGATCGTACAGCGAGACGACTGTGAGGTCGTGGCCACGCTCTTGGAGACCCTGCGCGAGCATCACGGCCACTCGCTCGGCGCCGGCGACATCAAGCGACGGCACAACCTCTACGATGCGCACGTTACACCCTCCCAAGCTGCGGCAGGGCGCCCAGCCAGATGAACTGCAGGACGTTGGCGCTCAGGTAGATGCCGTCGTCAGAAATCGCCGTGAACAGTATCGCCTCCAACCGCCGAGCATTGTTTCGCAGGG
>SHZD01000072.1 GCA_009692465.1 Myxococcales bacterium
TATTGCGATCCGACAGTCTCCTAGCTTCACAGATATTCTCAACTGTCCAAGAACTGCCCGGAGTGAATCCGTGCAGTTTCGGACAGTTGCCGCCGTCTAGGCAGACGGCGCTAGGAGCGAGTCGGAATACTCCGACACGCTCCTAGGTGCAAAAACAGGACCAGCCGTCGCGAATCCGCCCCAATTTACCCAGCGCATTTGAAGGCGCGTGACGCCTTGGCCATGGCGCTCGCGACCGACAAAGAGAGCACAGAGGCCCGAGCTATCAGCAACTTGATTGGGATTCTACGGTCGAACTGGAGTAGGTGCGCCAGCCGGTTCCATCGCGTCGGTCGCCGTCTCCTGTATTGGCAATGGCAGCGGTTTCGGGGGCGGCTGCCCTTTCTTGGACCGCATTTCATCTAGCGCGACGCCTAGTTCCGCCGCGCGACGACTGCGCACATCGACCAGCTTGGCCAAGCGTGCCTTGAGTTTGGCCAGTGCCGGTGCGGCGATTTTGCCCGCTACCTTGGCGAGCTCATCCTCCGCGGCATCCAAGTCTCCAGTTTCCATGAGCAATTCAGATAGCCGCGCTGGCCCACCGACTAGACTCGCCTGCGGCCGGGTCCCTGGCCGGACCTTGGGCCACGCCTGACTAGGCGGTGCAATCAGGGCCAACCGACCGCGAAACCGCGGGACCGGCTCAATCAACACCACCCCGCGAGCCTCCACGCCGAGCCAGTGCATGGCATCGTCAGTCGGCAATGGCGCCAGCCACGGCTGGTCTCCACGCAACAACTCAATAGTATCCGGCAAGTTCCACTCGTTCCAGCCCACCTTGCCACCACCATCGTCGCGCAACACCCGCAGACCCGCGCGAGCCGTACAGCCACGCTCCAAACGCTTGGCGAAAACCACCCCGAGGCCGCCGCTATCGTGCATCCATTGCAACGCAAACACCCCCGTTGGCAACGCGGTGCGGGTGATTTGGCCACTACCCGCGCCAAAGCGGCCCTCATTTTGGATCACAGGACCAATGACCTGGGCGCGGTAGCGTGTGCTTGGCGAAATAGCGGCCAAACGCGGGGTTCGCTGGTCATCAGGCCAACCGTCCTTGATCTCGATGGTCGCCGCCTCCTTGGCCGCAATTGCCCGGCGCACCGCAATTCGTCGCGGCGACCGCCAAGTCGGACACACCGGCGCTGCGGGAAACTGGCCTTGAGCAACGATAACGGCCACCGCCCATTGATCAATCGGACCCAGCCCAATCGCGTCGACGACCAACTCGTTGGCTTTGAGTTGGACTTTGGCGACCACAGCCGTTTTGCCAGAATCAGGGTTGATTGCAGTGATTTCACCGTCATTGGCTACGGCATACAACCACTCACCGTTTGGCGAAAATGCGACGGCTGCCACCCCGGCTTTATCGAGAAGGCGGCGGCGCTCCAGGGTCAGCGCATCGGTAATCAATACCTTTCCGCCATCCGTGGTAGCCACTTCCAGTCGATAGGGCGTCGCTTCCAACGTTCGCAGACGACCTGCGCTTTTGTCAGCCGGTGGAACGGCCCACGCGAAAGTGCCGAGCGCCCCGACCATAGCCGACGCGACGAGTAAACATATGTATTTCATGGTGTTGATGCTCAAGTGCCCGCTGCAAGCGGCCGGATTGTAGCCAAACGCGCGCGGTTGTCGCCTTATTCTGGATGCCCGTCGCCTTTTTGGCAGCGTGTGTGTCCAGACCTTGTGCAGCCTATTTTGGCGGCCAACCCGGAATTTGCCATGGATTTGGCACTTTAGCCGGTTCGACTGCTGTCGGAACCGGAATCATCACTGGCGGCTCTGCGGTACTGCGCACATTGTACGACCATGAAATCCAACGGCTGTTGGTCAGGTTCTTGGTCGAAAAACTGTCGATTTCGGTGCCGGGGGCCAAGATGCGCCACATGCGCACATAGTTGGTCCCTCCCGGCAGCGGTGTCCCGGCGCCCAACATGGCAAAGTTGGGCAGATCCGCAGACATAGCACTGCCGCGCAAGAATATTTCCCAGCGGGTGTTGTAGCCCGCGTCAGCAATGCGCACCAGATTGAAGGTCGGCTCAACGCCAGGGTTGGCCGTCCAAGTTACCCGGTAGCTGCCGGTCTCGCCCAACACGGGTTGACCCAAAGCAGGACTTTGCAGCCATGGCATCTCCAAATAGGGGCCCATGCGCACGACCGGCAGCCCGGCAGCCACGCGACCCCCATCAAACATCGGCAGAACTCCTTTGAGATCCACACGTAGATCCGGCTCAGATAGATCATCAACCGCCCCGTTGAGGTGAACACGCAGCCAAGTGCCCTGACCACCGACAACGTCCACAGCAGCCAGCCCACCGGCACCGCGAATCGCAAACAAGGGTTGAGTAGTCACTGTGTTGAAAGGTTTGGCGTTTTGACCGTCAAATAAGCCGAGGTAGCCTAGGTCGCCAGCCAGCCACACAGTGTCCGCTCCGGTGTTCATTGGGTTGGCTTGGCTATCGCCCCACAAACCGTTGATTGCTAACGCTGTTCCAGAATTGAGTGACTCATACTTAGGCGCCGCGCTCTGTTGTTGAACTGGACTCAACCGCACAAACACGCCACCGTCGCCAGCCAAGTACAAGGCCCCGGTCGCCGCTTGCCACAACGCTCGCAGTTGCTTGGGCGGTGGCTTGGCGTCATTTTTGGCCACGGTGCTCACCACTGGCCATGGTCCGGCGACAGTTTGCCAGCTCAAACCATCAAAGTGCATCAATTGACTGGCAGAATCGACAAGCCACACGTCTTGAGGACCGCGACCCGCCATCGCCACCACGGATCGCGGTGCCGTTTGCGCCCACGCCTTCCAACCCAGTTGCGTGCGCCGAATCAGCACCCCGTTGACACCGCCAATCCAACCGTCACCGGTCCCAGCTGGGTCCAGCCAGACCGCCATCAAATCCGCACTTACTGGCGACGCCTGAGGGGTAAAAGTGCCCCCGGTCCAGTGCAAAATTGCGCCCCGATCGCCTACCGCCACCCTCAACTCGCCAGCGGCTGCCAATCCGCGAATCGGAGGCACGTTAACCTCTGAAATCAAAGGATTAATCGCTCCAGCACCGAGCACCGCATACCGGTCCAAACCGCGAGGATCGACGTCTGTCGCCTGCGAATTGCTGCTCGGCGCCGCGCCGTAGGCCTGAGACAATCCACCGTAAAACTCGTAGCGAATGTCGGCATTTTCGCCAGCCCACAGCGAATGGGCCGGTTGTCGCTCAAATTGCAGCGTATCGGTGACAGCATACGTCGTCAGGCTGCCAAGCGGGATGTAGCCTTCAGCACCCAAGTCCAGTCCAGCATTGAGCTGGCGCAACCCAGTTGCGTCGGGGCCCATGGGGATGCGGTCCATGCGCACCCGCACCGACCGGTCCAGAGGCACATGTACGGACACCACCACGTTCTTGAGTTTTTGGCCGGGAATCGCAAACAGCTTGCGGGTGACACCGATGGCCAACGGCACAAATTCTCCTGTCTTTTTATCAAGGTATCCTGATCGACACACGACCGCGGCGTCGCCAGGATTAATGGCTACGGTCGCTTTGCCGTCGCTTTGGGCAATGCCGTCGGCAGGCGATTTGGGCGCACCGCCAAAAATGGAGAAGCCTGTGCCTTCACAGCGAATTTGAGGCACTCCGATTCGCGGAGCGCAGCGAAACACGGCTGCCGCCAGATCAGGGCCAAGTGCCCGGCATTCATAATTTGGGGCACAATCGGCCTGACTCTTGCACGCAGCTAAGCAATACTTTTGGCCAGTTGTCGCTGTCAAGTCGATGGGCAATGCCGCCGAAGCGAGCGGCGCCTGTACAGTTTCGCAGGTCGTTCCTGTTGCACACAGCAGGGTCTCGTTGCACGGCTGGCACTGGCCATTGACATCAGGCTGGCCTTTGCAGGTCCCCAGCGGAAAAACGGTGTACTTGGCCGCATCGACAACCGTCACGCTGACCATCCCGGGTGGCGGCACCGGCTCTTGAGGATTGGGCGAGCCGATTCCGGGCTGAACCGGAGGGAATTCTTGCAAGCGCAACGTAATGTTCTCGACCCCAAGCGCTATCGCCGACGCTGCCGACCAACCGACTTTGGCAGCGTGCACGTGCAGCGGGCCCGTCAAGTGCGCCGTTGATAACGTGATCTGACCCTGAGCATCCGTCAACCCTTGCAGCGCTGTCTTCGGGTCGTCACCGATAATGACGGTTGCGCCAGGCACCGGACCGATTTTGCCTTTGCGCAGCACAGTCACGTTGAGTGCGCCGTCGATGGGATCGCCCCAAGAGCCGTTTTCAACCGACACCGGGTCAAAGTAGGTAAAAGCATGAGACAAGTCTGCGGTCGCCCCTGTATCCAGCACGGCAGCGAGCGGCACGGCACCAGGAGCGTGAGGCGGCGTTCGCAATTCAATCGCACCATTATGTAGTATTTTCCACGACTTAACGGCAATCCCGCCCAGTGTCAGACTGGCGACGCGGTGCAGGCCTTGGCCCACGACAATCGCATAGGTGCCGCCGGACTTTGCGCCTTTTCCAGGCACAACCGCATACAGTTTGGTGATTTTGCTGACGAACTGGGCGCTGGAGTTCCACTTGGCCAGCGTGCCATCACCAAGCGTGGCCGCCACGTCGGCAAATCCAGCTGTCCCAGGAGGTGCAACGGCGACTAAATCGTGATCTCCATTAGGTTTTGCCGTCAGCACTTTGAGTTGCGAGGCTGAAAGTGCGCCCAACTTCAAGGCTACGACCCCGCCGTGTTGCTGCGCGGCCTCAACGGTCAACTGCACCGCGGTGCCGCCTTCAACCGCCACTTGGACAGGCGCGATGGTGGCGATGCGCGCCGTGGGCGCCTGCCACTCAAAGGCATTAGGCAGGACAATTAACGCTGGCCCAAACTGCACACTGACGTCCACTGCGGCCGGCAAAGGCCCCGTACTGGGCGCTGAGGGCAACACGAGCAAGCTTGCACCCAGGCCTGCACCCTCTTTTGTAATGTTAACCTGCAGTATTTTCGCACCAATACCGCCAAACGCGACCTTTGCAACAGCCAAATTGTTGGCCGTTAGCGGTCCTGACAATCCCAGCGTGACGGGGACGATTTCGTTGACGGCTAGGCCATTTGGCGAAACAACGCCAATTTTGGTGCCCTCATCCGCATTTACAAAGGCATAAGCGTTGGATAATTCAGCGGTGCCATCGATGCCGATGAAGCGAATCGACCACACGCCTGCTGCCCACGCCGCCGGCGCCTTCACCACGAGCTTGGCGCCCTGCCCCGCTGCACTGACAACGGTCGCGTTTAGTTGGGTGCCCTTTTGATAAAACTGAACTTTTCCAGTATTTGGCTCCAAACCCTCGCCGGTCAAAGTCACCAGCGTCTCGCCCTCGACTGGACCCACAGCAGGCCATGCGGAGGTCAATGTGGGCGGCGCATGGTAGGAAAATCCTTTCTTTAGAAGCGCTTGGCCGTCGCCACCCGCTGCTCGAACGTGAAATGTCCCAGCGCCGTTGGGCGGCGTAACCAGCATGGCCGTCACCTCATCGACGACCACCACTTGCAGCGCGGCGCGGTCGCCAAACACGAACTGGGTGTCGGCAGCAAAGCCTGCGCCCGTCACAACCACCGCTGTTCCTCCAGTCGTCGGTCCGTGCGCCGGAGTTACGACAAAGATCGCCATATTCGCCACAAAGCGGTACGCCTGCGGCAAGACCGCGTCAGGCCGCTCGAACGAATGCACTGCCACCTCGACAATGGCCGGCGGTCGCGGCGGCGTCACTGCCACAATAGTAGTGCTATTCATCACTTCGAAGCTGACAGCCGGGGATTCTCCGAAACGAACTTGGGTAACAGCATCCAAGTTTTCGCCTTCGATAGTCACGGTCTGCAGACCGCCGCTGGGCCCTTCGTCCGGCCAGACCTTGATGATCGCCGGTTGCGGTGGCAGCCAAGTCTTGCGATTGGCGTCCTTTTTGACCTCGGCAGCGTCGACGGCAATGTCCGCAGTTGAGAACACGTCGCCAATCTGGGCGGCAATGACCTCGGCCGCCACTGGGCTGGATGCGGGTTGCGGCTCTCCATCACAACCAGCCAGCGCAAAAACTGCGGCGAGCAGGGCATAAGTATTCGCAACTGCTTTGTTTTTTTGAGTTCTAGCGACCACTACCCACAGCCTTTCCGCCGGATCGCGCACGCCAGCGCAAGCTAGCCTAGCAGAATGCAGCGGTGGCGGCGTAGCCAAACTGACAACCTAGGACCGTGTCGGAGTATTCCGACTCGCTCCCAGCGCTGTCTGGCTAGACGACGGCAACTGTCTGAAACTGCCCGGATTCACTCTGGGCAGTTCTCGGACAGTTGAGAGTATTTGACTGGCTAGGAGCCTGTAGGATCGTAATAGATTCATTGTGTATAACCTGATAGACATTTCACAACTGATTGATTTCCGACAGGCTCCTAGACAAAGCGGCACCAATCCGAACGGCCCAATCGCGGCCAGCGAACTCGCCTTGCACAGTGGCGTCGTCTGACCGACCATTGACCGCCGCAAGCGCGGCCGAGACGACCGATGCTGACGAATGATCCGCCAATACCTCCGCTGACTTCCCTTTCGGCTACCGCTGGCTGCGCGGCAAAGATCGCTCAAGTGGACCTGTTGGAAGCTCTGCGCCATTTGCCGGTGCGTTCGGACCCGAATCTGTTGGTTGGCGTGCAGTCCGGCGACGATGCAGCCGTTCTGAGGTTGACCGACGATTTGGCACTAGTCACCACTATCGACGTGTTCACGCCAATTGTCGATGATCCTTACGATTATGGGCGAATTGCCGCCGCCAATGCGCTGTCCGACGTCTATGCGATGGGGGCTAGACCGGTAACCGCACTTAGTTTTGTCGCGTGGCCCATGGCAGAACTGGGACCGACTGCGCTCGGCCAGCTGTTGCAAGGAGCGCAAGCGGTATGCGACCGCGCTGGAATCGTAATTGCGGGCGGCCACTCGATTGTCGACAAGGAGCCCAAGTTTGGGCTCAGCGTGACCGGCGTGGTCCATCCGCAGCAAGTGGTGACCAACGCGGGCGCCCGACCAGGCGACCAATTGGTCCTGACCAAGGCACTTGGCACCGGGATTTTGACGACGGCCAAGAAGCGCGGCCTTGCGTCCGATCTCGAGATCGCGCCAGCTATCGACAGCATGTGTGAACTAAATGACGTGGCGGCGCAGGCCATGGTCGCGGTGGGCGTGCACGCGGCGACCGATGTGACCGGCTTTGGCTTGCTCGGTCACCTTGGCAATGTCCTGAGAGCGTCCAGCGCGCAACTTGGTCAACCCATTGGTGCGACTTTGTATTTTTCTGCGATGCCCTGGTTGCCACACGTGGAGCGACTGGCTCAAGCTGGCGCCTGTCCAGCAGGCAGCAAGCGAAACTTGGCGTTTGCCGCACCAATGGTTGATTTTCACAACACTTTGTCGGAAATTAACCAGCTCATGTTAGCCGACGCTCAAACTTCAGGCGGGCTGTTAATCGCTGTGGCCGCCGACCGCTGCGCGAGTTTGCTGCAACAATTGACAATTTCTGGCCTCGCTGTGGCTGTAGTCGTTGGCGAAGTGACCACCGCTGATCAGGCCGGTCGGATTGTCGTGAACCCGTAGTCCCCATTTGGTGTGCCCGCCGCGGCGAGCGCGCGAATTGACGCAGCATTGACAATGACGCAGTGCGGCATAACTTGCAGCGCCGCATCAGGAGCCTGTCGGAAATCAATCAGTTATTAAATGTCTATCAGGTTATACACAATGAATCTATTACGATCTGACAGGCTCCTAGCCAGTCAAGTATTCTCAACTGTCCGAGAACTGCCCGGAGTGAATCCGTGCAGTTTCAGACAGTTGCCGCCGTCTAGCCAGACGGCGCTAGGGACGAGTCGGAAAACTCCGACTCGCTCCTAGGGTCGGTCGCTACGGGACCCACCGGCTACAGCCAGCGGTCCGCATCACCCAAACTCACTTTCCACCTAGACAACTGAGGCGACCATGCCCCCGCGCAAAAAGCCAACTGAGACAAGTGCTTTTGAACTGGCCCCCGAAAACACCGCTGCGCCAGCCTCAACCGTAGCCGCGAGCTCACCACCTGCGCAAACTCAATCATTACCGACTATACGCATGGGTAACGGCAAGGATCGCATTGCGATCTGCTCGGTATTGCGAACGCCGTTTGTGCGCGCGTGGTCGGACCTCAATGACGTCGATCCAGTGGAGCTGTCGACCCAAGTAGCGCGTGAGTTGCTTTTCCGACTGGAAATCCCCAGCAAGCAAGTCGACCAGATCGTGTGGGGCACCGTGGTGGCAGTGCCGCGCAGCCCCAATATTGCCCGTGAAGTCGCACTAAACCTCGGCATGTTCCACGCCCATGGCGTGACCACCTCGCGGGCTTGCGCGACTGGCTTTCAGTCCATCGCTTCAGGGTGCGAAATGATTTGGGCGGGCGTCGCCGACACCGTGCTATGCGGTGGAGTCGACGTGACTAGCCATGCGCCTGTTACCTACAAAAAACAGGTCATCGATACGTTGCAGGAAATGCAAAAGGCCAAAGGTTTTGCGCTGCTCAGCAAGCTCAAGAATATCAATCCGCTGGACTTGCTGCCAACGCCGCCTGCCCTCACTGAGCGGTATACCGGCATGACCATGGGCGAACACGCTGAAGAGACTGCACAATCGTTTGGAATTACTCGTCAGGCGCAGGACGAGTTTGCGATTAGCTCCCATCGAAAAGCCCATGGTGCAGTGCTAGCTGGCTTGGTGGCGGAAGAACTCTTTACGGTGCAAACGCCACAGGGTCAGGTCAGCGCCGACAACATCATCCGCGGCGATATCGACCCGGCCAAGATCGCCAAACTTCGGCCGGTATTCGACAAACGCAACGGCACCATCACCGCGGCGACTAGCTCGGCGCTCACAGACGGAGCGGCCTGCTGTTTGATTGCCCGCGAATCGCGGGCACGCGAGCTCGGCTTGCCAATTCTGGGTTACGTGCGCAGCTACAATTTTGCGGGCCAAGACCCGCGTGAAAACATGCTCCTGGGCAACGTCTACAGCGTACCTGGGGCGCTGGATCGAGCCGGCGTGTGGATCAACGACATCGACTTTGTCGAAATCCACGAAGCATTTGCAGCCCAGGTGCTGTCTAACCTCAAGATGTTCAACGACAAGGCCTTTTTCGCCACCAAGCTGGGGCGCAACCGGATCTTGGGCGAACTCGATCCAAATAAGCTCAATGTGCGCGGCGGATCGCTCGCCTACGGACATCCGTTTGCTGCGACCGGCATTCGCATTGTCGGCACGATGCTTCGCACTTTACGCCAAAATAACTGCAACTTAGGCCTTGGCACCGCCTGCGCAGCTGGCGGTATGGGCGCCGCGATGGTTTTGGAAATCAATTGATCCCTGGCGCCAGCGAAAATCGGTTTTCCGTTTTTTTTCAATCATGTACTGAGCAAGTCCTTCGGCGCGCTGCCCGCCAATTGGAGATCCTATGAGCATCGCCCAACCAGCACTTCGGCTCCAAGGCCCTGACGCCGACGGCATCGCTACCTTGTGGATCGATTGTCCAGGTAAGAAAGTCAATACCTTATCACTCGACATGATGCCTGAGTTTGCAGCCATGTACGCCACGATTGCCGCCAATACGGCCATCAGGGGCTTGGTCGTTGCTTCGGGCAAGGACACCGGCTTTATCGCCGGCGCCGATTTGGACGATTTGGGTCAGGTTGATTCCGCCTCCAAGGCCGAGCGGCTGTCGCTCGATGCGCAAGAAGGCATGGCGAAATTGGCGGGATTGAAGATTCCCACCGTTGCCGCGATCCATGGCGAAGCGCTCGGTGGCGGCCTCGAGTTGGCGTTGGCGTGTCGCGCTCGGGTAGCGAGTGAACACCGCAAGACCAAAATGGCCTTGCCCGAAGTGATGTTGGGTTTGCTGCCGGGCGCTGGCGGCACGGTGCGCCTGCCCAAGCTAATCGGTCTGACCGCAGCTCTGGACATGATGTTGACCGGTCGCAACATTCGCGCCGCTAAGGCACTCAAGCTTGGCCTAGTGGACCGTACAGTGCCTCAGTTGCAGTTATTCGACGCCGCTCGCGCGCTGTGCCTGGATCTGGCTCACGGCAAAGTGGCACCCAAGCCCAAGACCCCAGTCAAAGGCCAAGTGCAAAATTTCTTGTTGGAAGGCAATTTGCTGGGCAAGAAGCTAGTGCTCCACGAGGCCCGCAAGAAGGTCCTCAAGCAAACCAAAGGCGTGTACCCGGCGCCGCTGCGGATTCTTGATGTGATCGACAAAGGCACCTACGAAGCTGAGGCCAAGGGTTTCGGCGAACTGCTGATGTCCCCCCAGTCGGCTGGATTGCGCCATTTATTTACGGCGATTACGGCACTCAAGAAGGACGATGGACCTCAAACTGGTTCAGTCGCGGCGCGTCAGGTGACTCGCGTGGGCATGTTGGGCGCTGGCCTTATGGGCGCGGGGATCGCCACGGTACTCGCGGACAACGGCGTGGAGGTTCGACTCAAAGATCGCGACCACGCGTCCATTGGCAAGGCACTCGATTACGCCCGCACGGTGTACGGCAAGGCCCGCCGGAAACGTGTTTATAATCAAGCGGGAGTCGACGAGCGTTTGGGGCGCATCTCGGGCGGCACCGATTGGGCTGGCATCGGCCGGGCAGAAGTGCTAATCGAAGCTGTTTTCGAGGACTTGAGCCTCAAGCAGCGCTTGTTGGCCGAGTTTGAAGCGCTGTCGAGAGTGGACGGCATTTTCGCTACCAATACTTCCGCCCTGCCGATCAGCGAAATTGCTCAGCATGCCAAGCACCCTGAGCGCGTGATCGGAATGCACTTCTTTAGCCCAGTGGAAAAAATGCCGCTGGTCGAGATTATCGTCACCGACAAGACTTCCCCAGAAGTGACGGCGACCACTGTGGCCGTAGCCCGCAAAATGGGCAAACACGTCATTGTAGTGAAGGATTGTGCAGGGTTTTACACGACGCGGGCGCTGGTGCCGTACATGGCGGAGGCCATTTTCATGGCGCTCGACGGCTACTCACTGCTCGACATCGACGAGGCGGCGACCAAAGTGGGATTTCCGGTCGGCCCGATTACCCTGACCGACGAAGTGGGCATCGATGTCGGCGTCAAAGTCCTTAAGACGATTCGGAAATACTACGGAGAGCGTTTGCAATTGCCGCCGGACATCAGCTCGAAGCTGCTCGAGGAGGGTCGGTTTGGCCGCAAGAACAACAAGGGCTTCTACAAGTACAGCAATGGCAAGAGCGAACTCGACAAGGACGGCAAAAAAATCATCGATGACACCGTGTATCGGCATCTTCCTGGTGGAAAAGGCAGTAAGCATGCAGACTTCGCGGAAATGGGTGACCGTTTGGTGCTCGGGCTGGTCAATGAAGCAGCGCTGTGTTTGCAAGAGGGAATCCTGCGCGACCCCTACGCCGGCGATCTGGGTGCAGTGATGGGCATCGGCTTTCCGCCGTTTGAAGGCGGGCCATTTCGCTACGTCGATCGGTTCGGCGCTCGCACGATTGTGGACCGTTTGCGCAAGCTCGAGGGCAAGTTTGGCAAGCGCTTTGCCCCCTGTACGCTGCTCGTCGATTTAGCGGCCAATAATGGCAAGTTTTACGCATAATATCATGGCGATATGAGGCATAACATGAACCAGCTAATTGCGTTTCTGCTGCTGATCGGCGCGGCTGTTGCCCTGCCCGCCTTTGCTGAGCCTGCAGTGCCTGGTGATAGTCCAGCTGAAGTGACAGTGCCCGCTGGCCTGAAATTGGTGCGCAGCCTCGGCAAGATCTTGGTCGGGGTGAGCGAACGCAAGTTGATTGTGTATGACATCGGCAATCCCAAGGCGCCGCTGAAAACTGCCGAGCGCGAGTTTTCGGCCGCAATTATCGATGTCCGGTTCGTCGATGGCGTCCTGTTTGTGGTTCTGGCCAAAACCGAAGTCACGGCGTTGGCCGTCGATGCCGCAGGAGCGCTGCGCGAGTATCAGGCTGGCGCTCAGCAGGCGACCGGCGCGCCAACCTTGGATTCGCCGGCGGCGCCGGTGGCCCCTGCGGCCGAGACTAGGCCGGTAGTCAGTGCGGTATCGCCACTGGTCAAAGGCGCCGGGGCGGAAAAGACCAAACAAACCATAGGTAGTGTCGCCAAAGTCCATCGCGGCACGGTGCTGATTGAGTTCGACGGCGGGCTCACCATTCGCGCAGGCGACACTTTGCTGGTGCGGTCACAAGGCACTGAAACCAAGCTGAATATGTTTTCTGGTCGGGAGGAGCAAGTCATATCCAATGCTCCCATCGCCGTTCTGGAAGTGCGCCATGTTCAGGGCCAGCGTGGAGTCGCTGAGTTGCCGCGCGGTGACCAGGCCAATGTGGGCGACACCGTTGAACTGACCGATCGCCCAGCGCGTACTGGAACGTTGTATGCGCCGCGCGTTGGTTATTCCAAGTGGTTGCGTGCAACGATCCGGCCCTTTCCCAACACGGGAGCAGTTGACTTTGGCAGCCTGACTGACTTCGCCTTTGGCTACTATTGGGAGTTTTTGCACGTTCAAGCGCGAGTTGCTCCAATTGGCATTTCAGTGCCTCACGATGTCAACGCCTATAACCTTCATGCTATCGTCGCATACCAGAATGATCTCGCTGAGTTTGGAATTGGCGGCGGCTATTTTAGCCGCAAATTTGAAGGCGATTCTGAGCGCGATTGTGACCGCTCTGGCTACGCGGTGGCGTTGTCCGCGGATGGTGCTAACGGTGCCACGCGCTTCAATTGCAATCAGCAGGGGCCGGCATTTGCCCAATATTTGCGATTGGGCAGCGTCGATGGTCTGCACATTCGCCTGAGCAATACTGTGGCCATTGATCGCGGAAAATTCCGTTTTGGCTATCTGGAAGGCTCGGTTGACCTGCCATTGACCCGCAGTTTCAACCTTTTCGCGGCAGGCGGCGGATCGGCCGGACTCAAGTGGGGCGAAGCCGGTATGCGCACGTATTTGCGCGGAGTTGGCGGCAGCGAAACTCTGATTTTGACGACCGGCGTCGGTGTTACCTCCATGCGAACCACCGAAACGTTCGGTGGCCAGCAAGGCTCGACTTCGGTTGGTGGCGTAACGCTAACGGAATTCAAGGAAGGAGAATCGTCGGTTGGCGGCTTCCACATCGCGGTCGGCCTAGAATTGCGTTTGTAGAGAGTTGCAGCACCCCGCGCGCGGCACCCGCGACAGATGAAACTTTTCAGCGTGCTGCATGGCGACCGGGCATCCGGGCGCCCGCGCGGCTACGCAGCACACGTGGGGCGGCGCGCCCCGAGTTTCTAGTTAGCCCGCCAATGAAAAACCTGCTGCGGTCCGGCGTAACCAATCACAGCACCAGAGTCTGAATATTCGATTGTTTTGGTTGGCAATTGTACCGCCGAAGGCGCCGCGGATGACAGCAGCAGGACTGCGGATTATCCTGCAACGGTCGCCTTGAACTCTGCCTGAGCGCAGCGTGCGGCAAAGATTGCAACAGCATGAAATATATACGTTTATTTTCTACGGCAGGGGTGCGCAATTCGCTCGTGCTGGCACTGATTTTGGCCAGCTGCGGCAGCGCCGTGCAATTCGAACGCACGCTGGGGACTGGCAGATACCCTGCGATGCCAGCGTCAGCGCCGATAGCGATGGCCGAAGATGTCGACGCATTGCCACAACCGGCTGTAATACTTGGAGAATTGCGCCTGCGCTCCACCAGGACGACCACTCAGCAGGGTCGAGCAGAAGAACTCCTTCTCGACATTGCTGGCAGCTATGGTTGCGACGCGATTGCAGCGGTTGTCGAAGAGCGAGTCGATGTCGCAGGCAAAAAAACCGCAACTCCGGACGAAGACAAGGAGTTTCAATGGGTCGCCAAGTGTGTGCGCACCGCCAAGGCGGAAATGATTGCGTTGGCTACAACTCCTGGTCGACATAGGCAGGCGCCACCCGTGGCGCCGCAAGTCAGCGCGGCTGAGCGCGAGCAAAGGAAGTTGGTCGCCGAGGCCGACAAGGCGCGCAAGGAAGCGGAAAGGGCTGCCGCTGTAGCCTCCGACAAAGAACGCAAAGCCAAAGCAGCAGCCGAAACTGCCGACAAGGAACGCCATCGGTTGGAAAAGAGTGAAAAAGGCAAAGATGAAGCGGAGCGCAAACGCCGTGAGGCAGAGGAAGAAATTCGCAAGCGCGAAGCTGATCAAGCAGAACGCGACCGCAAGCGAAAAGAAGCGGAAGTCGAAGAACGGGCCAAGCGCGATGAGGAGGATAAAGCACGCAGAGAGGCCGAAACAGCCGAAAAAGAGCGCAAACGCAAGGAAACACAGGCGGACCAGGCCCGCAGGGACGCCGAGGAGAAAGCACGTAAGTATACGGAACTAAATGAAAAGGACCGCAAGAAGAAGGAAGCTGCCGCCGAGAAGTCGCGCAAAGATGCTGAGGCAACGGCCGAAAAGGATCGGAAGAAGCGTGAGGAGCAGGCTCAAAAAAGCGCCAATGCAGATGCGAAAAAATCTGAAGAGCAGGGCAAAAAATTTGCTGAAGACAGGGCCAAGCGCGACGCAGAAGACAAGGCCAAGCGCGAAGCCGATGAGCGAGCGAAGCGCGATGGCGAGGACCGCGCACGGCGCGAAACGGAAGAGCGGGCCAAGCGCGAGGCCGAGGACAAGGCCAAACGCGAAGCTGAAGAAAAAGTCAGGCGGGAAACTGAGGAAAAGGGCAAACGAGAAGCGGAAGAACGGGCCAAGCGCGAAGCCGAGGACAAGGCGCGGGCGGCTAGCGAAGAAAAATCTCGCAAGGAAGCTGAGTCCGCTGCAAAGAAGGCAGGTAAGGACGCCAAAGGCGCCGGAAAGGCCGTCGATTGGAAAGTGCGCTTTGATCAAGCGCAGGCCGAAGACAGCGAGGCCGCTTGGCTCGACTTGCTTGGGACGATGCCAGATGGCGAAGACAACGATCGTGCTTTCGAAAAATTACAACGAGTTGCGCGCAACCGCTCCGGCGCGTGGCTCACAACGGAAACACCCAAGATCGCAGCGGAAGAATCCGAAACGGCGGCGCTGGGAGATCCGAACCAGCTCAAACGTGAGTTGACCGACGCGGGCGCCACCATGGCCCGATTCTTGGCACCCAAGGAGTACACCCAAGCGTGGACGTTGCGCAATCCGACCAAGCAACCAGTAGTGATTGATTTGCGCACGCCGACCGGTCGCATCGTCAAGTTCTTGGAAGCCACGGCCACCGCAAGTGGCGTCATCCGCGGCCCATGTCCGCCATTGGGCCCACCTTTGCGCAGCAAAGTCGGCTTGGTTTTGGAGTATCGATTTGGCTGCGACATCGCGAAAGTAGTACCGCGGCTTGGTCTTGTGCGACCTGCCAAGCGCGATTTGGGCGTGGACCGCCGTGCCAGTGATCCAGACCCTAGCCTAGAGACGATTGCCAAGCTTTGGGGGGCCAATCCGGGCACCCGGCTTGCGGATGTGCATCTGCTGGCAGTTGAAGAAGCCATGCGCCGCCGAGGCGACGAGGGCAATAATATTACTGGAAAAATCCACATGTTGGACAGGTCATCGGCGGCCGGACCAGTACCTGTGCGCGTCGAGTTGCGCAACAACAGTCACCGCGATTTGACCGTTGTCTTTGAGGTCGGCACGGGTCGCGAGGAGCGCTCGACCGTTGGGCATAAATCGACTGAATCCATCAAGTTTGAACTTGCAAGCGGCCAAACGCCGGAGCTAAAGATCAAAGCGACTGTGCCAAAGTTGCGCTCGCTGGATTGGTTGGTCGGATTGTGGAGTTTTCAAGGACTGGCTTTGGTGGTGCTACCTGGACCATCGGGCCTGCTGGCGTGGACCGTCGAACCAGCGGCAGGCGATGACGCTATACCCAAGCTGCACGGCTTTGCGGTACGCCAAAATGGCAGCGACATTGTATTTGAAGCCGAACCTCCAGGTCTGGTCGCGCTGTCACTATTCGCCGACAAGACGCCAGCGGCCTGCGACAAACGCTGCACGGTCGCCATTCGAGTCAAGCTCAGCGATCAGGACCGCTACGTCGCCGGCGCAGGTCGGGTGTTATTGGTCGCAGTGGAGATTCCTGGACGCACCGGCACATTCGAGTTCAGCGCCGACCATTGAGGCGGTCAACTCAGTTGCATTGCGCGAGTACTCCCCGTTATTCAATATCGTTAACGGTCGTACGGCAAGTTGCTGCGGCAACCTCTGCCCCGACTGCACCCTGCAAACTTTGCGCACCACCAGCGATCGATTGCCGTGGCCATCCGCGTTTGCCATCAAGAATGAATGGGCGATTCGTTTTGCCCTTACGCTCGCGCTTTTTGATTTATTTACCTAACCACTCCTGGGGAGCCATGAATACTCCAACTAGCTGTAAACGCCGATATATAGCGTTCAAGGCATTAGTCTGCGCGGCGGGAGGCTTGTTTCCCGCTTATGCAACAGCGGCCACAACGACAACCATTGATGCCAAAGCTGATGCTCGTGTCCGACAATCCAATCCGACCACAAACTACGCGACGTCGGACTTGATGACATCGGCTGCAACCAGCGGAGCCATTGAAACGTATGTTAAATTTTCCGTCGCTGGTGTGAGCGGCACGGTGAGTTCTGTCAAGCTGCGGCTGTACACGACGACGACGGTGAACAATGGTCCCGGCGTCTACGCGACAAGCAGCAGTTGGACTGAGACCGGTTTGACGTGGAACAACCGACCGGCCGCGACTTCCGCCCTTTTGGCAGACGTTGCCGCTACCACCAAAAACAAGTGGATTGAGTGGGCGGTGACCGGCGTCACTGTCGATGGCACCTATAGCTTTGTGTTGCGCCATCAGGCTACTTCGGTATCGATTTTCCAAGCGCGCGAGGCGGCCAACAAGCCGCAACTGGTCATTATCTGGGACAATTCGCCCTGCGCGAGCCTACCCAACGGTGCCGCCTGCACCGACAGCAATGTGTGCACTAATGGCGACACTTGCCAGTCCGGTGCGTGCGTGCCCGGCCCCGCACTCAACTGCAACGACGCCAACGGCTGTACCGCGGATTCCTGCAACGTTACCGCTGGTTGCGTCAATACCGTTCAGACTGGATCCTGCGACTTGGACAGCAATAAGTGCACGGCGGACACCTGCAGCGCGGGCAATTGCACGCCTGGCGGTGCATTGGTGTGCGCCGACGCCAACGCCTGCACTGACGATTCATGTAATTCGACGACAGGTTGCGTTTATACTAACAATACAGCGCCTTGCACTGCAGACACCAATCTATGCACCCTCGACATGTGTGGCGGCGGAACATGCCAAATTGGCCCAAACAGCAAATGCACCGACGGCAACGGCTGCACGACCGATACTTGCGACGCGACCACCGGGGCCTGTAGCTACACAACTGAAGCCATTTGTGGCTCTGAGACGGTCCTGCCCTTTGCCGCGACGTGGAAATACTTGGTCACTGCGACCGCTGCGCCAAGTGGTTGGGCCACAAGCTCCTTCGCCGACTCCGCGTGGCCAAGCGGCGCGGCACCTTTGGGCTACGGAGTCACGGGGTTGGGCACCACGATCGGCTACGGTACTAAGGCCACCACCAAATACGTGACGACGTATTTTCGCCGCAAGTTCTCGATTTCTAAGGTTAGTGACTACAACCAGTTGCTGCTAACCATCAAGCGCGATGATGGCGCCGTGGTTTACCTCAATGGCAGCGAACTGTATCGCACCAACATGGCCTTAGGCGCGGTAGCCTACAACACTTTGGCGGTTGCCGATGCCACTGGCGACAACACGCGCACCTTTGCCGTGCCGGTGAATCTGCTCATCCTTGGCCAAAATCAGATCGCCGTTGAACTGCACCAGCAGGCGGGCAATTCCAGCGACCTGTCGTTTGACTTGGAATTGGGCCGCAAATGTGGCGTGCCGATTGGCAACGCCGCCAATGAAGCATTCGAGACCAAATGCGACGGTCTGGACAATGACTGCGACGGCAACACCGACCTGCTGATGCCCTACGGCGCCAACGTCTGCAGCACCGGACAGCTAGGCGCTTGCGGCACAGGTGTCTTCGCGTGCCTCGACGGTGCCAAAGCGTGCCTGACTGCTCCGCAAACCGCTGAAGCCAAGAACGGTGTCGATGACAATTGTGACGGCATTGTCGATAACTTGGCCAGTGTCCCTGCCAAAAACCTTAAGATTCGAGTGCTAATGCCGCACGCCATGTGGTCGGACTCGCCCACTTATGCACAGGGCCTCATTGAGATGCTCGAGGCTGCCGGCGTCCCCTACTACGCATTAACCAAGAATTCTGTAGAAATTGCCACCGATTGGTATACCGGTTTTGACACGCTGGCCGACTACCCAATCGTCATTATTCCTGGCTACTTGCAAGACGAAATGCTGGCAGTGTGGCAAATGCAAAAACTGACAGACTACATGTCTGCTGGTGGCATTGTCGTGATGTTCAAGCCACTTGGCGCCGCGGTCGGGGCGTTTGCTGGCCATACCAGCTTTACCAACGTGACGACGGCCCGCAATGTGCGCATCGCCAACAATGTGCCCGCCTCGCTGTTTCTTGAGTCACCGGAAGAACAAGACTTCTTGCTGTCAAAAGATCCAGCATTTTCACCAGTTTCGCTGTATACTTTTGGAATTGATGCCGCGCAAAATGTCACGGTTTGGGGCAATGCCCGCGACGGCGCCGCGTCTTTGGGCGCTGTATTTACGCGCAAGCCAGTCGGTTCCGGCGCGCTTTATGCTTTGGGCTATGATCCGCTGAGTTTTACGTGGATGCGCTGCTACGTGAACTGCTTTGACCCCGGTCGCGACATCTTGGCGGTTCTGTTCAAGGCATGGCTGCGAGAGGCCGGCGGCGGCCACATGGGCTCCAAACACACAGCGCCGACGACTGGCCCGTCCATTGCGATTATGAGCCACGACATCGACGCTCCGGACAGCCACAATGCTGGTAGCGAGTACGGTGCGGCCGGTGCCATTCAAATGGCCCAAGCAGAGCAAGCCCGCGGGGTCAAGGGCAGCTACATGATCACCACCGATTATGTCACGGGCTACAATAACGCCAACTTGCCGACAGACCTGTGCAATTTGGGTATGTGCCCGGTCGGCGGACATTCGATCCAGCACTTGATTGGCGCGGGCCTGCCGCTGGGCGATTGCAATGTGACCAAGGCGACCTATAACACCTCGGTGCCGACCGTTTGCGGAGAAACCGTTGTTAATTTGGACATCCTCAAGGCTGAGATACCGGGCACCCCTGCAATCTTGTCGTGGCGCTGCCCTTACTTGTCGGTCCATCCTAATCAATTCGAGGTGTTGGCGCTAAGAGGCGTTCGCTACGATAGTAGTTATGCAGTTGGCGACCTGCGCTCGAATTTCCCGCTCAAAGCGGATCGATGGCCGTATGTGGACCATGTGTTCAAGCAACAGCCGCTGTGGGAATTTCCGATTGTTCAGGAAGATGGCCGTGGCGACGTCACGAACGGCGTGACGACGCGTGTCGAACTGCAGCAGGCTAACCAGAAGTGGTTCCTGAACAATTGGTACTACGCCGCGCTCAAGAACGCCGCCAATGGCGCTTGGAACATGACTTTGGTCCACCCGTCGTACGGTGTTGGCGTCGGCCCGGAAAACACCGTGTGGAAGATTGACACGATTGCCAAGTTCTTGGACTTGTTGGCGCCGCACGGCATTCACGTCTCCGATATGACGTCTCTGGCCGATTGGTGGCGTGCACGCGACGAAGTTAAGCTGGGCATCACCTGGAACGGCCCTTACGGCTATGTCGGCACCATCACCGTTGGCTCGCTGGCCATCAAGAACTTTGGCATCGAATTCAGCGACAACATCAGCAGTTTCACCAGCAACGGTGGCGCAGCGACAGTTGCAGGCCGTCGGGTGGTATTTAGCGGTACGTTGGCGGCCAACAGCAGTCACACCTTTACGGCGAACGTGCAATAAGGTTGTTGGGCTGTTTGGGTCTTCGGCTCCGCCGAACTCTGGCGCGACAACTGCATGAAACTTCGCGAATTCACGTCGCACCGCTCCTAGGAGCCTGTCGGAAATCAATCGGTTTTGAAATATTTTTGCGGTTATACACAATGAATCTATTGCGATCCGCCAGTCTCCTAGCTTCTCAGATAATCTCAACTGTCCAAGAACTGCCCGGAGTGAATCCGTGCAGTTTCGGACAGTTGCGGCCGTCTAGCCAGACGGCCCTAGGAGCGAGTCGGAATACTCCGACACGCTCCTAGGCCACTGAATCACGCACCCGCCGCAGTCACTTGCGAACCCAGCAAATTAATGGCGATTCGCGAGTACGGACTGCCCGTTGCGTGCGCTCACCGATCTGCCAGCGGCGGTGGCAAACCGCACCTGTAGGCGTTTCGCTGAAACCGACGACGCCAATGGATCGTTAGATCGGGCTACCAAAGCCTTGGGCGAGTTTGAACGTGGGCGCGACGATTCGGGGCCCACAGCAGGGCGAATAAAGTGGCGCCCAGACTCACCGACTCAGGGCCTCGGTTCGCTGATGGGCCCAAAGCAACACCGAATTTTCAGTGCGGCGGCCATGGCGGCATGACCAGAGTGAATGTCGTCAGGACCTTGCAGCGAGTCGACACAATCCAACCACTCGCCGACTATGCGCCCAGACAAATGGCACAGTCGAAGAATGAGACAAATAGCGGAGTCGAAGAATGAGCCGAGCGGACAAGGGCCACAGAATTAGCTACTTAGCGGGCAGCTTGACGCACAGCTTGGACGGTGGCGTCGACAACTCCTGGGTGGACGAATTGCCGTTGTGGCAGTTGGGCAAGGCGGGATTCCAACTGAGGCAATCGGCATCCGATAGGCAATTGCGGACGCACATCTTGTAGACGTTTGGTAAGGACTTGTCCTGCTTGGTGTTGCCAATTTCCTGAGTTTTCTCAATGACACACTTGTAGACTGCGCTCTTTGGGTTGTCGTCTTCCGAACCACAAGCGATGAACTTGCTGCCGCCACCAACGTACCCGCAATTCTTGTTGCACACCCCGATCGCCTTATCGTAGTTAGCGATCGGCAGGCCAAACATGCAACTGCCATACAAGCAATCGGCGTCTTGGGTGCAGGACTCGCCGTGCAACTTGCCCTTGCCCGGAATCGGCTCGCAGTGGAACCACTTATCGTTCCCCGTGGCACCCGGCTTGCAAGTCAAAGTGCGCAGCATATCCGCCAGCGGGGCCCCGTCGCCCGCTGACGTCGTGTCATCAGAGGCCTTGGTATCGGCAACGCCGCCGTCAGGCAATGTGGTCTTGCTGCCGTCGGCTGTGGTCGCCGTGCCATCACCTTGCGCTACGTTGCCGCCGTCGTCGTCCGGCACACAGGACGTCAACTTGCCAGAACCGGAGTCGAACACGGCCTTGGTGCCTGCGGGGCAACCGGCTCCAGTGGCATCGGCGCCGGCTTGCGCGTCCTCACAGCCGCTGGCAAACACAAGCAAGGCGATAAGGGCCAAAATGGGGCTGCCAAAAATCGATTTTTTCATGGTCTTGAGTCCTGTGCAGGGGGCGCAAACTGGTAGGCGCAAACTGGGTCGTGCGGTGCAGCGGGGCCGCGATGCACTGCACAACCGGTGCGCCCGCATAGTGTTGCGTTTTCAGGTCCAGCGGTCAAACGCGGTTCGGCTGGCCGGGATGAGTGTGCTCGACGCCGTTGACCCTTACGGTGATCTTTGCTACAACGCCGCGCCGCTGGGCCGGAGGCGCATTCCGACTGGCCGACCGCTGCTGCGGTTGCTTGCGATAAGTCCTCGTCCTCTCGCGCACTTGCACCTGCCAAACCCGCATTCTGTTGGCAAGTTCTAGTGGTGCAAAGGTTCCATCCCGGATGATCCAGTTGCTTTCCGCGCTCGCCACAGTTTCACAAAACAGTGACCTTTCGCAAGATAGTGGCCTAGCATCAGCGAGTTGGGCTCTAACAGCCGTTGCTCGTGCGGGCCTGATCGATCTCGACGCGACGATCATAACTCAAGCCGTGTTCTTCCTGACGCTGCTGTTGTTGCTGCCATCTATGGTGTATCGGCCGTTGCTGCAGCGGTTTGACCAACGTGAGGAGCGCACAGAAGGCGCACGGGCGACCGCAAAGGCCCTGCGCAAACAGGCTCGCGACGAGGTTGCGCGGTACGACGATGCGGTGGCAAGCCAGCGCCGTGACGCCCTTATTGAGCGGGCAGAAACCCGCGCTTTGGCTCAAAAGAGCGCCGACGAGTTGATTGCGCAGGCCCGCAAAGAAACAGCGGATCACATTGCTCACGGCATTGCTGAACAACGGCAATTCGCTGTATCCGCACGGCAAGAGCTGTTTGCGGATGCAAGCACGATTGGCGCCGAGATCGCCGCCAAGCTTTCCGGTGGCACTGTCGCTGATGCTGCGTAATATCGCGAGTAACAACATGAATTTACAGCGAGAGACCTCATTGCAATTCAGGGCAGCCAAGGCTGCGATCGCAGTTCTTGGAACGCTTTGGGCGGCCGCGGCACTGGCGTCTGGCGGGGAGCAAACTTGCTCGGCCCATGACGGATGCTTTCAGTTCAACGTTCACGGTTACTACGTCATCAATTTTATCGTCTTCGTGGCGGTGATCGTTTGGTTTGGCAAGAAGCCGCTCGCTGAAGCACTGGACAAGCGCTATCGCGATGTTGCCAAGGAGATTGAGACGGCGCAGCTGGCCAAGGCAGAAGCGGAAGCCCTTTTGGCGGATTATGAAGCCAAAATGGCACGACTGTCTGAGGACAACGCTAGGTTGCTGGCTGAAGTTCGGACCGGCACGGACGTCGAAGTCCAAAGTATCCTCGCCGATGCCCGCACCCAAGTCGAGCGGATGACAGCAGAAATCAAGCTGCGGCTCGAGCAAGAATCCAAGCGAATTCGCGATCAGCTCAAAGACGAAACGGCGCAAATGGCGTTGCGGCTGGCCGAGGAAATCGTGCGCAAGCGGATGACTGCCGGTGCTCACGCGCAGTTGATCGATGCAGCATTGGCCGATTTAGAGGCTTTGCCAGCAGTGACTTCGACCATGGGGGTCGCATGAAATCCGGATCAGTGCGCGTTGCTCGACGCTATGCCAGGGCCGCGGCCCAGCTCTGCGATGAGCGCGGCGATGGCAATGCGGTGCGCGCCACTCTTGACGGGTTGGCAGTTGCGTTTGAGCAGGCGCCGGATGCGCTTGCATTCTTGGCCAATCCGACATTTGCGCTGGTGGACCGCCAGCAGGTCCTTGAACACCTGCTAACGGGTTGTGCCGCTCAGGCGACGGCTCGCAACTTGTTGTTGCTGCTGCTTGAAAAGGGCCGAATTAGCGTGTTTCCCGCCGTCCGCACGGAATTCAACGCCCTGCTCGACCTAAAGACAGGCCGGGTCGATGCCACCGTCACCTCGGCGGTAGCCTTGAATGAGGCTGCACTGCAGCGTTTGCAAGGGCTCTTGCAGCGTTTGGTGGGCAAACAGGTCGTCCTGCACACCGCAGTGGACGAGTCGCTGATCGGCGGACTGGTGGTTCGCATTGGCAACACCGTGTATGACTCGTCGGTCGCCAATCATCTCGCGCGCTTGCGCCAAACACTGACGGCGGATTGAGCGGTAATCGGCCCGCAGGCTCACGTCGAACCGGTCCTTGGGGCCAGCCCATGGTCATCTCGAAGCTGCTACCGGCATCAAGCCGCTAATCGTGCATAACAGAGGGAATTTTCATGAATATCCGGGTTGAAGAAGTCAGCCGCGTATTGCGCGACCAAGTCGCCAACTACGGCGCCAAGATTGACGTTCAAGAGACTGGCCACGTGCTGGCGGTCGGCGACGGCATTGCCCGAGTTCACGGCTTGGAAGGCGCTTTGGCCGGCGAGCTATTGGAATTTCCCCATGATGTCAAAGGCATGGTTCTCAATCTCGAAGAGGACAATGTCGGCGTCGCGCTGCTGGGCAATGCGAACGCGATCAAGGAAGGCGATCTAGTTAAGCGCACGGGCCGCATCGTCGAAGTGCCGATCGGCAAAGCGCTTCTCGGTCGGGTGGTCAATGCGCTCGGCGAGCCGATCGACGGCAAGGGCCCGCTGGCCAACCCCGATTCGACGCCGCTGACCTTTGGTCAGGTCGAGCGCAAGGCCAAAGGCATCATCAGCCGCAAGTCGGTTCATGAGCCGCTGCAGACCGGGCTGAAATCCATCGACGCCATTGTGCCGATCGGCCGCGGTCAGCGCGAGTTGATTATCGGCGATCGCCAGACGGGCAAGACCGCGGTGGCCATCGACACTATCATCAATCAAAAGGTCGACCACGCACTGCTAAAGGCCGGCGATCCGAACGCCAAGCCGGTGTATTGCATTTATGTGGCCATTGGCCAAAAACAGTCGACCGTGGCGCAAGTTGTCAAGAAGCTGACCGATCACGGCGCCATGGACTACACCATCGTGGTGACCGCGGCGGCGTCCGAGTTGGCGCCGCTGCAGTTCCTAGCTCCGTACACCGGCGCGGCAATGGGCGAGTACTTTCGCGACAATGGAATGCACGCTCTGATTATTTACGACGACTTGAGCAAGCAGGCCGTGGCCTACCGCCAAATGTCGCTTTTGCTGCGCCGTCCGCCGGGCCGCGAAGCGTTTCCGGGCGACGTGTTCTATCTGCACAGTCGCTTGTTAGAGCGTGCGGCGAAAATCCGCGATGAAGAAGGCGGCGGTTCGCTGACGGCATTGCCGATTATTGAAACGCAAGCTGGTGATATTTCAGCGTATATCCCGACGAACGTGATTTCGATTACGGACGGCCAGATTTTCTTGGAATCGGACTTGTTTTACAAAGGCATCCGCCCAGCTATCAATGTCGGCTTGTCGGTGTCCCGCGTCGGTGGTGCAGCACAGGTCAAAGCGATGAAGGCGGTGGCGGGTCCATTGCGGTTGTCTCTGGCTCAATACCGCGAATTAGCGGCGTTTTCGCAGTTTGCCTCGGACCTCGATCCAGCGACGCAGCGGACACTCGCTCAGGGCGCGCGGTTGACAGAATTGCTCAAACAAGACCAGTACTCGCCGTTTGACGTCAGCTCGCAGGTCATCTTGTTGTTCGCGGCGACGGCGCCAGAGGGCTTCATTGAACACCTGCCGGTCTCGGCGTTGCGCCGCTACGAGAGTGAGTTGCTTGCGTTCTTGCGCAGCCAAAAGCCGCACGTTGTTGAAATGATGAAAACGGCTGTTTTCAAGACCGATTTGAAGAAAAAGGATGACGAGGCGCGGCAAGCATTGGCTGCTGCGTTGACGGAATTCAAGGCCCTGTTCCAAGCCTAATCCGCAGCTTAGCTGCAGTCAGTAATCGTTCCGCACACTCACGCGGCGATGCTGCACCAGCTCCCATCGAGGCCATAGCCCATGCCGAGTTTGAAAGCGATCCGCCGGCGCATCACGTCGGTCAAATCGACCGGCAAGATCACCCGTGCGATGAAGTTGGTCGCCACGGCCAAGCTGCGCCGCGCGCAGGAGCGTTTGGTCCAAAATCGGCCTTACGCCTTGCGTGTTCAGGAGATGATTCGCGAGTTGTCCAAAGGGACGGCGGTGGACGACCACGCCCTTTTGGCCAAGCGACCGGCTAGGCGGACGCTGTTTTTGGTGTTGACCTCGGACCGCGGGCTGGCCGGCGCGTTCAACGCCAATGTCAATAAGGCGACTTGGAACTGGATTCAAAGCAACCGTAAACAGCGCGACACGATTGAACTGCGCATCGTTGGCAAGAAGGGCCGCGATTTTTTCAAGTCGCGCGACGTCAAAGTTGGGCATGTCTACACCGACGTGTTGAACAACCTGACCCTGGAGCGCGCGTCGGACATCGGCCGCGAGTTGGTTGCCGCCTACATCGACAGCGATTTCGATGAAGTGTTCATGGTTTACAACGAGTTCAAGTCGGCAATTACCCAGAAAATCTGCGTCGACCGCTTGTTGCCGATTGAGCCTCAAGAGGTTGAACTGCAGGCAGGCGCAAGCGAAATGCCGATTAGGCCAAGCGCGGCCACCATTTATGAGCCGACCAAAGCCGATGTGCTCGATACGCTGTTGCCCATGTCAATCAACGTGCAGGTGTATCGGGCGTTGCTGGAATCAGTCGCGTCGGAAATGGGCGCGCGCATGACTGCCATGGACGCCGCGACCAAGAACGCTTCAGAACTGCTTGCGCGGATTACCCTTTTGTACAATCGCGCCCGCCAAGCTATCATTACCACCGAACTAATGGAAATCACGTCGGGTTCGGAGTCGCTCAAGGGGTAGGCAAACGCCAACTCATAGTGCGAACTCGGCGAGCAAACCTGCCCGCCCGGCCCACGCGCCCCATTATCATCCACAGGACCCTTGTTATC
>SHZD01000073.1 GCA_009692465.1 Myxococcales bacterium
CGTCACTGCGTCACTTTTCTGTCAGGGACGTACGAGAGTACGCCCCTGACAGAAAAGCTCCTTGCTCCTTGTCGAGCGACAGCGAGCGACAGCGAGCGACAGGGCACTGGCATCCCAAATCGGGGGCCGCGGGGAATTTCGGTGGTGAAATTCGACGGACACCGTGGACAACCCAAACCACTGAGGCTGACCTGACCGACAACGTCCTTGACGCGACTGCAAATTGCTTCGCATACTCGCGGTGCTGGGCCTGCCGCCCGGCGCTGAGGTTGCGCTTGCTCGATCGATTGCTGCCCGCCTTGCTTTTCCTGACAGGCGCGGCGGGATTGGTCTACGAAGTCGTGGTCGCGCGCCTGCTTGGCCAACATCTGGGCTCCTCGGGAGCGTCGCAAGCCGTGACGCTGGCCACTTTTCTGGGCGGCCTGAGTCTGGGCGCGGTGCTGGCGGGCAAAGCGCAAACGCGCTGGCTGGCAACGTTGCGCTCGCCGTTGGCCGGTTACGCGGTTTTGGAAGCGGCCATCGGTCTGTGGGCGCTGTTGCTGCCGATGGTGGCCGAGGCGGTGTTCGCGGCTTGGGGTGGGCTGGCAGCCGCGGTCGAGCCGGGGTCAGCGGCGGCTGTGGCCGTCAAAATGGCCATTGCGGCGACGTTGTTGCTGCCGTTAGCGACGGCGATGGGCGCCACCTTGCCCGCTTTGGCGGTGGGTCTGCGCCGCACGTGGGGCGACAATGTGGTGACCTTGATTGGTCGCTATTACGCAATCAATGCCGCTGGTGCCGCCGCTGGCGCCTTATTGGCCGGGTTTTGGCTGATCGAAAAAGTCGGCTTGGAGCTGCCCTTGACCTTGGGTGCCTGCGTCAATTTCGGCGTTGCGTTCGCGGTATGGCGCGCCAGTCCGCTGCCCGCTGAGGCTGAATCCACCCAGTCTGAACCGGCTTGGCAGCCTACGCCGGTGCCGACCACGCTGTTGGCGATTGCGCTGATCACCGGCGCGGTGGCGCTGTGCAGCGAAGTGCTGTGGACCCGGCTGGCGAGCCTGCTGTTGGGGGCAAGTACCTATAGTTTCGCGTTGATGCTGGCGGTCGCCATCGCTGGCATTGCCATGGGCAGTGGTTGGGCAGTGCGCGCGCTGGTTGCCGGTCAACCGGCCTTGCACCTGCTGGCGACGTCGCAGTTCATCGCCGGCGTCGCCGCGTTGGTGCTGGTCGCCCGCAGCAACGAATTGGCGCTTGAGCTAGCCGTCGCGCGCTCGCGCCTGGTGCCAGTGCCTGAAAACTATGCGATTTGGCTAGTGGGCGGTGGCGGCTGGTTTGCCCTGCACCTGTTTCCGGCGGCGTTTGGCTTGGGCGCGGTGTTTCCGGCCTTGTTGGCGGCCGCCCATCAAGCAGGCTGTCGAGCCGACGCCGCAACTGCGCGACTTTTAGCCGCAAATACTGCCGGCAATCTGCTCGGAGCGCTCGGCGGTGGCTTTGTGCTCATGCCCGTGGTTGGCGTCGAAGGCGCGCTCGCCGTCTGCGGCGCCGTCTCTCTGGGTCTGGGCGCTTGGGCGCAGTGGCCCGAACACAACACGCGAGCCCTGCGCTGGCCGCTTGCAGCCGTGGTCTGCGCTGGACTGTGGTTCGCAGCCTTTCCGCCGCAGGATGGCGCCTTGAGTCGCGGGTTATTTCGCCTACGGGCCGCGACGCCGCAGCAGGCCAGGGAGCAAATCCAATCGCTGCAGGGGATCCGCCAAGTCTTCCGTCACGATGGCAAGGACGCCACCATCGTGGTCGACCAGTACCCCGATGGCCTGCTGATCTTTCGCACCAACGGCAAAGCGGACGGCGGTACCGGCGACGCCGCCACCCAGCTGATGCTCGGTCATCTTGGGCCCTTGTTGCACCCTGCGGCCAAACAGGCCTTGGTCATCGGTTTGGGCACCGGCCAGACGGCGGCGGCGTTGGTCAGCCACGCTGGCATGCAGGTTCATGCCGTCGAGTTGTCTGCAGCGGTTGTTCAAGCAGCGGGGTTATTTTCTAAACATAATGACGATGTTCTGCACCACCCCCGGTTGAAAATCACGGTGGCTGACGCCCGCGAAGTCCTGCACAGCTTGCCCGCCCAGAGTCTAGACTTGGTGGTGTCCGAGCCGTCCAACCCGTGGATTGCCGGGATCGCCGACTTGTACACGGCGCAGGCCTTTGAGCGGGTGCGCGACCGATTGCGCGGTTCTGGCCTGCTGGTCCAGTGGATTCACACCTACGAAATGTCCGACGCATCGCTACAGGCCATCGTGTGTACGCTGCATGGCGTATTTGCGCACGTCGCGGTATTTCGCATGGATCCTGGGGACTTGGCCTTGGTGGCCAGTGCAACACCGCTGCGTTTTGACGCCGATGCGGCGGCCAAGCTGCTCCAACAGGCAGCGGTTGTTCAGAGTCTTCGGCGAAGACAACGCCCAGAAGTTCCTGTAACTATTGACCAATTCTTAATCACCCAACTGGCGGGGCCGTCAACGGTGGCGCGCTTGTGTCAGCGGTTTTCGGCACCGTTGCAGGAGAAGTTCCCCCGGTTGGAGTACACCGCGCCGCGCGACTTCTTTGCGGGCACCAGTGCCGCGCGGTTCGTCAAAGCGCTGGATACCCGGGTGACGGCGGCGCCGGACACGTTTTTCGTCGCCCACTTGGCCGCTAAACCGTTGGACGTGGGCCGCAGAGCAGCGCTGAGTACGTTCTTGCTTGCTGGCCACCACGGCCCAGAGCAAGCCCTCGTCGCGGCGACTACCGGCCAGGGTCAAGCGCCGGCGGGTGCCCCATTGGCCGTTGCCCTGGCGGCAGCGGTGACTGCGCTCCAAGCTCGGTAAGGAACTGTCCTGAGATAACTCGATCGATCTGGGCAACACAGGAGCGGCGAGTCGGCCTTTCAGGACGCGAGCTTAGCGACCAACAAAGCAAGCAAACGGAACCAGTCTCAGAATGACTTATTCTGGGACAGTTCCTGAGTCGCGGTCCATGACGGGCAATCTCTATACACTAACTAGAAACTTGGGGGCGCGCCGCCCCCAAACCCCGGCGGTGGTCCGCAGCTACGGCCCACATTCCACATGCCGCTCAACGAGTTTCATGCATCGTGGGTGCCGATTTGGCGGCCTGCGGAACTACAAAGGAATCCCAGCGCGGGGGTGCTATCGTGTGGCCCTGCCGATCAAAATCGGGGTCTCAATGGCGTAATCGGCGCGCGCGGATTCTTCGCCCACCCAACCGTAGCCGGTGCCTGCTCCGGTGGCGGCGTCAACGGTTATCCATAACACCCCAATTCCAAAGCCTGTCTGCCCGGCGGCGCGGCTGTCGCGACCGTGCCCAATCGAGGTGGCATCGGCAATTCGGACCAACAATCCGCGGCCAAAAGCCACCGGCTTCGCCATCACAAAGGCAACGTGGCCAGTATTGCGCGAAGGGAACCACGGCGGCCGTCGCCACGCCAAGACGTCTCCGGGGCGAGCGTCGACCATGCGCGGCACCCGCAACCAGCCCTTGCGCGGGCGAACGATATCGGCGGCCGCGATCGTCCGCGCAAAATCGCGGGCCAAGGGTCGCGCCGGACCGACTGTCGACCGCGCTCGCGGTGCACTGCGGGTCAGCACCCAGCCGGCCATCGCCGAGCAATCGAATTCGTAGCGACCGCGACGTTCATCTACCCGCAATACTGGCTTGTAGGCAGAATTGGTCATCGTCTCTGAAATTCGGCCTAAAACTGCCAAAATGCGATCGTTAGCGGCTGCATTGGCTGGCATTTGGGCTGGCATCGCCGCCAAACCCACGATCGCAGCACCCGCAGCCCAAAACAGTGGTAACCACGCCATCGGCCCTCCGCCCAGTTGGACGCTTGGCGACGAGCGCAGATCTGCGGTGACATAGCCTGATAACGGGCAATCGCGGTCCAGTTCGCGGTTGCCGTCGGCCGCGGACAGGTTTAGTATTTGACCCGAGCCTGAGTAGCCAAAACATGCCGCAGGCTGGCAAACTGGAAGACCCCATGCGGCTGAGTGGTCGCTATACTCGATCGCCCAAGTCCGGCCCCATGTGCCGGATCGGCGATCTCGTGCTTGCTGGGTGGGTCGCCAAGCTCGCGTCTGCTGTGCAGCCGACTCGCGGCTCCGATCCAAGGTTGATCTGGAAATTGGGAGACTGTGTATAGTACTGTAGGCTTGATCCCGAATCTGCCCATCGATCTCAATCGCAAAGCCGGTCCGGTCAAGCGCATTAAGTTGTTGTTTTTATTCTAAAGGTGAACGTTAGGCGGCAAAGAAAACACCCTCAAGGCCCAACGGGCAACGTCAAACGTAGGAGTCTAAGCATGCAACCAGCAATGGTTAGTCAAGATGAGCAGTTTGAGTTACTTGAGCGTCTGGCAGTCGAGCATTCTGCACTGGAACGGCGCTTGACTGAGCTCGACAGCTATCACTCGCTGACCGCTCAGGAAGAACTGGAACGCGCGCAAGTCAAGAAGCTCAAGCTTCAAAAAAAGGACCACATTGAGGGGCTGAGCCGGATCACCGGTATAGCCTAAATTGCCCGATCGGCCTGTCCCAGCCAGGCAGGCGCTATACGACGGGGCCACATCGCAGCGTTCGAGCAGGGCTTAAAACGCGCTACTCTCGGCGCGCAAATTTTAGCCTTAGCGAAATCATTAGATTTTTCTAGAGCTGCGTCAGCATGGTTCGACTGGTTCGTCGCGCCGCCTGCATTGGCAGGCTGGTTCGGGCGGCAATTGCCGGAAACTCCATGAATTCACGGCGGACAGGTCTATGCAAGTCGAAAACGCCACTGGCCGGCAGACTCGCGGGACGCAATCGATTCACCGTGTGTAGCTGAAGTGTGTTCTAAAATGCATTCAATCTTCGACAGGCTTGTGGGCCCGTCGGTGGCTTAGGCAATGGCAACGTCGGACCCCGCGATTACGGAGGCCAAACGGCTGGCGCTGCTGCGCTTGATGCGACTGGCTGACACGGGCTCGGTCCCGCAACTGCAAGCCGTGGTCGATTGCACCACGGCACTGCTGAAAATCGAGCGCGCTGCTCTATTCGTGGTGCACGGCGACCGCGCGGTGTGCAAGGCCGCGACCGGCCTGTCGCCGGCCGAACTGCGGCTGTGGGGCCAGGTTGCCTCGTTCTCTGTGGCCATCGACGCGCAGCACGTGGCGGATATCCAAGACGTCAATACTGACCCGCCGACTTCACCGGTTTGCGTCGTGGCGATGCCGATTCGCCTTCACGGGCAGGTGGCGATCGCTGCGCTGTGCACACAGCTACTCGGCGTGCCGGCTCCTTGCGCGATGACGGTGCAAGTGCTTCGCACCATGACCCATTTTGCCGAGCTTGAGATTGCCAGTCGCTTGCAAAGCGAGCCCCCTGACCAAAATCAGCCGCTGCAAACCTCAGGTGCCGATTGGTATTTGCGCGCGTTGGCGCCCGGCGATTTTGCCCTCAAGTTCGACATGACCGATCAGTTCTTGCAGGTCGCCGCTGGCAGTTCAGTCGCAACGCAATTGGATTTGCGGCAATTTGTCGGCGCGCCCATCGACAAACTGGTGGCCTCGTCCACGGTTTGCGCCCTGGGTCACTTGGCCAAGCAGGCCTTGGACAGCATCGACGCCGGACCTGCCGAAAATCCGCTGGCGTGGCCGCAGGAGGTGCGGTGGTATGCCGTCCATGCCGCTCGCATTGACGATGGCGGTAGCGTAGTGGTGTTCCGCGACGTCACTGAAGCGCGCAGTTTGCGAACCGCCCTGCAACGGCGCGAGGCGCAAATGCACCAAACAGAGCAGATCGCCTCGATTGGCGGCTTTGATGTAGCGTTTCCGGCCGGCACCGGCGAGTTCACCCGTCACACCCACCGCATGCTCGACCTGCCGGACAATTTCGGCGGCGATATCTGGCACTTACTTAACCTAATTACCTCCGAAGCGCGCGAAGGGGCGATGGAAAGGCTGGAGCGCGCGGTCGACGACGGCATGTTGTTCGATATCGAGGCGCCGATCGAAACGCCGGCTGGCCGAAAATTATTGTTACGTTTTATGGGATTGCCAGAATATGGCGACAGCGGACAGTGCCAACGCGTCGCCGGCGCCGTGCAAGACATTACGGCAGTGCGAGCCGCCGAAGCGCAGTCGCAGGCCCGCGCCCGGTCGCTGCAAGCGATCGCTTTGGCCCAGTCTGAGATGTTGTTGACCGGCAACGCCGAAGTTCCCCTGCGGGCATTGCTGGATGCCGGCATGCGCGCGACGCACAGTGAACTCGGGTTTGTCGGCATCTGCCGGTCCGACGAAAGCGGGACCAAAGTGCTGGTGACCCGCGGCTGGGTATTGGCGGGCGATGCGGCCGTGCACCAGTCGCACACGCCGGTTTCCGATTTGCGCGGCTTTGAAGCTTTCACTTGCCCGACGCTATGTGGGCAACCGGTGACCACCGATACTCCGATTTACGTCAATGATGCGGATGACGATTTGCGCGGTCGCGACCTGCCGGCTGGTGGCGTACCAGTGCGGACCCTTTTGGCGATGCCGTTTTCGTTAGCCGCTGAAGTTGCAGGGTTTTTGGTCCTGGCCAATCGCCCTGCCGGCTACCACCCGTACGTTGTTGAAGAACTTGAGCCCTTGCTGCAGACCTGCGCTTCGGTGGTGGCTTCTTTGCGGGCGGATGCGGCACGCGAAGCGGCAACGGCGATGGCCCGCGATGCTGAAGCGCTATGGCGAACCCTGTTTGAGATGCAGGTCGACGGAATTGTCACCTGTGATGCTGGCGGCGCCATCGAAATGATGAATCCCGCGGCCGAGTTGGTGTTCGGCTATCAAGCGGGCGATTGGCGCGGGTTGAAGCTGTCGGCGCTGGTGCACAGCGAACAGGGCGGCGAAAACATTGGCTTAGCCGCCCAATTGCTGGCCACTAACCAGCCGCGGCAGGTGGGGCACATTCGCGAGCTGGAGGGCGTGCGCAAAGATGGTCAGCCGTTTCCGCTGGAATTGTCCCTAAGCGCTTATCATTACGGCGATAAGCACCGTTTTGCTGGCGTTGTTCGCGATGTCAGCCAGCGCAAGGCGATGGAGAAGGAACTGCACGCCCGCCAAGAACTGCTGGTTTCATCTGAGGAAATCGCCAAGCTGGGCAGTTGGAGCCTGAATTTGGCCACTGGCGAACTGCAGGGCTCGGACGAGTATTTTCGCATCGTGGCCATGCCGCGCGAGCAACGGCCCAGCCATCGGGCCGTGCAAGACAAGGTGCATCCCGAGGACTTTGCCAAGTTTGTCCAGGCTTTTGAGCGTGTTTCGACTACCCATGCCCCGCTGGACCTGCAGTATCGCTCCGTGATGACCGACGGCAGTGTGCGCGACTGCCATGTGCGCGCTCAGGTGGTGCGCGATCAGCAAGGGCGGCCTGTGTCCTTGCGCGGTGCGACTCAGGACGTGTCGGAATTGCGCACCATCGAACGCGAATTGCGCGAGCGCGAGTCCTTTTTGCGCCGATTGACCGAAACGGCGGAGGAGGCGATTTGGGCCGCCACGCTGGACGGGGTCACGACCTTTGCCAACCCCAAGTATTTGGCTTTGATTGGCAAAACCGCTGAAGAAGTCCTAGGCAAGTCGGTATTTGACTACACGCCACCAGCAGCCGGCGAGGCGATTGCCAGCATTCTGAGTCGACGCGCGTTGGGCATTCGCGAGACGACCGAACTCAATTTGCGCCTTGCATCGGGCCGCGACGTCGACGTATTGGTTTCGGCTAGCCCGCTGGCCGATGATAAAGGCATAATTATCGGCGCATTAGCGCTGTTGACTGATATTTCCAGTCGCAAGCGCGATGAACGCAAACTGCGCGAGCAAGCCGGCAAGCTGGAGGCGATGAACGCCGAGCTGTCGCGTGCTATGGAACTAAAGGACAATTTTCTAGCCAGCATGAGCCATGAACTGCGCACGCCACTCAACGCCATTTTGGGGTTATCCGAGGCGCTGCAAGAAGAAGTCTACGGTTCGCTGACCGAACGCCAGCGCAAGTCGCTGCGCACCATTGAGGAAAGTGGCCGCCATCTTTTGGCTTTGATCAATGATATTTTGGACTTATCCAAGATTGAAGCGGACCGCCTGACCCTGAACAATGCCGTTGTGGATATCGACGAGTTGGCCAACACCAGTCTGCGGCTGGTCCGCGAAAGCGCGATGCGCAAGGGCCTGACCATCAAGGTCGAGATCGATCCCGCGATTGGCGTGCTCAACGCCGACATGCTGCGTTTGAAGCAGGTGCTGGTGAATTTGTTGTCTAATGCCATTAAGTTCACCGAAACGGGCGGCGAGATCGGGCTAACTGCCAAGGCAGATGGAGTTGCCGGCCTCGTGTACCTGTGCGTGTGGGACACCGGCATTGGTATCGCTGCCGAGGATCAACCCAAGCTATTTCAGCCATTTGTGCAGCTCGACTCCACCTTGACTCGCCAGCACACCGGGACCGGGTTGGGCTTGGCGCTGGTCGATCGGCTGACCAAATTGCACGGCGGCACCGTGAAACTGAGCAGCGAACTGGGTCGCGGCACTCAAGTGACCTTGGCGCTGCCGTGGTCGCTGCCTGAGCCGGCCCCACGCGCCAAGTGGCGAGAATCGGGGATGTATGTGACTGGGATGATTCCGACCCTCTCCATGACGGCGGACAAAATTCGGGTGTTGTTGGTCGATGACAATGCCGCCAACGTCGAGACTGTCCGCGACTATTTGGAATCGCGGAACTTTCGCGTCGCAGTCGCCAGTTCGGGTGAAGAGTGCTTGACTCTGGTGGCCCAAATCAAGCCCTACGAGATCCCGCATGTGGTGCTGATGGACATCCAAATGCCTGGGATTGACGGCTTGGAGACGACGCGGAGTTTGCGCAAATTGCCGATCTACAATCTAATTCCGGTGATTGCGGTGACGGCGCTGGCGATGCCCGGCGATCGCGAACGCTGTCTTGCCGCCGGGATGAACGAATTTCTGAGCAAGCCGGTAAGACTAGCCTTGCTTCAAGAAACGATTGATAAATTGGTGGATTCGCCGCCCCGCATCAAGACCTCGGTGTCGCCGGGTTGAGCCCGCCTATTTCGCTACGCCAACCCGAAAGACCTGTACGCCTTGCGCGCGACCTTTGACCACCCGCACGCCCAAGTCAGTTAATTCAAAGGTATCGCCCAGTTCCTTGGCGGCATCCCCGGAGATCAGCGTCTCGCCGCGCGCGGCAATCTCTTCTAGGCGCGCTGCCAAATTGACGCTGTCGCCGATCGCCGTGTAGTCCATCAACCGTTCGGTGCCGACGTTGCCGACCACCGCGTCGCCGACATGGATGCCAATGCCCAAGCCCAGACCGGCGAAGGGGGTGTCGGCCCAGCCGCGCAGCACTTCGCCAAACGCAGCTTGCATGTCCACAGCAGCGCGAACACAGCGCACGGTGTCGTCGCTGCTGGCTAGCGGGGCGCCAAAAAAGGCCATCAGGCAGTCACCGATGAACTTGTCGAACGTGCCGCCGTGGCGAAACAGGGCTTCGGTCAACGCCAAAAAAGTCTGGTTCAGGATCTGAACGACCTCTTCGGGCGGTGAAGATTCCGAAACAGAAGTAAATCCGCGAAGATCGGCAAACAGCACCGTCAAACGCGAGCGCTTGACTCCTAGACCAGCCAACTGCGGATCGCGCAACAGGGCTTGGGCCACGTCGTCGCTGACATAGCGGGCAAACAGGGTACGCAGAAGCGATTCACGCGCTTGCAGGCTGCGTTGTAAGGCCCGCACGCGCAGGTGGGCGCGGATCCGCGCGCGCAACTCGCTGGGGTGAAAGGGCTTGGTCACAAAATCGTCAGCGCCGGCGTCCAGACCGCGCACGCGGTCCTCTGGGCTATCCAAAGCGGTCACCAAGACGACCGGGATGGTTCGGGTGTGCGACTTGGATTTGAGCTGCCGGCAGACTTCGATGCCGTCCATCCCCGGCATCATGACGTCGAGCAAGATGACGTCAGGCACCGCGTCGTCGACCATCCGCAAGGCATCAGGGCCGTTGGTGGCGCAGCGCAATTCCCAGTCTTCGCGCGCCAGCGCCGCCTCGATGACATCGAGATTGCGCGGGACATCGTCAACCGCAAGCACAATCTCACGCACGCCACGCCCACTGACAAGGGTGTCGTAGCCCGAAAATGCGCCGGAATCAAAGGGCGAGGCGGGAATAGTCACAGCACCAAAGTTGCCGAATCGGTCGGCTAGTCGCGACGATGCCACGGCTAGGCGCGAACGGCAAGTTGCCGATGCGCCCGCGATTCCCCGCTTTGGGCGCATCTCGGCGTCGCTGCGGCGCTTTCCTCCTTGCGGCGTACGCAAGTACGCCTCAGTCGGCAAGCCCCTTGCTCCTTGATCTGCATCCCAAATCGGGGCTCGCGGAGATTTCGGTGGTGAATTTGAGGCGCCACGCCCAGCGCTCAAGGTGGTCAGCGTAACGGGTCGACCGCAGCCAACCGCCAACCAATCGAGGAGCCTGTCGGAAATCAATCGGTTATGAAATGTCTATCAGATTATACACAATGAATCTATTACGATCCAACAGGCTCCTAGCCAGTCAACTATTCTCAACTGTCCGAGAACTGCCCGGAGTGAATCCGTGCAGTTTCAGACAGTTGACGCCGTCTAGCCAGACGGCGCCAGGAGCGAGTCGGAATACTCCGGCACGCTCCTAGCGTCAACGAGTAGGCCAAACCCCACGTTCGCACCTGAACGCGGTGCGAATTTCGAACCTGCAGTACTGGCGACCTGACTAATCGTCGCCGACTAGCAATAAATTCCCGAACAAAAATCGAGCGGCGAGACGCCCAGAGCGATCGCTCGCGACCCACGAAGCAAGCCAAGAGACGCTGAGCAAATGTGATCGGCTGTCTAGACCGGATCGGGACGCTGGTGCGCCCAGAACTTGGCGGCTGCCAAATCCACGCTAGAACCGCCGGCCCGCGGACTGATCGACACCCGCCGGTACAAAGTGGCCCGGCTGATGCCCAATCGCTCTGCCGCGGCCTTCATCGAGCCGTCTAAGTGCCGCAACGCCAAACGCACTCCAGCATCTTCAAGCTCGGCCACTGTCGGCATCAAGTCGGGCGTGGCAAAGGCCAGACTGAGCGCCAGATCGAGCCGGTCATCGGTCGCACCGCTGCGCAAAACTTCAAGCTGGTCGGCAGAAATCAGGTTGGGAAAATGTTGCACCACCGCACTCGTCGTTACGGCCACATGCGCACCCGCATGCGCTTCAGGCGCCACCGCTTCTGGCCGCGGCGCTACCATCAGGTCGCGAACAAAGGCCTCGGGCAAATCGCGAAGTGAAATTTGGCGGGTCGTGCACACAACCGCCGACCTAGCCAGCACATTTTGTAACTGGCGCACATTGCCTGGCCACGAATGCAACTCAAAAAGCCGCAGCACTTCGGGGGCCACATCGGCGATCGTCTTGCCCTCGTCGCGCGCTGCCTGCTGGATAAAGTGCTGGACCAGCAGCGCAATGTCCTCTTTGCGCGCTGCAAGTGGGGGCAAGTGCAAGGCGAACACGGCGATGCGGTAGTACAGGTCTTCGCGAAACTGGCCCTGCTTGACCATGGCCTGCAGATCGCGGTTGGTGGCGAACAGGACGCGCGCATCGGTGCGCACTTCGGCGTTGCCACCCAGACGCTCAAAAGTGCCACCTTGCAGGACTCGAAGGAGTTTGGCTTGCAAAATGAGCGACATCTCCCCAATTTCGTCGAGAAATAGGGTGCCGCCATGCGCTGCTTCAAATTTGCCAATCTTGCGCGCCACGGCGCCGGTGAACGCGCCGCGTTCATATCCAAACAACTCAGATTCGAGCAAAGTGTCTGGAATTCCAGCGCAATTGACGGCAATAAACGCACCTGTGCGGCGCGGCCCGGTTTCATGAATCGTGCGGGCGACAACTTCCTTGCCGGTGCCCGACTGGCCGGTGATCAGGACGTTGATTCGCGAAGTCGCCAACTTGTCGATCGCCGCCTTGACCTCGTCCATCACCGGCGCCTGAGCAATCAGCCGCGAAAACCGGTTCTGGCGGGCCAACGACGACGCCAGCGCGGCCACTTCGTCCTCGCGAGCCAGCATTTCGGTGGCGTTGCGGACCGTCACCAGCACACGCTGCAAAACGTCGGGGGCCTTGGTAATGAAATCGAAAGCGCCGGCGCTGGTTGCCCCGATCACCACATCGAGGTCATCCATCGCGGTCATGATCACGACCCGCGTTCGCGGCGCACTGCTGCGTATGCGGTGAAACAGACCCAAATCGGAGCTATCGGGCAGCGACAGGTCGAGGAGCACGACGCTGGGAACCCGCTCCAAGACTGCGGCCATCGCCTCGCGAGCAGTGGTGACGACGCGCACGTGGTAGGCGGCCGCGCGCAAAGCCCGCTCAATCCGCGTGGCAATCGCGTTGTCATCTTCGATAATTAGCACTTCATGGGCGGCGATTGCCGTCTCAGCCAAAGCGGGCCCTGACCCTGCTGGACCCACGCCGCGTGGCAGGGGCGAGTCAGCGACTGGCGGGCGATAGGAGCTGGTGGACATGTCGGTTGTCACTGTAGCCGCGTCATGCGGCGTGCGATGCAGTAGCGCCATTTGCCAAACACCACTGCCCGTTAGGCCCAGACCCGTGCCGTTTCGCCCAGACCCGTGCCCGTTAGGCCCAGACCCGTGCCCGTTAGGCCCAGACCCGTGCCCGTTAGGCCCAGACCCGTGCCCGTTAGGCCCAGACCCGTGCCCGGCTGGCCTACGCCAGTTCGGGCTCTGCGGTTTGCCGCTCGGGTAGACCCTTTGAGCGGCCGGATCGGCCTGCAAAGCCCCCGGATTGCGAGCCCGTTCACACACCGCGTCTCAAACTGCGACAACTTTAGCGCGAACACGACCAGCCCGCAAGTCTCGCTTGCAAGGCTGCAAACATTGGTAACCATTGTAATTTCTGATGGATAGATGCCAAGTGCTGACTACCATCGCTACTCCAAGTACACTAGGTTCGCGCTGCGCAGCGCAAAATGAGACACGAAGTGAACGCCAGCGCCCCGCCTTTGATTCCCGACCCTGCTGCCCCAACGCTACTCACAGGGGAACCGCCGCCAACCGCGTCGATTTCTGGTGCCGGAATCGACGTATTATCGATGCCACGAGCGGTCTTGCGTCAATGGCTTGCCGAGCAAGGCTACCCGCCCTTTCGCGCTGACCAGCTGTTTCGCTGGCTGCATGTCAATCAGGTGCGGCAATGGTCCAGCATGACGGACTTGCCAATCCAACTTCGCGATTTGTTGGCCCAAACCACCCCGTTGACGGCGTTGACGCTGAGTGTAGAGCGCACTTCAGCGGTGGATGGGTCCGTCAAGCTGGCACTGGCTACCCGCGCTGGAAACGCCATTGAGACTGTGCTGATGGCCATGGAAAGCGGCGTCACCCAATGCCTTTCGTCCCAAGTCGGCTGCAAAATGGCTTGCGATTTTTGCGCCACCGCACGCTTGCCCGTGCGCGCCAACTTGAGCGCCGGCGAAATCGTCGAACAAGTGGCCATCGCCTGCCAACGCGCCGTCGCCGCAGGTCAGGGTCGCGGCGGGGTCGCCGGTGGTAACGCCGCGATGTTGGCTGGTCGGCCGCGCAACTTGGTGTTCATGGGCATGGGCGAGCCGTTGGACAACTTGCCGGCGGTGATCGATGCGCTGACGATCTTGTGTGATCCCAAAGGCTACGGGTTTTCGCCTAGGCGAATCACGGTCTCTACGGTGGGATTGGCTAAGAATATTCCAAAGCTAATCGCCGTTCACCCCAATATCAATCTGGCGTGGTCGCTTACGGCCACCACCGACGCGGTTCGTGATCGGCTGATGCCGGTCAACAAAGGCGTGCCGATCGCGCGAATGGTCGACCAATTGCGCAGCCTGCCTGCTAACCTGCACCGAAAGATCACCTTTGAGTACGCGTTGTTGCGCGGTGAAAACGACTCGATTGCGGACGCGCGCAACTTGGCGCAGATGGCAATTGAGGTCGGCGCCCACATCAACGCCATCCCATTCAATGCCTGGCCCGGCAGTGCGTACCGCAGGCCGCCGCGGGCCGTCATCAATCAGTTTGTCACGGTGGTGCGCGGTTGCGGCGCCTCGATCAGCCTGCGCGAGTCCAAGGGTCAGGACATCGGCGCTGCATGCGGGCAGTTAGCCGGAGAAACAGCAGTGGTTGCCGGGGCTTAGGCCTGGAGCGCGCGGACCATATGGTCAATCAAGGCTACGCCGTAGCCAGTCGCCCGGTTATCAAAATAGGCGGGACCGGCCAGATCGATGTGGCACCACCGCAGATCCAAATCATCGATGTGCAAATAAATCCACAAGCCTGACGCCGAACTGGCCGCATTGGTGCGGTCGGCGACCGAATTGCGCATGTCGGCTACCGTGCTCTTGTATTCGGAAGTGTGCAACTCGGGCGAAAACAGCACGGGCATGCAGTGATCCCCGCTGGCCAAGCCGGCGGCCAGTGCCGTCGCCTCTAGTTCGCCATCCGATGCCACAATTGCTGCATGGTATTTGCCAGTTGCGAACAACTGCGCGCCCGTCAGCGTCGCCGCGTCGATCACAACTTTGGGCCGGTAGGTGCGGGCAATATACGACGCCGCATCGGCCACGCAGATGCGCCCCTCAGCGTCGGTATTGTTGACTTCCATAGTCTTACCGCTGTGCATCTCGATGATGTCGTCCGGCCGGTACGCGTCTGGGCCAATCGCGTTTTCTGCCATGGCGATCGCCATGACAATCCGGCGCTGGATGCCACTTTTGACCAACGTCACAAAAGCGCCGAGCACGGCTGCCGCGCCACCCATGTCGCATTTCATCGTCAACATGCGCGATTCGACGATTTTGAGAAACAGGCCGCCGGTGTCGTAGACCAAGCCTTTGCCGATCAAAGCAATCGGATCGCCGACGGCGGTGGGCGGATTGTAGTCACAAATCACCAAGCGCGGAGCCGCCATCGCCGTGCGTCCGACGGCGTGCAAGCCGCGCAGGCCCTTAGTCAGCAATTCGTCGCCGATAATCGAGGTGGTACTAATGTGGGGCAAGCCGTCAATCGCTTTGCGAGTCTCGGCCTCAAAGGCCACGGTATCGAGCTCGGCGGTGGGCATATCGACCAACCGCTGGGCCAAGCGCACAGCCGCGCCGGCATCGCGAATCGCCTGCAGACCGTCTTGGACGGGACCTTGTGCAGTAACAAAATGGACGTAGACGGGATGCAGTAGCGGTTTTTGACTAGTTTTTCGGGTGTAGTGCGGGTAAGCGCGGCTGATGCCAGCGTAGGCGCCCAGTGCGTGACCGGCCTCGCGCAGCGCAACCACCATCGCGACTTTGCCACCATCGGGCCGCGCCACTGAGCGCAAGGCCAAGTGCAATTCGAGCGCTCGGACCTCCGACAGGTGGCGCGAAATCTTGTCGTGCAGTGCCACCAACACCAGCGAGCGCGGCCCGCCATCGGTCAATGGCAGCAGCGTGGTCGCGCTGGTGCCCATCGCCGGCTTGGCATCGGCGGCCAACCGCGCAGCCGCGTCGCGCACCGCAGCGGAGAGCCCCGTCAACGGCCAGCCGTCGACGAGATCGGCACGCCGACCAACGATAACAACAGTTTGCGCATCCTGCAGCGCGCTGGATAGGTCGGCGACCACGTCAAGTTTGGGCATCAGGGGCTCCGCAAGAGAACTGAGAAGGATCGTCGGCCAACCGGTCACTGCAGCGCGTCGAGCACACCGCGCATCCATTCAAAAGCGCAAGACTCTCTAAGTCTTGCGCCTCACGCGGATTGGGAAGCAGCCCGCCCCAACGACTATTTTGCTGATTGTGAGCAAACGGCCCACGACGCCAATGCGGGGAACGCGCAGGTGCCGGGCGAAAGCGACAGGGCGAAAGCGACAGGGCGAAAGCGACAGGGCGAAAGCGACAGGGCGAAAGCGACAGGGCAGGGTGTAAGCCACTGGGAAGAACGAATCGGTGGACCTGAGGGGGATTGAACCCCTGACCTCCTCATTGCGAACGAGGCGCTCTCCCAGCTGAGCTACAGGCCCATGTGCATGGGAAAATCACCCATGCTGTTCATGGCTTTCCAAACGCCGCAGCGTGTGGAAGCGGGAATCTATTGATTTTCACTTGGCCGAGCCAGATTCATCCCACTTGACCGGACCAGATTCAAGTGCAGCAATGGCCGCGAAGGCCGAAATGTGCAGGGGGTGGCAACTTGGTGCCCAGAGTCGGAGTTGAACCAACGACACGTGGATTTTCAGTCCACTGCTCTACCAACTGAGCTATCTGGGCAACTGAGCACAGCAACCGCGCCACGTAGGTGCGGCAACCGCGCTGTCTGGCAGGGCAACCGTGCTGTCTGGCAGGGCAACCGCGCTGTCTGGCAGGGCAACCGTGCTGTCTGGCAGGGCAACCGTGCTGTCTGGCAGGGCAACCGCGCTGTCTGGCAGGGCAACTTTTTGGCGCCAAACGCGATCACTGGGGCAGGTCGACACTCGCGACGCTTGCAGCACGGCGCGTCACTAACCCGCACAGAGTTAGCCAAAACGCGGGGGCGGCAGTATGGTTGAGCCCAAGAATGGTGTCAAGGGCACAAAAGGCTCAGGATTCCCCATCGAAATTCTCCGCGGCCCCCGATTTGGGATGCCAGTGCCCTGTCGCTCGCTGTCGCTCGACAAGGAGCAAGGAGCTTTTCTGTCAGGGGCGTACTCTGGTACGTCCCTGACAGAAAAGTGACGCAGTGACGCCGAGATGCGCCCAAAGCGGGGGATCGCGGAGGCTTCGCTTAGGGCGATTGCGAGGTCCGTCACCTTGCCATCGGTCGATCGCCAAACACCATTGGCGTCAGGTCACTCGCCGCAAAGCCGAACTGCGCGCCACAGATTGGGCCTACCGCAGCCACGCTCGCGGTTTCTTGCCGGGAATTCGCTGCCAACTGGGGGTGTAGAACTGGCCAAACGGCCCCTCGATCGGCTCGCGGGTGGCGCCATCGGCGGCGGTGATCCACAAGCGATGACCCTTGCCGTCCTCATTGGACACGTAAATCAGGCGCTTGCCGTCCGGTGACCACGTCGGTTCAAGCGAGCGGCGGCCCAACCCCGGGGTCAGCCTTTGCATCTTGCCCTGCATCGTTACCGTCAACACGTCCAGCGCGTTGCCACGCTGACCCGAGTAGGCGATCTTGCCGTCGGGCCCCCAGTCCGGGTCGGCGTTGTAGCTGCCGCCAAAAGTCAAGCGCTTTTGCGCGGATCCGTCGGCGCGCATGGTGTAGACTTGGGGTTCGCCGGTGCGATCGGAGACGAACGCAATGAACTCGCCGTCGGGCGAAAACGATGGGCTCAAGTCATTGGCGGCATTGTTGCTTAAATTGCGGTTGGGTTGGCCCGACCAGTCGATGCTCCAGATGTCGGCTTGGTCGCCATCATTAACGGTCGCGACTAGATCTCCACGCGGATGCTGGGCGCAGCCACGGAATTGCAGATCTTTTCCGGCCGCAAATGGGGCAGGCAGACCTGATGATGCCGCTGCATCGTCGGCCTTTGTATCGCCAGCTTTGGCATCGCCCGATTTTGGATCGGTTGCCTTGGGTGCGGGCGGCTTGACCTCCGGTTTCTTCAGCTTGCCTTTGGGCAACGGCGGCGTCAGATCCGACATCGCCATCAGCTGCATAGCGTCCAATTTGTACAGGCTTGGCATGCCGCTGCGAAACGAGGTGTACATCAGGCCACCGTCCTGCAACTGCACGGGAAACATATGGATCCCCGGATCGTTGACCAAGATGCGCCGATTGGCACCGTCCGCGTCGATCTGAAAGATGCAGCGATCGCAGCCAGGGGCCTTGGACGAAAAGAAGATCACGGTGTCAAAGCTGCCTTCGATGCCGGTGATGGCGCCTTGGACCCCGTTGAGCACGCGGTGAGCCATCGACCGCAACGACAGTGCGGGCGCTACTTGCGCGGCGTAGTCCAGCAATGGCAGGTTTTTGCCCTCTCGGCTCTCCGCTAGCACGGCGAGCAACTCGTAGTGTCCGGGCTCTTTGGCCGGGCGAAGTGCTGTCGCCAACACGTAATTGGCACCGGCACCCAGCGCCGCTGTTGCTCGAATGGTGTAGGCCGGAAAGGGCGTCTTGGCCAACTGGGCGGCGTGGCCAGAACTGCCGTGAATGGCGCGCACAAATCCCGATAGGCGCGCGTCGTTGTTTAGAACTTGCTCAAGCAAGTCACAGTCTTTTTTGGCAACGCCGCACACAGGTGGCACCACCAATAGGCTGTCGAGCGGTCGCTGCGCAGCTTCGACGATGACGAACAAACCGGGATCGTCCGCTGGCGGTGTCTGCGCGCCGGCCGCCGAAGGGCCGAACATTATGGCAAGTACTACTGCAATTATCGTTTGGCGCATGAACGGTCGGCCTCCCAAGCTTGTTGATAGTGGGCGTGCCTCAAGCAAACGGTCAAGCGGTTCGCCGATCCGCGATTCGCCGCTTTCGGCGCAACCTGCTTGGTGAAGTCGGCTTGCTTGAACGCAAGCCTGCTGCGTCGGCGCTCCAGTCCCCAGTTCTTGACCACGCCGGAGCTCAACGGCCCAGGCGACCGTCCCCGTGGCGCGGGAAATCAGTTCGCTGGACTGATTTGTTGATCCGCGCCCATTGGTCTTCACTTCTCCTTGATTTGCATCCGAAATCGGGGATCGCGGAGATCTCGACGCTGAATTTGGGCGATTCGGCGCTTTCGCTTCAAGATCGCAGCGCTTGCAGCCACGCACCCGCGCGGGCGGCCTCGTGGGGCCACACGTAAATGCGTTCCAGTACAGTCTGTTCAGCGTAGCGCACAAAAAGCTGCGTGGCGTGACCGAGTTCAGTCCACCGCGCCGGCCCCACCGGCGGCTGTTTGCGCACGAAAATGCGCCTGCCGCGATCCGCCGCCCGGTATTTGGACAGCGCCCCGTGGCTGGTCACCCGCAAATGGTCGACGCCCTCCGCCTGCAGTTTTGCCGCCAGCGCGTCGACCGGCTCAGGGCCCGAATGAGCCGATTCTGCCAGTAAAGTGAGAGGTTTACGCTGCACGATGCCGTTGGCCCACGCGCTTTGGCTGGCCATGCCGCGCAGCACTCGCCACAGGGCGTGGTCGTCAAAATGCAAGTACTCCTCCGGATCCGCAGGTGCTTGACAATACTGAGGAAATTGCTCGTAAAAGCGCCGGAGCATGTGGTCGTAACACACTGATTTCTTGTGAAAATACACCATCAGGAACATGTGGTGACGCGACAACAGGAAGTCATCAAAGGTAAAAATCGCCCGGTCCTCAAGCCCCAAGTGCAACTCGCCGTCGTCGCCAATGTGGTGGCACAAGTGCGAAATCAACCAGTCGACGTCGAATTTGCCGTAGCTGACCCCAGTGAAGTAGCTGTCCCGCAACAGGTAATCCATGCGGTCGACGTCGAGTTCACTGGACACCAACGTCGCCAGCAAGGTTTTGAGGTTGCGGTGGCCAATGGTGAAGGCGCTGTCGTCACTGGCGATGTCGTTGCTGATCAATGCGGCGACGTGCACGGGTTCAATGCCCAAGTGACCGGCAGCGTTGCGCAGCAGGTCGGTAAAGCCTGACTTCAGCAGAAATTGCAGCGTAAAGTCTTCGTGCGAGCCGTGATCGTGGCCCGGCTGCGCGCCCGATTGCGGCGACACCTGCGGCGACACCTGCGGCGACACCTGCGGCGACACCTGCGGCGACACCTGCGGCGACACCTGCGGCGACACCTGCGGCGACACCTGCGGCAAGCGCGGTAACAACATCTCGGAGCTGTGCGACAACGGCGGGTGGCCCAAATCGTGACACAGGGCGGCCAAGCGCACCGTCTGCCGCAGCCGTGAGCGCTCGCGATCAGGCAGCCATGGCGCATCGCGCAGCGTCATGTCGAAGGCCACCCCCGCCAAGTACATCGCACCCAGCGAGTGCAGGAAACGGGTGTGGGTCGCACCTGGCCACGTCAGCTCAGAAAACCCCAACTGCTTGATATTGCGAAGGCGTTGCAAATACGGCGAGTCGATGAGCGCTTGTTCAGTGGCGCTCAGCGCGATCGGACCGTGGATGGGGTCGCGAATTTCCATGCGGTCAACGGTCTTAGTCATAGGTTGCCTTGGGGCCCGTGCAAAATCGAGTCGATTTTGCCCGTCGGCCAATTGCTTGTTTCGTGGGTCGCTAACTCGCGGCTTTGCAAGCCGACTCGAAGCTCCGTTCCTGTCGCGGATCGATCGGGTAAGCGTCGGACAGTTCGTTACTAAGGGCTCGTAAATGAATAAGTCATTCATTTACCGTGCCCGTTTGCTTGCTGCGTGGGTCGCAAGCTCGCGTCTTTACAGCCGACTCGCTGCTCCGTTCTTTTCGCAGATCGATCGAGTTATTCTTTTACACGCCCTAATGGCCCAATGCGGGCCAGGCGGCTAGCAAGCGCAGTGTAACCAGCGCGTGGTCGCGATGACCGCGGGCAGCCTGAAGAACTGCAGCCGCCTGATCGCGCAACTGCGGCTGATCGCCCAGCTGGCCATGCAGCGCCAACAGGAGGTCGGCGGCCTGCAGCGGTCGATCTCCCAACACCGCACCTTGCGCCGCAGCGGATCGCCACCTTGGATCGACGGCCGGGTCAACTCGATTGAATCGCGCCCAATTTGCGGCGTCGGTGTTCAGATTCGCAGCCACGGCCAGCACATACAGGTCGAGCACCTTGCTTGGCCCCAAGGCCTTGGGGGTGATCGCGGTGCCCACGGCAAATGCGCGGCCAAACTGCTTACAGCGTCCGCCCCACGCGATCGCCGCCATCCGGGCCTTGGTAGCCGGTTTGCGCAGGCGTTCTAGGGCGCCAACAAACGGTTCGGCGGCGGGACACGAGTGCATGTAGGCCGCGGCATCCAAACCGATAGCCAGCACCCCGGCATCGGTTGAATCGAGTGCCAGAGCGGCGCGCGCCGGCGGCACTGGGTCGAGGGCAACCCGCTCCTCGACAATCGTGTGCGCCAAGTTGGCTTGCATGCGCATCGACCTCGGCTGCAACTGCACCCCGCGACTGAAAAGGGTGAGCGGGGTCTGCCAAGCCTGCGCGTACCGAAACGACTGCCAGGAGCAGGCGACCACCACCATGGCCAGCGCTGAACTCAGCCAAACTCTTGGGATTGTTGCGAACGTGCCGATCGCTAGGGCCGTCGCGACCGCCGCGGCCGCTATCGGCACGCACAACAGCCGATCGGCAAACAGCACGGTCGACGGTATCAGCAGGTTGGAAACGGGCAGGTACCAGCCCAAGCCAGCGGCCAGCAGCAACAGCCAGGCTAGCTGGTGTCGCCGTGTCGACAGGTCGGCTTGCATGCATTGGCGCAGCAGCGCGATGCCGATGGCGCCCAGCACCGCCAGCGCCCCGGCACCAGTCACCGCCGCCGCCGACAGCACTGTTCGCAGCGGCCACGCATCAAAGGTGTAGTCCGGGGCCAAGTCGACCGGCCACAGCAGGTGCTGTAGGGCGCGCCCGGTGACGTCAAGCGCGGTCAACAGGCGATCGGGCAGAGCGGCTCGCTGCAGCGGGTTGTCGTGCCAATGTACGAAGATCTGGACCTTGCCGCCCAAATTCCACATTCGCCAGCCGCAAAACAGTCCGAAAACGACTGCCAAAACTGCCAGCAGCCGACTGACTTGGCTGCGGCGGTCGCGGTCCGCCAGCCACCACACCAGCGCCACGCCTGCTAGGGCCACCGCCGACTCCTTGCTCAACAGCGCGCAGCCCCACCACAGGCCAATCAGCCACGGTCCCGCGCGGTGGCCGCGAACAACCCAAGCGATGGCGTGGCGAACTGCCAGCAAACAAAACAGTAAGCTCATCAATTCGGGTCGATTTGCCGCGCAGAAAAGCACCTCGACCAGCGCCGGATGAGCGCAAAACAGCGCCGCCACCAGCGCCGCGAGCCAAACTGCCGGACCAGTGTGCTTTGGATCAGTTGCGGCCGCCTGATCGGCGGCGGTGACGGCCTGCGGAGCGGGCAAAAGTGCGCACCGCCACTGGTGCACCAGCAGCGCCAGCAGCCACGCGCAGCCCCAACCGAGCGCCAGATTGACCAGCCTTCGACCCCAAGGAGTGGCCAAACCCAATGGAATTTCTAGACAATATGAAATGCTCGCCAGTGGCCGTGCTGGAAAAACGTCGAACTTGGCGACTGGACCAAACCACCGCCCGGCAGCGATCGCCGCCAGATCGGGCGGCCAAGCCACCAGCGGATTGTCGACAACCGCGGCGAGATCGTCGTGAACCCAGCGCGCATCAGCCAGCGACGGTCCGTAAATGCAGCCTAGAACCAGCGCGGGCGCACAAGCGAACACCAGCGTTGGCGCCCAAGCGACTGCCCGCACGAGCAACTGGCGGCGCAACTGCTGAATCAACATGGGCATCGCTCGCTACCGCCCGCGCCGTCGCACCGCAATGTTCATCAAGAATCCAAGGCCGACCAATACGGTGAGCACGCTGGAGCCGCCGTAGCTGACCAGCGGCAGGGTAATGCCGACCACCGGCAAAAGGCCAATCACCATCCCGGCGTTGATGAAAAACTGCCAAAATATCAACGCGGCCACCCCGACTGCGACTAGCGCATCGAAGCGCTCCTGAGCCCGATCCGCCAATCGCAACGCCCAGCCCACCACCCCGGCATACAGCGCGAACAGGCCGAGCGTGCCGAAAAGGCCAAAGCGCGCGGCAAAGGGCGCCAGCGCAAAGTCGGTGTGCACAAAGGGTAAATGTCGCAACACCGAGTTCTTGGCTTGGGCATCGCTGCGGCCGCTGAGCTGCCCTGAGCCGACGGCCCACAATGCTTGCTCGGCTTGAGTTTGCTGCGAACTGGGCTTGGAGTAGTCGTCCTCCTCCAGCATCGCTTGGTACCACGCTTCCGCGCGGCCTTTTTGATACGGCCGCACGATGCCGACCTGCCAAGCGACGGTGACCGCTACCACCGCCAAAGTCGCCGTGACCAGCAAGGATCGCCTGCGCACGCCCTCATACAGCACGATTGAGCCGCCGATCGCAGCCACCACCAGCGAAGTGCCCAAATCGGGCTCCAGATTGATCAACACCACCGGCACGCCCAAGAGCAATCCAGGCACCGCTAGCTGGCGGATCGGCCATGCCCCATTGGAACGCCGACGGTCGAACAAGTCAGCGAGGACCAAAATAACGGACAGCTTCATAAATTCGCTTGGTTGCAAATTCATGGGCCCGATTTCGATCCAGCGTCGCGAGTAGTTGATTTCTCGACCGACCAGCAGGACCAGCGCCAGAAGCACGGTCAGCGCAAAGTAGCCTGTCAGCGCCAAGCGCCGGACGTACACCGGGTCAATCGCCGCCACTACGCCTGCTGCGGCAATGCCCAACACCAGCCAAATCGTCTGCGTGCGATGGTAGGTCGTCGCCATCAAGCCGTCGGTAAACGACAGGTTCTCGATGGCGATCATGCACAGACTCAGCGTGCAGCCGATGCCGATGAGCGTCCACGGTCGACGCAAGGCGGTCAGCGCATTCACCGCGGGCCCCCAGCTGCCGCTGCACGGGTCAGTCCAATCGTCGCCGGCTCACAGAGCCTAAGGCAGTGAATTGCTGGGCGTTGGCCCTGCGCGCTGCCCGGATTGGCCCAGGATCCGCCGCAAGGCCAACCCGAACCGCTGATCCACCGACGGCTGCTAGGCCACATGCGCAAACCTGGGCACGGCCATCCAGCCCATTGCCGGGCAAACTTCTGGCCACAATGTCAGCGCGTTACTGTCGAATTCCGCTTTAATCATCCGCAATTGCCCGTCCTCTCTAGCGCTGCCGACCCTCATTGAGGATCTCTGCGGCAAACGTAGTGACGAAAGCGCGATCGTCAACACCGCAAGTATTTAGAAAAGCCCGTGAAAAAGTCGCTCCGGCTCGCAATTGTCGCCACAGCTCGCCCAGACCGCGCCGACCGCACTGGGCGTGCCAACTGGCAAATGCGTAGGCCGCGACTTGGTAGACTTCGGTGCCCAACTCGGCCATTTGGCGATCATCGGCGTAGGCAAGGGCTGCGATGTCGAGATGTGCAAGTTGCCGCCGTTGCGCAGCCGCGGGCCGACCCTCACTGGCGACCACGGCGAATCCTTCGCGAAACCAAGTCGGTAGGTAGGCCATGGCCCGAGGGCTTTGGGTGGAACGCTGAAACCACAGGACGTGAGCCAGTTCGTGAGCCAAGAGCAGCCCAAGTTGACCATCGGTCGGCCGGTCTGGCCACGCATGGGGTTGGAGCAACCACACCTGATCGCCGATTGCCAGCCCACGCAGGTCCATCACCGACGCCAAAGGCGACGCCGCCCGCAATTGGGCCAAATCGACGGCCACATGGACCGTGACCGGTCGCGCAAAGTGGCCCCAATGGCTCAGTTGCTTGGCCAAAGCAGGCAGATCGCGAGCGACAACTCGGTCCAAGTCGTGATCGCGCCCAGCGCTGAACACCAGCTGTAGGCGACTGGCCGCAAAGGCGCGATCGCTCACAGTTCCACAGCCCAAACGGGACGATTTGCGCTGTTGCCCGGCCGTTGTGTCGCGCGCTGGTTCGCCTGCAGCCCAGTGGGCCGTGGCCGAGCGCCGGTGATGATGGTGTTCGAGCGGGTGTGGACTGGCTGGCCAAAACCACCAAGGCCCGCGAAGTGCAGGCCTGTGGCGGAGCGGACGGGACTTGAACCCGCGACCTCTGGCTTGACCGGACGGTTTCTGGGGTTGAGCGAGGGTAGCAGCGGGTTAGATTCGTTGTCATATCGTGCAGTCATGGTTCCGTCGGTTTCTCTTGGCAGGCCTGGTTTTGCACCGACTGGCTCCGGTTTTGTGGTCGGTTTGTGGTTGGGGTCCAGCCTCGCCGGTGCCGGGCGAGGCAGCCGTTCATCACACGGCCGCGACCGCAGACGCCGCAGCGAATGGCGACACCCGACCGTGCGCCCGAAAGCGATCGAGTTCGTGGGCGCGCGGCCCCCTACCCTACCGCAGTCACGCCGCAAAATGGTTCAACGCTGAGAAATCACGCCAGTGCGAAGTTTCACGGCCACCGCGCTGCTCAAGTGCGAACAGCGGTTCGCGCAAATCGTAAGTGAACAGCGGATCCCACAAGAGCAAAATCAGCCAAGCTTTCGCCGGCTTTTCGACCGCCTGCTGAGCGTGAAAGCCGATGATCGCAGTGGAAAACGATCGCTGATCCACGATGGTACCCAGCGCGAGCAGTTTGTCCTGCGCTTTGGCGACAAGCAGGGGCGCTAGGTCAGATTCGGCCATGCGCCACCCAGCCGTCGCCCGCCGCCTGCCCGTAAGGAACTGTGACAATTTAAGTCGATCGATTTGATTTTTGCCGGAGCGGCGAGTCGACTTGCAAAGTCCCGAGCTTGCGACCCACCCAGAAAGCAAATGGAACCCTGTGACAGAACAACTTGTTCTGTCACAGTTCCTAAACGGAGTTGCATGTGGTGCACCAGCTCTCAAACTTAGGCGTCGCGCACAGGACCACGTCGATGGGCATTCGGATGCCCCAGAGCAGTTGCTTGATGCACATGGACGTTTCGTCCCAGTTCGGTGGCCCGGGGCCATCGACGTCGGCGACAACGAGCAGATCCAAGTCGGAATCAGAGCGGGCCTGGACGCCGGCGCGGTTGCCAAAGACGACAATTGCGCGGCACTGGATGCGGTCGGCGATGCACCGAACGGAGTCCGCAACGCGGGGGTTGCCAATAAATCAGATTTGCTTTCAGCCAGTTCGTGCCGCATCCCGCAGGCCTGCCAGATCTGGTCTGGCTGCACCAGAGCGTAGCCCCGCGGTAGCGTCGGCGCAACCATAGACAAAATCCTAGGTTGCAACTGTTCCCAGAAATCGTCGGTCGGGAGCTGGTCAAAGCGCTGGGCAGCGGGCGCTGGCTAGAGCCCCGACCCATCAACGCCGAACCTGAAAGAACTCCCAAACAAAACGGAGCGGCCTGACGCCAACCCGCAGGCCGCTGAATAAGTGCCGCAGGCTCGCGACCCACAAAGCAAGCACTGAGACGCCGAGCAAATCTGATTTGATCGGCTCTCTAATTCGGTGCAGTGCCGCTAGCACCACGGTTCCCAAGTTCGCGGCGGGTTACCGCTGCGAACTGCGGCCGTGGTACTGCTGGCCGCGGATGCAGACAGCCGCAGGGGTCGCAGGGGGCGGCGCGCCCCCTTTGACAAACGAAACAGGCTAGTAGCACAAACTGCGGCAACC
>SHZD01000074.1 GCA_009692465.1 Myxococcales bacterium
CCCCTGCTTTGGGCCCATCTCCGCGTCACTGCGTCACTTTTCTGTCAGGGACGTACGAGAGTACGCCCCTGGCAGAAAAGCTCCTTGCTCCTTGTCGAGCGACAGCGAGCGACAGAGCACTGGCATCCCAAATCGGGGGCCGCGGAGAGTTTCGATGGGGAATTCTGGCACCTGACCGCACTTGCGCATTGGCGAAAACTCGCGTAAATTTCCGCCCCCTTGCGCGCTGAGTCTTTGCGCTCCATCCAGCGCAAGGCTTTGAATTGGCCAACGATTACTTCGCCGCATCCTTTGCATCTCAGTGCGCCACTTGCTTCGCCACTTGCTTCGCCACTTGCTTCGCCACTTGCTTCGCCACTTGCTTCGCCACTTGTTGTGCGACATGTTTCGCCCCGCTGGCCCGCCAGCCTTGGAGCCCGCCCCGTGCTGTATTATCTAGCTATTGCCCTGTACGTCATTTGCTGTCTGTTCCTGATCGTGGTCGTGCTGTTGCAGCCGGGGCAGGTGGCGCGGCGCGGCGGTGGCGGCGTGTTCGGCGCCGGGTCGTCGACTGGTTCCGTATTCGGTGGCCGTGGCGCCTCGACCGTGCTGACCCGCGCCACCACCCTGGCCGCGGGCACTTTTATGGTGTTGTCGATCATTTTGGCCCGCGCCGGAGCGGACACCTCGGCCGCAGAAAGTGCCGTCTCCGAAGTGCTCGAACAAAAGAAGGCTGCGGCAAAGCCGGCTGAAGCCAAAGCCGAAGACAAAGACAAAGCCGCCGCCCCGGCCAAAGCCGACGACAAAGCCGCTGCGCCGGCCAAAGCCGACGACAAAGCGGCTGCGCCGGCCAAAGCCGACGACAAAGCGGCTGCGCCGGCCAAACCGGAAGACAAGGCCGTTGCGCCGGTCAAGCTGGACGACCCTGCGGCCAAGCCCGCCGACAGTGCTCCGGCCGCCGCGGCGACCCCAGCGGCAAAATAATCAGTAGTCACTCACCTTGGTGACCCGGAGCCGCGCGATGACCGATCCTCAGCTCCAACCGCTTGTCAGTGCTGCCTTTGCCGACCGCGAATTGCTGCGCGATCGCCGCCATGCCGCTGCGGTGCTCGACACCATTGCGCTGCTCGATCGCGGTCAAGTGCGCGTCGCCAGTAAGCAGGCCGATGGCTGGCAAGTGCACGAGTGGGTCAAGCAGGCCATCCTGCTGTACTTTGCGATTTCGCCGCTCAAGGCGCTCGAAGCGGGCACCCTCGAGTTCTTCGACAAGATCCCGACCAAGCGCAACTTGCAAGCCCAAGGCGTGCGCGTGGTGCCCCCCGGCGTGGCGCGCTACGGCAGTTTTCTGGAAGCTGGGGCGATCCTGATGCCGGGCTACGTCAACATTGGCGCGTGGGTGGGCAGCGGCACCATGATTGACACTTGGGCCACCGTCGGTTCGTGTGCGCAGATCGGCAAGAACGTGCACCTGTCCGGCGGCGTCGGCATTGGCGGGGTACTGGAACCGCCTTCGGCGCGCCCGGTGATCATCGAAGACGGCTGTTTTGTCGGCTCGCGCGCCATCGTGGTCGAAGGGGTAATCGTCGAACAAGAAGCTGTGCTCGGCGCTGGGGTGGTGCTGACCGCGTCGACCGCGATTTTGGACGTGACCGGCCCCACTGTTGTCGAATGGCGCGGTCGAGTGCCGGCCCGGTCGGTGGTGATTCCCGGCATCCGGCCCAAAGCGTTTGCCGCCGGCGAGTTTGGGGTTCCGTGTGCGCTGATTATTGGCCAGCGCAGCGAATCGACCGACAAGAAAACGAGTCTTAATCAGGCTTTGCGCGATTTTTCGGTCGCGGCCTAACCGTCGGGTTCTAGGTGTCGCGTTCTGCGTGTCGCCGCCTGCGTGTCGCCGCCTGTGTGTCGCCGCCTGTGTGTCGCCGCCTGTGTGTCGCCGCCTGTGGATGATCGAACCCGTGCCGCCGCCTGCCAGTAGCGGCACTGGTGCCGCCTCGCCACCGCACGTCCTAGCCTGTTTCCCGTTTTCAGTTGTGAATCGCTGGCGCGGTCCGGCGTTTTGCCGCGGCGTTTTGCCCGCTGTTGTCGCTAGTTCGCGAGGCCTCCATGCACTCTAAACGATTACGTCTTTTGAATCCGCTCGGGCTGTTGGTGCTGGCTCTGGCTGCCTGTGGCACCAAACAGCCGAGCGCCATCCCACCGCAGGCTGCGGCCGGGATCGCCAACCCGGCAGGCGCCCTGCTCGCCGTGCCCGCTGCTGGCGAATTGACGGTCACGTTTGCCATGCCGCGCGGCGACGTCGAGGCGCCAGCCATGGGTGCGGTCGCCTTCAATCAGCCGATGGTGGCGGTCAGCGCCGTCGACGAACCCGTGGCCGCGACTCAGATTCACGTCAGCCCGCCAGTCGGCTTGTCGGCGCGCTGGATGGGCACCACAACCTTGGGATTTTGGCCCACCGCCCCGCTCAAGGGCTCGACCCGCTACAGCGTCCAGTTGGACGCGTTTACGGCCTTGAGCGGCAAAACCAGCGCACCGCATAGCTGGTCTTTTCGCACCGCCCCAGCCAAAGTCGTGCGCAGTTGGCCGGCCGCCGGCAGCAGTGAAGTGCAGGCGAGGACTGACATTTTCTTGGAATTTGACCAGGAAGTCGACCCCGAAGCGCTGGCCAAGCTGGTCCATGTAGAGGCTGGCAAGCTGGCCGTGCCCGCCGTGCGCCTGCGGGCCCTAACCCAAGCCGACTATGCCCAGTTGCAGGAGCAGACCACCGACCAACCCAGAACGCGGCGGGGGGTGCCGGTGCCTCGACCCGCTGTCAGCGTCAGCGCAGAACAATTGCGGCATTTTGTGGCCATTATTCCCCAAACGCCGCTGCCCGCCGCCGCCCTGATCGCCTTGATCGTCGCACCGGGAAGCTACAGTTTGGAGGGGCCCGAGCCGACTCGCGCCGCATTTCGCAGTAATTTCTCAACTTTGGGGCCGTTGCGGGTGGTGTCGGCGGGCTGCGACGGGCAGTCTTGCGATCCCGATCTGTGGGCCCCTTTGCACGTCGCCCTGAACAACCACTTGCCCCAAGACCCAGCGCCCTGGCAGCAGGCAGCGGCCGGCTCCAAACCAAGCGGGCTGACCCAGTACTTTAGGCTGACCCCGGCGGTGCCCGGCCTGCAAGTCAGGTGCTGGAGCCTGAATTGCTCGCTGGCCGCGCGCGATCTCCGGCCGGTTAGCGACACCACTGTCCCGCGCCTGCTGTGGAAACCGCAAACAGAATACACCTTGGAAGTGCTGGCCGGGTTGCCCGACATTCACGGTCAGACGCTAAAGACCGCTTACAAGACTACTTTTCGCATGGGCCAGCGCAAGCCGGTCCTGAGCGTGTTGGTCGATGGCAGTGTGCTGGAGCGCAAGGAAGGCCCGCATCTTTTGGCGGTGGCGCTGCGCAACGCCCCCCAAGTCAAGGCTCAAGCTCTGGTGGTCGGCCGCGACGATCTGGCGCGGGTGCTGCAGCATCTGAACCCAGTCGCGCCGCCAGCCGGGGCCCAACCGGCGGCATCGCCCGTGCAACCGCTGGCATTTCCGATTCAATTGCCCTTCAAAGGCACGCAGTTGGCCGACACCGACGAGCGCGGAGTGCTCGATATCGACGCCGCGATCGGCGGCCGCGGCCGCGCTGGGGTGACGTTGGTGCAAGTTACCGGGCCCACCGGCGCGGACGGGCCGCTGCAGCAAGAACACTTGTTGCGGATTACTGACTTGCACATCTTGGCCAAGGCGGCCCACGGCACCGCAGTGTTTTGGGTGACGCGGTTTTCGACTGGCAAGCCGGCGGCCGCCGTCCAATTGCGGGTGGTGCGCCGCGACGGCAGTGAGGTGTGGAAGGGCGCCACCAATGCCCACGGGCTGGCCACCGGACCGGCCAACCTAGTGCCGGCGCGCGATCCTGACTCGGATAGTGGCGACGACGACGATGACTCCGGCGCAGCCTCTGCAGCAACCGATTATCTGGTGGTCGCCAGCCTGGAGGACGATTGGACGTTCTTGGAATTGGACGACTCCGACAACTTCGAAAGCTGGCGCTACCGCGACGGCGGTTCGGCCAATCGCGGGGTGCTTTTTAGCGACAAAACCTTGTACAAACGCGGCGAGACCGTCAATTTCAAGGGCATTGTTCGCACCATTGGCGCTGCGGCCATCGGCGTAACCGGAGTCGGCGAAGCGGTCACCATCGAACTGCGCGACCCTCAACAACGCTCACTGGCCAAGGTGCAAACAACGCTGTCGGAAAACGGGACCTTTGACGGCCAAATGCCGCTGCCGGTGGTCGGCGCCTACGGCACCCACACGCTTAAAGCGACGCTGACTGGGCATAGCTTGGAAGCCAACCTTGAAGTCCGCACCTACCGCACCCCGAAATTTCGGATGCAAGTCCGCAGCGCCGGGCCGCATCACCTCAAAGGCGACCCCATTGTTGTCGACGTGGTGGCTGGCTATTACAGCGGCGGCCCGTTGGGCAATGCCCCGATTTCACTGGCTATTTCTGGGCATGTGCAGGAGTTTTCGCCGCCAAACTGGGCTGAATTTACCTTCGGCGGCGGTTGGCGATTCAACGATTCAGGCATCGCCAATTCGTTTTCCTACCAAGCCCAAGGCACCTTGGACGCCGCCGGCAAGATTGCCTTGACGGTGCCAACCTCCCAAAGCACCGCGACCGGTTCGCTGCCGCTGAACGTGGAGGCGACGGCTCAAGACCCCAACGCCCAGCCGGTGTCGCAGTCGGTGCAAACTTGGCTGCATCCGGCCGCTGTGCACGCTGGGGTGCGGTTGCTCAAAGGCATGGTCGCGGTCGGCAGCCCGCTGGAACTGCAAATGGTCGCTCCCGATGCCCTGGGCACGCTGGTGGCGGGGGCCAAGCTGAAGGCGACAGTGGTGCGGCGGCAGCATCTGCAAGTGCGCGAGATTGGCATCGGCGGGGTGCTGGAGTGGCGCACCGAAACCAAAGACAGCCCAATTGGCGGCTGTGATCACAGCGCGGGCGTGCAGGCCATCACTTGCGCGGTGGTGCTGACCGAGCCGGGACTGCACATTGTGACCGTTCACGCTACCGACAGCCAAGGACGGCGCTCGCAGACGACGACTTCGGCGGTGGCCTACGGAAAAGGCGACGCCAACTGGGATCAAACCGAAGACCGCAGTGCCCTGTTGGTGCCCGATCAGCCCAGCTACAAGGTCGGTCAGACCGCCAAAGTGGTGGTCAAGAACAAGCTGAACAACGCGACCGCCCTAGTGACCGAAGAACGCGACGGCGTGTTGCGCACCCGCTTGGTGCGGTTGGAAGGCGAGGCGCCGGTCCTTGAGGTTCCCATTGAGCGGCGCCACGCCCCCAACTTTTACTTGGGGGTGGCGGTATTCAGTGGCCGCATCGCTCGCGCCGAAGTGGGCCGGGAAGATACCGGCTCGCCGGTCTTGCAGATCGCCTACGCCGCGATTCAGGTCGATACGGGTGACCGCAGTCTGCAAGTCCAGCTGCAACCGAACAAACTCAAATTCAGACCCCAAGAACAAGTGCAGGTGCAGGTGCAGGTGGCCGATGCGGCCGGAAAACCGACCGCGGGCGAAGTGACGCTGTGGGCGGTAGACGAAGGGGTCATGGCCCTGTCTGGTCAAAAACGCCCAGAAGTATTAGATATTTTGTACGCCGACGTCGGGCTGGGAGTCCACAATCTGGCGATGATCCACGACCTCATCAAGGGCCGTGTCGGCGAGGACAAGGGCCAAGACGGCGGCGGTGGCGCCACCATGCGCGGCGATTTTCGCGATGTGCCGGTGTGGCTGCCCAAGCTCCAAGTCGGGGCCGACGGCAAGGCCCTGGCCACCTTTGTGGTGCCGGACAATCTGACCTCGTTTCGCTTGATGGCGGTAGCGATCGCAGGTGCTGACAGAGCGGGCGGTAGCGATGCCACGATTACCGTGGATAAGCCATTGATGTTGCTGGCAACCTATCCGGCGCAAGTCCACGTGGGCGACGAGTTTGAAGTGGCGCTGACGCTGCGCAATCGCTCTGGCGCCGACGCTACAGGTAGCGCCTCGCTGGCGGTGGCGGCCACAGGATCACAGGCGAACAGTCTTGAGGTGGCGTCAAATGGTGGCCAAGCCTCGCTGCTAGGCGAAAGCGTGCAGGCCTGGCAACTGGGCAAAGATGCCAGCCGCGAGCTGGCGTTTCGACTGCGGGCCACCAAAGCCGGGGCCATCGCCGTGCAGGTTCGGGCGCAGATGGGCAGCGAAAAGGATGGCCTGCAACAAGTGATCCACATTGTCGATCCGATGCCGACCGAGTCGGTGGCGACGTGGGGCACCAGCCTGACTTCGGTCCAAGAGGCGGTGCAAAAGAGCGCGGTCGCTAGGTCCGGGGTCGGCGGGGTCGAGATCAAGGCCAGCACCACCGCGCTGGTCGCCCTGCAAGGGTCGCTGCAGTGGCTCATGCGCTATCCCTACGGCTGTAGTGAGCAGCTAGCCTCGCAATTGCAAGCATTTTTGTGGACCGAACGCATGGCCGAGCACTATGCAGTGCTGCCCGAACAGCGCAAGTTGGGGTTGCTGCGCGCCCAGCAGGCCATCGACCGCCTGATGGCCAATCGGTCGTCGAGCGCGGCGGCCTTGACCCTGTGGCCCAATGAGAGCCAAGGTCACGTGTTGGCGACGGCCTGGGGGCTGCGCTTGTTGCATCAGGCTAAGCAGGCCGGCTTGCGGGTGGATGAAACCTTGCTCAAGGACGCGCCGGCGTGGTTGCGGCAGCAGTTGTCCGCGGCGACCGAGCCAGCAGGTGCGCAGACGGCCCAAGCGGAGAGCCATGCGGGTGTAGAGCCTCAATTCCATTATGAAGCGCCACAAGCCAACGCAGTGTTGGACGACACCACTGCCGCCCAAGTGGTGGCGACTTTGGCAGCGCTGGGCCAACCGGCCGCGGGCGATGTCGATGCCCTGTTTGGCCGTCGCCAGCAAATGCCTGTCGACGCCCAGCTCTTTGTGGCCGAAGCGGCGGCGCTTGTTGGCGGCGATGGGCTACTGAAGGCCAAAACCATTATCGATGAACTGACCCGCAGCGCTCATCTGGATGCGGCGAGCGCGCATATGGTGACCGTGGACAGCGCGGACATGGCGTGGATGACCCCAGTGCGGTCCAATGCCTTGTTGCTGACCGTGATGCTGCAAGCGACGCCGGACCATCCGCTGCTGCCGCGGTTGGCGCGCTGGCTGCTGGAGCAGCGCAAGGACGACCGCTGGGGCACCACCCAGGACAACGCGTGGGCGCTGCGCGGGTTGGGGGCGTGGATGCAAAGTCAGGACGGTCCGGCCGCAGACCAGCAGATCGCGGTGCTAGTGGGTGGTCGGCAGCTGGGTGCCGGTAAAATCGCCGCCAAATCACTGCAATCCTTGAGTTTTAGCTTGGACCAAGAGCAGTTGCCCGCCGGTCAAGTGCCAGTGGTGCTGCAAACTAGCGGTGGCGGGGCCTTGCACTACAGCGTGCGCTATACCTATTCGCTGCAAGTGGACGCCGAATATGCCAAGAACGCCGGTTTTTTTGTCCAGCGTCTGGCCTTTGATGCCCAGGGCAATAAGGGTCCACTGCGTCTCGTTCGCGGCGACCACGTGGCGGTGGCGGTGGTGGTGGTCAATGACCGCGCCCGCCGCGATGTGGCCATCGTCGACCAGTTGCCCGCCGGGCTGGAGCCGTTGGACGATGCGCTGCGCACCACCTCGCTAGCAGCCTTGGACAGCATGAGCAAGCTGCGCCAGCGCCTACTGGGCGCCGAACTGAACCGCATCGGTCCTGACCGATCGGGCCGGAGTCAACCTGAGCAGTGGGACGGCGATGGCTACGATCACCGCGAGTTGGCTGGACGGGAGATTCGCTGGTTTGTCAACAACTTGCCTGCTGGAGTCCACGTCTACACCTACGTCGCCCGGGCGGCGGTGCGTGGCCAGTTTGTCGGCCGCGGATCGCGGGCTGAAGCCATGTATGCACCTGAAGTTTTTGGGACTTCGGGACCCAATCGCTTGACGGTGGAGTGACGGCAACACGCGCTGTGCAGCGACGACGGCAGACTATGGCGACCGATCTCAGAATCACCCACCCGCGTCGTTGGCAGCCCGGTCGCTGGCTGGCTGGCTGCTGCGCGGTCGTGCTGGCGGGCTGGTGGCTGCTGCGCGCTGGCCTGCTCGGGCCAAGTGATCCGCGCGCTGAGTTGCTGCAACGCTTTGCGGTCACCCGCATTGTCGACCGCGATGGCCGCACGCTGCAGGCGTTGACCCAAGAGCACCACGCCCGGCATCGGCCCGTTGCGCTGGCTGCGGTGTCGCCGCATCTGGTCAACGCCACGTTGGTGGCTGAGGACCGGTGGTTTTTTAGTCACGTTGGGGTCAATCCGCTGGCGATAGCGCGGGCAACGTTGCAAAATGCCAGCCACTTGCGGGTGATTTCTGGGGCGTCCACCTTGACTCAGCAGGTATGCAAGTGGGTGCAGCCGCGGCCGCGTACGTGGTGGACCAAAATTAGCGAAGCGGGCGAAGCACTGAGCCTCGAAGGTCGGCTGTCCAAGCCCGAAATCCTCGAACTCTACTTGGAATTTGCGCCCTATGGCGGTCTGCACCGCGGGGTTGAACAAGCGGCGCAGGCGTGGCTGGGCAAAACTGCCGCAGCCCTGACGCTGGCGGAGTCGGCGTGGCTGGCGGTGCTGCCGCGCTCGCCTGCGCGTCTGGATCCCGGCCGAAATACCCAAACGGCGCTGCCCAGTCAAAAGCGATTGCTGCGCAAGATGCGTGAATTGAACCTGTGTGACGACGCGCAACTCGCTGTGGCGCTGGCCCAACCGATTGCGCTAGCGCCCGATCCCAGCCGGCTGCGCGCGCCGCACTTGGCCGACTTGGTGCAAGCCAAGCTGCAGCAGCCGCTGCACGACTTGCCGATCGCCATCCACACCACCATCGACGGCGCCTTGCAGCGCGACGTGCAGGCGTTGACCCACGCCCATCTGGATCGCCTGCGCAGCCGTGGGGTTGGCAACGGCGCGGTGGTGGTGCTCGACAATGGGTCGGGACAGGTGTTGGCGCTGGTGGGGTCGCTGGACTATGGCGATGTCGTTCACCAAGGCGCCAACAATGGCGCGCTGGCCCGGCGCCAGCCTGGCTCGACGATTAAGGCGTTCACCTACGCGCGCGCGTTTGAGGCGGACTACAGCCCGACGACGGTGCTGGCCGACCTGCCCGCCCAGTACCACACGCCGCACGGGACGTGGACGCCGGGCAATTACGGCGGGCGCTACCTAGGGCCGGTGCGGGCGCGACTGGCGCTGGGCTCAAGCCTAAACCTGCCAGCGGTGCAACTGGCTGACAAGATTGGAACCTCCGCGCTGTTGGCCGACTTGCACGCCGTGGGTTTGGCCACCCTGACCCGCAGCGCCGCGCACTATGGCTTAGGGTTGACGCTGGGCGACGGCGAGGTGTCGCTGCTGGATTTGACGGCGGCGTTTTCGACTTTTGCCCGCGGTGGTGTGTTCGTGCCGGCGATAGTGGTCACTACAGTGCAGCAGCGTTGCGGCGACGTTGTGCAGCTGCCAGTGGCGCGCAGTCACCGGGTCTACTCGCCGCAGTCGGCATGGCAAGTGTTGGATATTCTAAGCGATCCGGCGGCGCGCGAGCCGGCCTTTGGGCGCGATAGCGTGTTGGAGTTTCCGTTTGCAGTCGCCGCCAAGACAGGGACTTCCAAGGGCTTTCGCGACAACTGGGCATTGGCCTCGACTACCCGCTACACGGTTGGGGTGTGGGTCGGCAATTTTGACGGCAGCCCGATGCGCGAAGTTTCCGGTATCACCGGCGCGGCGCCTCTGGTGCGCGACATTGTGTGGCGGTTGCACGGCAGTCAGGCGGTGGCGCCGTTCGTGCGGCCAGACGGACTGCATCGCCAGCAGCTGTGTGCATTGTCGGGGCTGGCGGTGACCGCGCTGTGTCCGCAGCCCATCAGTGAACTGCTGCGCCCGGCGCAGGTGCCGGCAGCTTGCGATTGGCATCGCCGTGGCGACCCAGCGGCGGTAGTGCTCGAACTGCCGCCCCAGTATCGGCGCTGGGGTGGGCAAACGCCACAAATTGCCGCGCAGATGCCGCACCACGATCATCAGTCGATGGTAGAAGCTACCCCGGCTGTGCGACCACCGGCGACAGTGCAACCCAGTGCGACGCTGCGCATTGTGCAGCCGCTCGATGGCGCCCGCTTGGTGCTCGACCCGCGCTTGCCCGCTCAGCAGCAACAGGTCGGGCTGCGGGCGCGCTTGGCGGATGCGCGCTTGCGGCTGCGCTGGACCGTGGATCGGCTGCCGGTCGGCGATCTGGCTCTGCCTGAGGCGGCGGTTTTGTGGCCGCTGACGCCGGGCGAGCACGTGGTGCGGGCGCAGGCGATCGATGACAGCGGCAGGACGGTGGCGGCGGATCGGATTGTGGTGGTGGTGCAGGGACCCCGGTTGGCGCCACCCCAGCCTTGACCTATGCTATCCTCGATCGCCGAAGTCCGGCCTCAAATGCCGGACCGCCGATCTCATGCTTGCTCAGTGGGTCGCACACTCGCGGCTGTTCAAGCCGTCTGGCCCTTCCGTTCCTTTCGCTGATCGATCGACTTATTCTTGCGCTCACCCAGACCTCAGGCCAGCGCACCGGCCAGTCGTTGAGTGCGCAACTCCAGGATTCCCCATCGAAATTCGCCGCGGCCCCCGATTTGGGATGCCAGTACCCTGTCGCTCGCTGTCGCTCGCTGTCGCTCGACAAGGAGCAAGGAGAAAGGCGACGCCGCGACGCAGAGATGCGCCCTAAGCGGGGGATCGCGGAACTTGGATGGCCTTGACCGGCCTGAATGGCCACAGCCGCCACCCGACCCGCCTGCCCCAATCGGTTGAGCACGTCGACTTGTCCACCACCACCTGGCCCCGCTAACCCATGTCCGTTGCCCTCGGCCAATCCCACGAACCCGCTCGTTTTCGCCTGCGCAACCGCTTGGCCTTGGTCGTGCTTTTCTGTGGCATCTTGGCGCTGGCCGCCCGCTTGGCCCTAGTCCAAGTCGTCAACGGCGACCGCTACGAAAAATACGCCGTCATCGAACGGGTGGCCAAAGTGCGCGCCCAAGCCCCGCGCGGCTTGATCAAGGCCGCCGATGGCACCGTGCTGGCTCGCAATATCGAGTCGCACAGCGCTGAAATCCTGACCAATCGGGTCAAGCCCGAACGGATTGCCCCGATTATCGGCACGCTGGCCGAACTGCTCGATATGACCGACAGCGAACGCGCAGCGCTGACCACCGAACTGCACAAAGAAGTGGATCCGCGCAAACGCAAGCCGCTTTTGGTGCGCCGCGATCTGGTCTCGACGCATTGCCCTTATGATTCCAGCACCTTGGAGCTGGTCGCCGAGCGCCCCCACCGCCATTGCAGCGTGTGCGGCCGCGGTTTTGAACCGGTGCCGGAGCGCAAGTCGTGCCCGTTCGATCAAAAACGCCTGGCCGCGGTGGGCAAAGGCTGGCACTGTGGCGCCTGCGACCGCGATTTTGCCGACACCAACACCTGCTCCTACGACGACCAAGCGCTGCACCAGCAGATGCACATCCTGCAATGCCCGCTGTGCCGTCGCACTTTTACCAACGAAGTAGCTGTGTTGCGCGCCAACGCCCATCGCCTGCCAGAACTGCGGGTGGTGGCCGATATCCAGCGTGAATATCCGTTTCGCTATTTGGCCAGCCACGTCATCGGTTACGTTGGTTACGTGACGCCGCGCGATGTCGAGCCGCTGCTGCCGTTCGGTCCGCCGCGCTTTGGGCTGACCGATCGGGTGGGCCGCTCGGGTCTGGAGGCCATGCTCGACGCCGCCTTGCGCGGGCTGGACGGCGAGCAGGTGCTGGTTCGGCGCACTGAAGGCGAGACTGCGGCGGCGCAAGACCTGGATGAACTGGTCAACGCGATTCGGCCGCGGCCGGTGACGGCGGGGCTAAGCGTGCGCCTGACGCTGGACACGGACTTGCAGCGGGCGGTTAAAGTCGCGATGAAGGACGTGTTTGCCGGCGCCGTCGTGGTCCTGCACGCCAAAACCGGGCAGGTGCTGGCGATGTATGCCAAGCCCAGTTTTGATCCCAATGCGCTGGCCGGCAAACGGGCGCCGCACGCCCGGCCGCTGGGCGATATTTCGGCCTATGCGCCGCTGCTGAACAAGGCTATCCATGGCTATCCGCCGGCCTCGACCTACAAAGTCGTCACCGCCATCGCTGGTCTGGAAGATGGTGTAATTACACCACGTTCTGAGCATACCTGCACCGGCCACTACGACTACGGTGGCCGGCGCTTTCACTGCCACAACCGCCGCGGCCACGGTGACGTCGATTTGTACGATGCGTTGCGGGTCAGCTGCGACGTGTACTTTTACCGGGTCGGCGAAGAATTGGGCTTAGATCGCTTGCATTTGTGGGCGCGCAAGCTGGGATTTGGCGAGCCGACTGGCATCGAACTGCGCGAAGCACGCGGCCGGGTGCCGTCGCTGGGCTGGTACAAACACCATGTGGTCGGCGGCTACTATCCGGGCTTTGCGCTGTCGACCGCGGTGGGCCAAAAAGATGTGCTGGCGACCCCACTGCAAATGGCGCGGGTCTACGCTGCGATCGGCAATGGCGGCTGGCTGCCGCAGGCGACCGTGGTGGCCGGCTTTGAAGACGAGCACGGCAAGCTGGTGGCGCCCAACCGCGAGCCGATGCGCGAGCTCGGCCTGCGCAAAACGACATTGCCGTTGATTCAAGAGGCGTTGCGAGCGGTGGTCAACGAGGCTGGCGGTACCGCGTTTGGCAGTCAACTGATGCTGACCACCCTGGCGGGCAAAACCGGTACGGCGCAGGCCCAGCAGCGGGTGCGCAAGGACGTCGCTGAGCGGTTGCGCGAGGATCCCGCGGCGCTGCAGCGGCTGACGGCGTGGCTGCAAAACGACCATGCGTGGTTCATTGGCTGGGCGCCGGCCCACGACGCCGAGATCGCGGTAGCGGTGCTGGTGGAACACGGCGGCTCGGGCGGTCACAACGCCGCGCCAATTGCCAAGCAGATTGCCGATGCGTGGTTTGCCCGCCACCCGCCCAAAGCGTTGGCGGTGCCTGAACCCAAGCGCGAGCGCAAGAAAAAGGTCGAGCCGGTGGTGCAAGACAGCCCCGATGAGGCCGCGCCGGGCGATGCAGAGGCGGCGCCCAGCGCGCCCGTAGACGGGGACGACGGCGAGCCGCGCCCAGATGAACCGCCAGAGCCACCGTAGGCGGTCCGAGCAGGGCAAGGGCTCTTGGTTTTAGGCGACTGCCTACCCTACAGACCTCACCAATTGAGGCCTTATCGCACAGATTTGCCAAACAAGACTGGAGCGGCACGACGCCAGTTCGCAGGCGATTGAATAAGTGCCGCACGCTCAGCGACCCACGAAACAAGCATTGGGGCGCTGAGCAAGCGCCAGCTTGAACGGCTTACGCGTACAACGCCTCAATTTCCTCAGCGTATTTTTCGCGCACTACTTTGCGCTTGATCTTCATGGTCGGGGTCAACTCCCCGCCTTCTATCGATAATTCCTGCGGCAACACGATCCAGCGTTTGATCGTCTGCACTTGCGCCAGCCGGCCATTGAGGGTGTCGATTTGCCCCTGCAAGTGGCCACGGAATTTGGCACAGGTGGCCGCGCTGGCCGCATCCGTCGCCGGGCTGTCCGCCAGTTTGGCCTCCGCGGCCACCCGCTCCGGATCGAGCGTGAGCAGCGCGGCCAGATACTTGCGGCCATCGCCGACCACCACCGCCTGGCCAATGACAGAGATGCCTTTGAGCATGCCTTCGAGCACTTGCGGAGCGACATTTTCGCCGCCGGCCGTAATCAGCAAATCCTTTTTACGATCAGTAATTTGCAGCATTTTTTTGTCGTCAAATTCGCCGACGTCGCCGGTGTGCAGCCAGCCTTCGGCGTCAATCGTCTCGGCGGTGGCGTCAGCGTTCTTGAAGTAGCCTTTGCACACGTTGCGGCCGCGAACCAAAATTTCGCCGTCGGCGGCAATCTTGACCTCACAACCGGGCATGGCAAAGCCGGCCTTGCCGGTCGCCCAGCGGCTGTGGTTGGAAATGGTGGCCGGCCCAGTGCACTCGCTCATGCCGTAGACCTCGTGCAAAATCACCCCGAGTGACAAGAAAAACTCCAAAGTGCCGCGACCGATCGGCGCCGCGCTGGTGATTTGGACCCGGCAGCGATCGAGACCCAACGCCAAGCGCACCTTGTTAAAGACCAGCTTTTGCGCGAGCTTATACTCCAGACCCGGATCCAGATTGTGTTGCAGCGCTAAGCCGCCCGTTGCGCCAACTCCGCGCGCCCATTTGGCAATTTTTTGCTTGAGCGGGCTTGAGGTCGCCCCGGCCGCCATCATTTTGGCTTGAATTTTCTCCCACACCCGCGGCACGCCCAAGAAGTAATGGGGCCGCACTTCGCGCAGATTGTCGCCCAGCTTGTCCAAACTTTCCGCAAACCAAGTGCAGCCGCCCAAGAACATCGGCCCATGCAGCGACACCACTTGCTCGGCGATGTGCGACAACGGCAAGTACGAAATGCCCTGATCGCCCACCCGAATATCGACTGAACTCAATACTTGGCGCGCCGTCCACGTCAAATTGTCATGGGTGATCAGCACGCCCTTGGGATTGCCGGTGGTGCCGCTGGTGTAGATCAACGTGCAGGCATCCTCTGGCTTTTGTTGGGCAATCCGGGCGTCAAGTTCAGTTTCGGGGACTTTTTCAGCCAGCCGCCGCAGTTCATCCCACGAATGGACGCGCTCATCGGCATCCGAGCCATGCATCAGGATAATATGCTGTAATTTTGGCATGGTAGGCCATTGTTCTTTGAACTTGACCAACTGCTTGGGGTCGTCAACCACCGCGACCGTCGCGTCGCAGTGGTCGGTAATGTACTGGCACTGTTCGGCCGACGAGGTGGTGTAAATGCCCGCCGGCACCCCGCCCGCCAAAATGGCGCCGATATCGGCGATGAACCACTGCGGGCAATTGTTGCCGATGATGGCGACCCCGCCGCCCGGTTGCAGGCCCAAGTGCATCAGCCCGCGGGCGGTCAAGCGGGCTTGGTCGCGGTATTCACGCCAGGTCGTCACCTGCCATAGGCCGTCGTGCTTGTGGCGCATTGCCGGCTGGTCGCCGTAGGCGCGGCCGGTGGTGTCGAGGACTTCAGAAACGCGGCTGCACTGCAAAGTCGGTGGCAAACTGGACATGGCGGCTCCTAGCAAGGTTGACGGCTGCCGTGTACCACGGAGCGCGATGAATTGGCAAACATCATTGAAAATGCGAGCTTTTGTCGGGTGTTGTCGAGGGCAGCGAGCTAACCGAAATTCCCGGCGGCCCCCGATTTGGGATGCCAGTGCCCTGTCGCTCGCTGTCGCTCGACAAGGAGCAAGGAGCTTTTCTGTCAGGGGCGTACTCTCGTACGTCCCTGACAGAAAAGTGACGCAGTAACGCCGAGATGCGCCCAAAGCGGGGGATCGCGGCTAAGGAACTGTGACAATTTAAGTCGATCGATTTGATTTTTGCCGGAGCGGCGAGTCGACTTGCAAAGTCGCGAGCTTGCGACCCACCTAGCAAGCAAATGGAACCCTGTGACAGAACAACTTGTTCTGTCACAGTTCCTAAGGCCCGATTAGACTACGCCAGGTCGTGCGATACTTGGGCTTGCCATTGGCGTCCAGCGGGGTGGTCGCATCGGTGGCGACTGCCAAATGCGGCTCGGAGACACTCAGGTGGGTGGTGTAGGCTTGCACGCCCATGACTGCGCCTTGATCGACCGAGGGCCAAGCCCCAGCCCCGCCGCCTAGGCCGATGGCGGTCCACACCTTGGCGATAGCCGCCCAGCCGCTGGCGCCGGTGTGACCAAAGGCGAACCACTTGGCATTGGCAGTCTGGTGGCTGGACGTCAGCCACGGCGCGGGGCTGTCACCGACGCTGTCAGCTGGGCCTTGCAGCAAAACGACTCTGGCAATCACTAGTTGGGTGCCCATAAACGCAGCTTGGCCGGCGCCTTCACCGTGACCTGCGGCGAGGACCGTGGCCCAGTTGGGCTTGCCACTGACCACGAACTGACCCCAACCTTGGCCGTTCTTGGCCAAAGCCAGCGCGACCAAGGTTAGGCGATTTTCTACGCTGTCTGCGTACTTGACCGTCAACAACGGCGTGCGGTCGCTGCCATTGTGCAATTCCCAGCGCGCTTGTTCAAAGCACACGGCCACCCCGCCGCACACCTGCGTCAGCGCCTTGGGCAGACCCAACGGGATGGCGACGGCATGGTGGCCAGCACGGGCAAATTCACGCACCAGTTCTTTGTACTGACTGGCCGGTTGACCCAGTTCGGTCAGCACTAGGGCCAGCTTGCCGCTCCACGGTCCCTTGGCCCGCACAGCCGCGAACACCGAGCCGGGCAACGTGGTGTTGGCATCGGCTTGGGTCAGTTCTAGGGCCAGATCGAGCGGTTCGTCCAGCAGGCCCGTGTCATTGCTGCGCTTGGGCAGATCAGCGTAGGGGTCGCTGGTCGCTGTCTGGGCTGGCGTCGAGGGCGGGTTGTTTTGGGAGCAGGCCGAGGCCAGCAGCGCGGTCACGGTCACAACCACGCTGGCGAAACGAATACTCAGGCCCCGCTGCCCGACGTTGCCCACATGGACAGGGATGGGCGCCAACTGCGCAGTCACCCTGGGCCGCACGCGGGTGCAATCCGTCAGCTTGGACTGCGCAAAGGGGTCCAATTGTACAGCACGCCCGAACAGGTTCATCAGCAGTCCTTGCGACAATCAGCCTTGGCGGTGGCGAGCGTACAGGCGCTGGGCATACAGGCCAGCCGGATGGGCAGCGAATTCAGTTTGCAAGGCCTTAAAATCATCAGGAAGTTGCAGCAAATCCAACCGAACCGGATGCTGCGGCAGCACTAAGACCGGCGCCAACAAGGCGGCAAAAGTCAGATCGGCAGCGCTAAAGTGGTCGCCCACCAGATAGTCTTTGCCATCCAACGCTTTGGCGACCGCGTCGCATTGACTGCGCACCCGCAACAAACTCTCGTCGGCTTTCTTGGCGTTGATATTCATGCCTTTGCGCATGAGCGCGACGGCCAAGGGGAACGCGGCCTGCAGCGCCGTCAATTCCCAGTCCGGCACCCGACCGCGCAGCGGCTCAGTCAGCTCTTTGCCCATGGCGAACGCCCGGTGGTAGCCGACGCGCCGCACGTGTGGGCCGAGTCGCAAATCAAATTCATCTTCCCAATCGAGCACTTGCTTGCGTTGTGCCGGGTCCAGCGGGTACAGCTTGCGATCGGCGGCCGCCAGCGCGTCGACGTGCAGCAAGATGGCGGTCGAGTCGGCAATTACGCTCGTGCCATCGATCAGCACCGGTACTGTGCGACTGCCGTGAGGCAAGGTTGCGCGATAATGCAGGATTTGGGCGTGACCCTCCTCGCGGAAGGCTATTTTGGCGTAATCGAGGGCCCAGCGGGCTTTTTCGACGTAGTGGGAAATCGGAATCGTCAGCAAGCGCATCAGCCAAGCGTAGGCCGGTTGCGCTGAGGGGGCAAGCAGGAACTGCCGCCGCGATCCACCGCCTTGGCCGCATCTGTGCGTGACTGCCTCGCTTCTTTCCATCGCCGTATCCAAGTACGGCTCAATCGTTCAGTTGCTTGCGTCTTGTCGAGCACCAGCGAGCGACGGAGCACTGGCATCCCAAATCGGTGGCCGCGCAAGATTTCGTTGGTCAATCCTGACGCCGATGCGGTCAACGCTCAATTATCCCAACAACACTTCATATCGCTCTATTTTTATTTGGCAATTCCTTGAGAATGGGCCATGGTGGGTCGTATCGTCGTCGCCCGGGTGCAGGGTGGTCAAACTGGCAGTTGGGCCTTTACCACCAGCGCCGAACTGGTGGTCTGGATGCACGACGAAGACCTGTCGGAGCTCACGCGCGAGGCCATCGGCGTGCAAGCTGATTCTGCTTGAAATGCCAACTCATCCAGGCCCGCGCTGACCGTTCATCGCGGCGACTTCTGAAATGCGAGTAGCCGCCCGCTCAAACCACCCAACGACGCAAATCAGCGCGGCAGGCCCGATTTGTTGCGCCGGGCCTAATGTGCCGCTACCGTGTTCACCATGGCCGCTGGCGCATGGACGGTACGATGCGAAAAATCGGGTTGGTGTGCGGGTTCGGGTTGGTTGGGCTGTGGGCGTGTACGGCGCAGGCGCCGCCACCGGCAACCTCCGCCGCCACCGATTCGTCAGTGGGCGGCGACCTCACCCCGGTAGGCGATGGTGCGCTCGGCGGCGGCGGCGACGCTACCAGCGCAGACGGCACTTCGGCTGGCAAGGACGCAGCCACCCCAGGCGATAGCGCCGCAGCTAGTGACGCGGCCTCTGGTGGCGATACCGCGGCTGGAAAGGACACCGCTAGCGCCACTGACGCGGTGGCCGCCAGTTGCCCGCAAGCCGCCGCGTTGCTCGACATGACCACCGCCGTCGGCGCGGGCGACACCTACGCCAAGCCCCAATTGGCCGGCAAGTGCGAAAATGGGCAGTTCGTGGTGACGTCCAACGGCATGCCCAGCTACCAGTTCGTGCCGATGACCCCCAATGCGCTTAAACCTCAAGCCCACGCTTGGAAAATCACCACCAGCCCCGTAGCCGCCGCCCAGACCACCGCCATCCCCGAGCTGGGCTTGGTCGGTTTTTCAGTGGCGGGCTTGCCATTTTACGGCCCCAACGAGGGCGGCCAACCGACGGCCGAGGCCTACGGCGACCCGATCTACAACGGCATCACCGACGGTTGCAACGGCCATACGGCGCAAAACGGCGATTACCATAACCACGCGCTGCAGACCAAGTGCTTAACCCAAGCCGCAGTCTCGACCAAAACGCCGTGGACCTTGGCCGCAGAAGACGGCAGCAAACCCTCGCCCATCGTCGGTTTTGCGCTCGACGGCTTCGCCATCTATGGGCCGTGGGGCTGCACCGATGCCGCGTGCGCCAAGCCGGTCAAGTTCCACAGCGGCTACAAAAAGACCGGCGACCCCAAGACCTACGCGTGGAAAGCCTATACTTACACCGCCAATGCCGCCGACGCGACCGTGCTCGACGCCTGCAATGGCCGGGTCGGCCCCGACGGCAGCTATCGCTACCACGCCACCGAGGGTTTTCCGTACATTTTAGGCTGTTACAAAGGCAGCGCGACTGGCGCTGGCGCTGGCAACCCGGTGGGCGGTGGCACCACCGGCCCGCAATCCTGCACAGCCGACGCCGACTGCATTGGCGCCAAGTGCCCCCAAGGCTCCAAGGCTGGCTGCAAATGCGCGCAAGTGCCCGACCAGACGAGCAAAGTCTGCGTTCCGCAATGCAAAGCCAACGCGGACTGCCCCGCACCGCCCGGTCAAGCTGGCAAGTGTATGACAGCGCAAGGTATCTGCGAGAAACCGGCCGGTGGCGGTCCCCCGCCCTGATGCCCAGTTGGCGCTTGGCGGCCGCAATGGCCGTAGCGGGCGCGGTGTGCGCTGGCGGTTGTGGGCCCGATGCTACTGGGGCCGCAGATGCCGCACAAGCCGCTCAGAGTGGACGTAGCGTGCGCTACGCGCTGGGTTGGACCGCGGATGCGACTGCAGTTGGCCAACCGCGCATCGTCAAAGCCCAGTTCAAGACGTGGTCGCTGCAGTTGGTGCCGTGCCCGCACGCCCATGGCGATGTCAGCGGCTGGTCATGGATTGCACCCGCGTGGGCTGCCCATGGGGTGGCCGTCGATCCCTCCCTGTGGATCGCCAGCGCCACCGAAAGCGTGCCAGCCGTCGAGCCCGCGGGGCTGTCGCCTGTGCGCGAAGTCTCCGGAACGCCTTGCGAATTGCTGTGGCTGGTCTCGCCCGGCCCGCCAGCTAGGAGCCTGTCGGAAATCAAACGCATTTTGAATGTCTATCCGGTTATACACAATGCATCTATTACGATCCGACAGTCTCCTAGCCATTCAGATATTCTCAACTGTCCAAGAACTGTCCGGAGTAAATCCGTGCAGTTTCGGACAGTTGCCGCCGTCTAGCCAGACGGCGCTAGGAGCGAGTCGGAAGACTCCGACACGCTCCTAGTGGCGCCAAGACCGGGGACAATGCCTTCAGCGCCGAGTTGCAGTGGACAGACAACAGCGGAATTCACCAGCGCCAAGTCGCCACTTCAGCGGGGCACGGCCGTCTGATGGCGCTCGGTGCGCTGCCCGCGACTGCCCAGTGGACGGTCCGGTTGCTGCGCTCAAGCGCGGGTCTGATGGACGGCTTGGATTTGGCGGGCGCGGACACCGAAACGCTGGCGTGGACCGTGCTAGACCGCCTTGTCCACGCCGCGACCGTGCAGGTGCAGTAGATCGAGTTTCGTGTGGCCGTGAGCAGCGAAAATCTTACTTAATCAGCTTGCAGGCACCACTGTACTCGGTATTGAAGCCAGCTTGGGCCGCCTGGCAGGCGCCGTCGTAGGTCGTGCCGTTGCAGCCGCACACGGGGATCAGTCCCAATGGGCACATCTTGGATTTGATGGCGCAGGTTCCGGTGCCTACACAAATGCCCACTTTGCCGGGATTGCACCAGAAATTCGCCGCGCACGCCGTTGCGCTGCCCAAGGTACACGGCGCGGCGGTGCAATCGGGCAGCAGCTTGTTGATGCACAGACCAGTCGCTGCGTCGCAGGCGTCGACGCTGCAAGCGTTGCCGTCGTCACATTGGGCGGCCGTGCAGCCCACCGCTTTGCAGGCTCCGGCGTAGTGCACGTTTTGGCCGGCAGCCGACGCGGTGCAGTCGCTGGAGTAGGTCTTGTTGTCGCAGCCACACACCGGTTGCAACAGGCCCAAACACACCGCGGGTTTGAGTGCGCACACCCCTTTTGCACCGCAAGAGCCTTTGCAAAAGCTGGTGACCCCACAGACGGCGGCATCGCCTACGGCGCAGCCGGTGGTTGTCGCGCAGGCACCGTCGGCCTTCTTGGCGACGCCGGCCAGCAAGCGAAAGCAGCTGTTGGGGTAGGTCTTGCCGTCGCAACCGCATTGCTGGGCGTCGATGGTGGTCTTGGGGCACGGTTCGACCGGCTTGGCCACGCAGGACCCCATCAGGTCGGCCCCGCAGCCGGCTAGATCGCAGACCTCGCCCGCTGGGCATACCGCACCGGCAAAGCCACCGCAGGCTTTGGGCTTGCAGGCGCCGCTCGCAACCACGTTGACGCCCAGTGTCGCGGCCTCGCACAAGTTGCCGTAGGTTTGGCCGTCGCAGCCGCACACCGGTTGCACCACATCGGGGCACATCATCGGCTTGCTGGTGCACTTGCCGGTGCCACTGCATAGGCCGGTGGGCCCCGCGCAATAGCCGTCCTTGCCACAGGCTGCCCCATCGCCCAGCTTGCAACCGACGCAGTCGACCACCGGGGTAAACACACACTGACCGCCCATGGGCTCGCAGCTGTCGATGGTACAGGCCACGTTGTCGGTGCAGACTTTGGCTAGGCCAGCCTGGCAGGCGCCCGCAGCGCAGGCATCGCCGGTGGTGCAGGCGTTGCCATCTTCACAGGCCGCGGCGTTGGGTTTGGCCACGCATTTGCCGGTGACGGCGTCGCAGCTGTCGGTCGTGCAGGCATTGCCATCGTCGCAACTGACGCCCGCGCACAGGGCTGGCTTGCATTCGCCATTGGCGGCCACGTTGACCATCGCCGCGCCCGCCGTACAGGAATTGCCGTAGGTCTTGCCGTCGCAGCCGCATACGGGTTGGTACACCATCAAGCACAAGACATCGAGGATCTGCGTGCACTTGCCCAAGCCGCTGCACACGCCCGTGGCCGGCGAAACGCACCACTGGTCCTTGGCGCAGCTCAGGTTGGCTCCGATCTTGCAGCCGCCGCAGTCGGGGCTGGGGGTGAATACGCAGGCGCCGGTCTTGGGACTGCAGGAATCCAACGTGCAAGCGACGTTGTCGTTACACACCTTGGCTGCACCGGGTTTGCAGGCGCCCGCTGCGCAACTGTCGCCCGCCGTACACGGGTTGCCGTCGTCACAGGCTGCGGCGTTGGCCGCAAAGACGCACTGCGCGGTCTTAGGGTCGCAACCGTCGGTGGTGCAGGGGTTGTTGTCGGTGCACACGCTGCCGTCGGCGCAGCCGATCAGCTTGCATGCGCCCGAGGTGGCGACGTTGACGCTGGCGGCGCCCGCCGTGCAGGCGTTGCCGTAGGTCTTGCCGTCGCAGCCGCACACCGGTGAGTTTTCTTTGGTGCAAGCTGCGACGACCTTGAGGCAAGTGCCCAGCCCGCTGCAGAGGCCGGGTTTGGGGGCCGCACACCACATGCCAGCCCCGCACAGCGTGTTATTGCCTATTTTGCACTGGCCACAGACGTTGCCGCTGCCGTTCAGGCACTGGCCGGTCTTGGGGTCGCACGAGTCAGCGGTGCAGCTGTCGTTGTCGTCGCACAGCTTGGCCAGCCCGGCTTTGCAGGTACCCGCCGCGCAGCCGTCGCCGGTAGTGCAGGCATTGCCGTCGTCGCAGCCGCCGCTGTTGGGGGCAAAACTGCATTGGCCCACCTTGCAGGCGTCGCCGGTACATTTGCAAGCGTCATCGGTACAGGCATTGCCGTCGTTGCACACGATGGCCTTGCCAGCAGTGCAGGCCCCGGCCGCACAGGTATCGCCGGTGGTGCAAGGGTTGTCGTCTTCACAAGCGCCGGATTTTGGGAATAAAGCGCAAGAAAATACACCACTTGGGGCAGCCAAACACGCCGAGGCCGCGCAGGCGGTGTCGGCGCAGGTCGATTCGTCGGTCTTGCCGTTGCAGTCGTTGTCGGCACCATCGCATTGCTCTTGGGGTGGGTTGGTGGGCACGCAGCCCGCAGACCCGTCGGCTGTTGCCCCATCGACCAGTGCGGTATCGGCTACTGTCGCATCTTGGGTCGGCGCGGTATCCACTACAGGCGCGCTGTCCGCGGTCGAACCGGCGTCGGTCTTGATCTCGGCATCGGTAGTTGGCGCGGAGTCCAGCTTTGGGGCGCTGTCTGGCGTCGCCGTGGAGTCTGGCGACGGCGCAGTATCCGGAGCTGTCTCGGTGTCCGCCACCGCTGCCGCGTCTGGGGCTGCTGTCTGATCTGGAGCAGTAGTTTGGTCGGACACAACCCCGCCATCCGCACCAGCGGTCCCGTCTGGCCCGGTGCTTGTATCTGCCGTTTGGGCGTCTTGAGCCGCAGCGTCGCCGGAGGCAGCCACGAATCCGTCGACTGCCACCGCAGCATCGTCGGTAGTCGCCGACCCCGTCTCTTGAGGTTCGCCGTCGGCACTGCCACCGTCCAAGCAGGCCGTCAGCGCCACTGCCAACGCCGCTGCTAGCCACTGTCGCGATTTGAAGGTCCTGTGTGCCATGGTGCTCTCCATTCGTTCCGTTCGTTGCCGAGCAAGGATACTCGCTACTGCCGCCTGTTGAAAGGGCAATGGTGCGCTGCGCCGTGGGCTCGCCTTCGGTTTGCAGGCCGGGGCCTCAAACGCCGCGCCTGCACTGGCAGCCCAAGCGCCTGATTGGTCTTGACGTCGGTGGTAGCGGGCGCAGATTTCGGTGTACACGCTCTCGGTGGGGGAACCATGCGCACTGCACCGCGAAGCCTTGCCATCCTGCTGGTCTGGGTTGCCACTGCCGCCTGTGGCCGCGAGCCCACGGCCGCCGCCACCGCCACCGCCAGCGTAGCGGATGCCAAGGCGACGCCGAGTGCGGCAAAGCGGACGACGGCAACCTGTGCAATGGCGTGTGGTTTTGCAACAAGGCGGTTGGGGCCTGCCAATTCAATCCGCACAACGTGATCAAGTGCCCGACTGTCGATGACACCGCCTGCAGCAAGACCCAGTGCAACCCCAAGATCGGCACCTGCGAGGCCGTTTTTTCCAGCGATGGCCTGTCCTGCGACGACGCCAACCCGTGCACCGCCGACGACTGCGATCCAGTGGCCGGTTGCAGTCACAAACTGCTCGCCGACGGCGCGCCGTGCAGCGATGCAGGCGAGACCTGCCAAAAGGGCCAGTGCCTGTCAATTGGCCAAGAGGCCTCGCCAAGCTGCTTCTGAAACAATTGGATTTTTCCAGCCCAATCCCCCTTAGAACTCAAGGACCAAGGGTCCATTGCTCGCCTGCAGGGACCGACCGAAATGCCACCGCCTACCAGCACCATCGCATTGCCAACCGCTGCTGGTCCCCGCAGTCGCTGCTTTCAGCGTCACTCCTTGGCACCGCGCAGTGGACCCTGCTGCCCTCCAACAGCCTGCTGCTGCCCACGGTGCTTCATCAAGATGACAGCGTGCAACTGGCGGTGGCGTTTACTCCAACGTCTGAAAAACACACCGTTGCGCAACTGCAACTGACCACCGCTCACGGCAATCCTGCCTTCAACATCCAGGCCACAGCGGTGAGGGATTTTTGCCCCAAAGGGACGCTAGGCATCGAACAAGGCGACACAGTGCTGCCAGGTACCGTCGTGGATCTCAAGCTGAAAGTGACCGCGACGACTGTCAACGATGTCCCTTTCAAAATCCACAGCGGCGCCCAATTGCCAGACGGTTCCACGGTGCCGTTGACCGTGTGCAGTCCGATCCATGCCTCGCTATTTGTAGATTCCATTGGCAGTTACCAGTTTTGCGCCGCCCAACGGACCGACGACGACTCCATATCCTGCCCGCGGGTGTGCCTGCAGCCTGAAGTGGTGCCCGATTCAACTTGCGTTGAGCTTGGCTGGCGAGCTGGAATAAATGGCAGTCAGATCAATGCGCCTGTCGGCGCTGGCGCCGCTGGCTGCGACCGCCGCAGATGCCGAAAAGTCCGAACAAACAAACGATAACCCGAGCTTACAGGTGGGTCTGTTGAGGGCAGTCGCTACCCCGCAGCCCCTTTCGCCCTACGTGCCGCACGCCACGATAACGGGCTTGGGTCTGCGGGCCTACCTGCCATGGGTGAACAACACCGCGGTGGAAACTGCGCTCGGTTTGGGGACCTCCGCTACGGATGGCGACCCGACAGCGCACACCCCCACCCGCCGCGCGGGCTGGTCGAGCAGCGTTTTGCCTATGGCTCTGTTGCCTTTGGGGCGGTGATTGCGGCGGGGGCCGGCGACGCTACGGTCCCGAGTTGACCACCCTGTCGACATCAGTGTTTAGTATCAGCTCATTACAAGACGTCTGTAGTACATAAAACTCTAACTAACTATTTTCTTTAGCTTACTGCGGCAGTCTGCCGCGTTGAGCGCCCAAGCAACGCCGACGACGTGCCCTTCTTCGACGCCGCGGCGCAGCGCCCTGACAAGACCGAAAACGTGCGGCAACTTGTTGGACTGAAGCCGTTTTCAGCCGCGGGGACCGAGGTTCGGCCGGTTCAAGGTGGCCGGTACCGGCAAGTGCTTGCGTGGGCCTGGTGCAAGGCGCAGGATGCCTGCAGGCGGTGCGATCCGGGGGGTCCGGAGGTGCGCGACGGGGGCTCGGTCAGGGCGACTGCTGGGGCGGAGGGCTTGGGTGTCTTATACCAGGTCGGTGATGCGGTCGCAGGGTGCGCAGGTTGGGTTCTGGCTGTGCTTGCTGCTGCCGGCGTGCGCAAGTCCAGTGGCGCCGGGCGACGGTTCCGCTTCGTCGGCGGATGCCGTGGACGACACTCCGGCGCTGGACGGCGCCGTGGTCGAGACAAGCGGTCGCGCAAGCCCGGATGCCGACGCTGCCGTCCAAGCTGGCGATGCCCCAGCGCTGACGGACAGCCAGGTCGACGCGGCGGATGGTCAGGCCGATGGCGCCGATGGGGATGCCGCGAACGACGGCGCAGCGGACGTTGCCGGACCGACCCCCGACCTCGTCTGGTTGGGCGATGCGGCTGCGATCCAAGCAGACGCGGCGATCGTCGATGCCAAGGCCGCGGACGGCCAGACTGCGGATGCCGGCGTGGCGGACAGCGCTGGCGCCGACGCCCAGCCCGACGCTGCTGCCGCGGATGCCAAGGTCGATGCCGCGGCCAAGCCCGACACCAGCCCGCCGCCGAGCGATGTCTTCCACCTGCCGTTTGCCTGTGGCACCAGCCATCCGTGCACCGCCGGCAACGGCCAGTTCCACCACAGCGGGCTGAGCTACTATGGCTTTGACTTCTCGATGGCGGCCGGCACGCCAATCGTCGCCTCGCAGGCCGGCAAGGTCACGGCGGTCCACGACACCACCGGTCCCGGCGACCCGTGCTACCAGGGCTGCAAGGGGGGCACGGGCTTTGACG
>SHZD01000075.1 GCA_009692465.1 Myxococcales bacterium
CACTGTCTGGCCAAAACTGAGTAATCCGACACCCAAATGCCATTGGTTTCCGTTGCAAAATGGAGCGGCGAGACGCCCCGGGCGATCGCTCGCGACCCACGAAACAAGCAGTGAGCACCCAATCAGATGGAATCTGATCGGTGCTCTAGAGAGCCGACCAATTAACGCCGAACCTCAAAGAATTCCCAAACAAGACGGAGCGGCCTGACGCCAACCCGCAGGCCACTGAATAAGTACCGCAGGCTCGCGACCCACAAAGCAAGCACTGAGACGCCGAGCAAATCTTTTTTGCTCGGCTCTCTAGGAGCCTGTCGGAAATCAATCGGTTGTGAAATGCCTATCAGGTTATACACAATGAATTCATTACGATCCGACAGGCTCCTAGCCAGTCAACTATTCTCAACTGTCCGAGAACGGCCCGGAGTGAATCCGTGCAGTTTCGGACCGTTGCCGCCGTCTAGCCAGACGGCGCTAGGAGCGAGTCGGAGTACTCCGACACGCTCCTAGCGGGCGAAAATATAGCCAACCGCTGGCAAGTTGACCGCCGTGCCGCCGCTAAGACAGCCAATCGAGTTGCCTGCAGCCACTGCTGCGCTCTGGCCGCAAGTCGCGCCACCCAAACCCAAGCCGATGCGCGAGGCTGGGGTGGAGCAGGTGCCGATGCTACCGACGATGCCAATGCGTGCCCGTGCATAGTCAAACGGACTGCCGATGCCGGGGTGCACGTTAAAGCCCTGAACAGCGCAGGCGGAGTGCAACTGGGCATTAGGCAACAGACCCAGCCAGTTGCCTTCAGGCACCGCAAGTTGAGAAAACGTGCCGTCCTTAAGCACATGAAACAACGAAGATGCGGTCTTGTCCGCCACCAACCACGTAGTCTGGTTGCCGGATTTGAGCCCAATCCGCAGTTGCTTAAAAGGGACCGACCAAAAGCTGGTCAGTTTGGCTTCGCGGTCGTCAAAGCGCGGCCGCTGGGGGTGCAAAGCGGCGATGGTGGTCCAGTGCGCGGCGTCATAGCCGAGTTCACTCGCGGTGGCGCCGACTTTGGCAATCAGCGTCCAGCCGCCGCCGTCGCCTTGCATGTCGCACCACGCCGCAAACGGTGAAACAGGGGTGAACGGCCCGTCGGGATCGAGCCACCAAACACCGTTCTTGGCCTTCGCGTCGGCGCTCTTGATTGCCTTGCACGACAGGCCATAGGCGGTCGGAGTATTGCGCGAGCAGATCGCCTTTTGGCAAGTACCCTCGGCGCATAAGTCGCCGTCGTCCAAGGCGATGTAGCTGCAAACACCGTTGGTGCCGCACAAATCCAAGGTGCAAGGTTCGCCGTCGTCACAAGCCGCCGCCGAGCACGGACCGGTATCGCTGCTAGTGTCGGTTGAGGTCTCCGCGCTGGTGTCGGCGCTCGTTTCGGGTGTGGTTTCGGCAGTGATGTCGGCAGCGGTTTCGGAAGTAGTTTCAGAAGGCGTGTCGCTCGAGGCGTCGGCCGCCGAGTCTGCCGCACTGTCACTAACGGCATCGCTGACCGTGTCTGCAAGTACGTCGGCTGGCGCATCACCAGCGCTGTCTTGGCTGCCGCTGTCGGTGGCGGCATCGGCGGCGATCTCGGCACCGCCATCGAGCGCCGTGTCCGGCACCGCGTCCTGTGCTGCATCCTGGCCGCCATCTTGAACCGCGTCTTGAACCGTTTCCGCCACGCTATCGGGCGCGATCTCAGGTTTGCCGTCCACCTGGCCGTCTTGGACTGCGTCGCTCAGGGTTTCGCCAGCATCGCCACCGCTATCGCTAATGGCACCGTCGCCGGTGCCCGTGTCTACGGCGCTGTCTTTGACGGCGTCCGCGATAGCATCGGTGACGGCGTCGGACTGACCATCTGGGCTGGCCTCTGCCACGCTGTCTAGGGCAACCTCAGCGCCAGTGTCGGCAAAGGGCGGCAACTCTTGGAAGACTGCACTATCAAACGGCAAAGTGCCTAAATCTCCGCCGTCCCAGCCGCCAAAATCAGGAATGGCGTCAAAACTAGGTGTGTCCGCCAGCGCAGCGGTATCGCCTGCCGGTGGACTGTCGGCGGCCGTGTCGAACCCGGTGGCCACATCGACTGGCAAGGCAATGTCAGCACCGGCATCAAATTCTTGTAATTCTACCGAACTTGAATCCGGCTGGCGGTCAGCATCTGCCCCTTTGGCAGGCCCACGACCGGCTTGCAGGCCATCAGCGCCGGCCCACGCCTGAACGCCAAGCCCAGTGTGGTCGCTGGCGCAGCTTAGCGCAGCGGTGGACACCATCCAACCGAACCAGCCCACCCCTAGTCGTGCCACGACCCACATGTCTTTACAATACGAGTCCGAGCCCGAACTGTCGAACTTTTACCTCAAGCGGTCGCCTGGACGTGGTTTGGCGTGTTGTCAACTGCGCCAGCAGGCTGCGATTGCTCGCGATCCTTGGCAGTCGGCCGAACGCAGCCGATCCTAGGAGCGTGTCGGAGTATTCTGACTCGCTCCTAGCGCCGTCTGGCTAGACGGCGGCAACTGTCCGAAACTGCGCGAATTTGATTCGGCCAGTCCTCCGGGCAGTTCTTGGACAGTTGAGAATATCTGAATGGCTAGGAGACTGTCGGATCGTAATAGATTCATTGTGTATAACCGGATAGATATTTAAAATGCGTTTGATTTCCGACAGGCTCCTAGGCCGGATGAACCCTAATCAGCGCGCAGGCGCGGCCAGACTAATGTGCAGACCACCAACGGCACGCGCGACGACGCACACCTCGCTCAAATCGGCGTACGGATCGAAGCTGCCATCGCTTTGCCGAGGTCGGCCGAGGATTGCAGCGACGACTCCGCCCAACATCGGTTGCGCCGCCACCCACCGCGCTGGTCCTAGGCGGGTCACCCGCACCAAAGCGGTGCCATCAAACCACAGCAGCGTGGATTCAGTCGCTTGTTCGGCCAATTCCACAGCGGCCTGCCCGCCGCCCTGGATCAAACGCGCGGTCGCTGTTGGCGTGCGTAGCCACGCTTGGGCGCCGTCGTGCACGGCCACGCGCAGCAAGCGGCCGGACCACGTTTCAATGAGGATGCCGCGACCCACAGCTTGGACCGCCCGACCGTCGGGTCCCAATGTGCGGGTGGCGCCGTCGGGTAACGACACCAGCTGCGTTTCGGCGCCAAGCGCACCGATTCCACGCACAATGGCGGCACCCCCACCGCCGACTACCGCCCACACATGCAGCGCCGCAACGACTTGGACTGCGGTAGCGTCGGTGGCCAAGGCGGTCAGCCAAAGGGTGGGCGTCGCGTCCGGTGGGGCGTCGATCAAGGCCAGCGTCTTGCCATTGCCATCGACCGCAAAATGGACGACATGGGTAGCCTCCGTTGCCAATGGCACAACCCGAGCGCCGTCGTGCCACTGCAACCAGGCGACGGTCCGATCGGGGCTGGGCGCATCAAGCGCCAGCGGTGCCAGTGCGTCGGGGTCCAGCGCGCGCGTAGGTGTCGGCTCGGCGGCGGGACCAACCCGCGAAATCAGGCCTTGGGCGACCACCGCATCGTGAGGTGACCACAAGGCCACTTCCACGGTAGCAGTACGCAACGCCAAATCGACCGCAGCGACCTGCCAGCCGCCTTGGCCGTCACTTTGGACCACCCTCAGCTTGCCGTCGCCGCGCGCGGGCAACAGCCATGGCCGAATTCGCGGTGGCAAGTCTAGGCAAAACCAGCCCAGCTGAAGGGCATCGGCGGTCACATCCGCTGGTAGCGATTCGCCACTGGGCAGCGAAGCGGCAAACATCGAAAGCGGGCTGCCGGTGGTGATTTGGCCCGCCTGTGCGTACCGCGACGGATCAATGTGAGGCGGCGCTTCGCGGCAGGCGGCGGCAGCAACCACGACCACGACCCCCCACTGCAACAAAGGCATTCGAGCTTGCATGGGCCAACCCTAAGGCCTTCGCCACCGAACTGCAACGCTCGACGGGCGGCCGTTGCCAACGGCAATGCGGCGATTTCTTCCCCTTTTTGGTGCGCTTGCTATGCTCTACGCCGACGGCAAGCTGCGGGTGCCCACCAACTGATTGATTGTCTTGGATTGTCGTCAAAGACACGGCTCAGAGCCGAAGGCACAACGCACAATTACGAGTCGGCTCCATCCCCAGCCAACTCGGGTCCGGCAACGTCGGCCAATCCGCGCCTGTTCTGCTGCCGACTTCTGTAACCAATCCCAACCGAGGCCCCATGGAGTTGACGATGCGCACTGCCCTTTTTGCCGCCGCGATCGGTCTAGCTTGTCTGACCAACGCCTGCGTCATGCAATCTACCTATGACAAGGACTTGGCTGACCTGAACGCCGCCATCGCCAAGAACAAGCAAGAAGCGACCGACACCTTGGACGCCGCGGGCAAAAAATGTGCTCAAGACAAGGCCACACTTGAGGCCGCCGCCATGGCCGCCGCCAAGGCTGCCGCCGACAAGGCCGCCGCCGAAACCGGTGTAGTCAAGCGCGATCTGGACGCCTGCGTGGCGGCCGGTGGTGACAAAGGCAAAGCCCTTTTGGAGTGCACCAAGGAACGCGATGCCGCCAAGGATCGCTTGGCTCGCGTTCAAGCCAGCATTGACAAGGTCAAGCAGGCGCTGCAATCGATGGCAGCGGCTGGCAAGCTCGAAGTCAAAGAGCGCAGTGGCTTCTTGATCATCGCCTTGGCCGGCGACATTCTATTCGACATCGGCAAGGCCAAACTGAAGGACGAAGCCAGCGGCGTGCTGCGCGAGCTGGCTAATATTTTGAAATTAATGGCAGATCGTGGTTTTCAGGTCGCCGGCCATAGCGACGATCAGGGCGACGAAGAGAAAAACTGGTCGCTGTCGATGGAACGGGCGTTGACCGTGGTACGGTTCTTGATCAAAGAAGGGGTGCCCGGCAAGAGCGTGTCGGCCGGCGGTTATGCCTTCTATCAGCCCACCGCCGATAACGCGACGCCCGAAGGGCGCACCAAGAATCGGCGTGTGGAATTTATGCTCATGCCCAACCTTTCGGAATTGCTACGAATGGGCAAGTAGGGCCACCGGGAAAACCTGCCAAGTCGATGGCCCACCTGCGCCAACAAGTCGGTCGGCGAATCGACTGCTTGCGGTTGACGTTGCACCGATAGTGGGCCGAAACGGCTCGGATTGGCGGTGGGTATGTCAGGCAGAGCAAGGGTTAGTGGTAAAAGTCGCGGCGGTGTTCTCGGCGTCTTGCTGGCGAGTGCGGTCCTGTTGGCAACGGCGACCGGCCGACCCGCGCGCGCTGGGCCGAGCCTTGGGTTGGAAATCACCTTTGACGTCAGCAGTCGTGACACGCATTTGGGCAGCGGCACCCTGACGATTGGCGTCAAAGGCGGCGACGGTGCTCGGGGCCGAACTGTCAAACTTACTGGAAAAACCGAATCATTGCTCGGTGTTTTATACCAAGGTTGGCTGGATGCCACCAGTTGGGTGGACACGGCGTGGCTACCGGTGGAAGCCAGTTGGCGCTCTGAACTGGCCGGAAAAAAAGCGCACACACTGGCCAAGTTCAACAATCGCCGCGTGCATGCGGTATTCGCGCGGCCGGGCGTGCAACCGGTGCAGATCGACAAGACCGTGGACGCCGTCTTGCTCGATCCGGTGGCACTGGTGCCGTGGCTGATGCAGCAAAAGCCCAAAGCTGGGCGCAGTTGGGCCACCCACTTGTACACCGGCATGGACATTTGTCAGGTCACATTGCGCGCCGGCCCGGTGCAAGCCGTGGTGGTCCACGGTGTGAGCAAGGACGCGGTGCCGGTGGCAGGTGAAACCACTAACTGCCGGATTTCGCGTAAGTTTACCCTATGGCTGGCTCCAAGCGATCAATTGCCCCTCAAGCTGGTGCTTTTTGACCAACTGCTTGGAACGATTGATTTTGACCTGGCTCAGGTGCGGCGAATCGCGGTTCCACGCCAACAGCGGCCGAGCGCGCAAGAACAGGGCCCGCCGGCGTCGTGACTGGCCTGCCCGAGTAGTGGCGTCGCGAGTAGTGGCGTCGCGATTGGTGGGCGGCGCGAGTAGTGACGTCGCGAGTAGTGACGTCGCGAGTAGTGACGTCGCGAGTAGTGGCGTCGCGATTGGTGGGCGGCGTGGCAGGCGCACAAAGGCTCATCAAGACTGCGGCGCGCGCCGATTGGGGCTGCCAGCGCCGAGACGCTCATTAGATCGAATTGCGGTAGGCCAGGCCTGCCAGGTGCTCGGCAACGGCCTCGCAGTTCCGCCATTGAGCTTGCCAACAGGATGGGGCAGTTTGCGCCAACGCGGAAATGGGGCAGTTCGCCCACGGTTGCGCCCAATCGACGCCAATCCCTATACTGCACGATTTGCGGCATCCCGCATTTCCGTGCATCCATGCGCGGCCGTGTTGCCAAGCTCAGGAAATTACATGGCTCAATCCCCTTTTTGTAGCAGCAGTGCCCGCCGTTGTGCGCTGGGGTTCGTTGTCTGGCTGGCACTGGCTGTGTGTTCTGCCTGTGTTGAGCCGGAGCCGACGTCCAGCGGATCCAGCGGCGACGCCGCCAATGTGTTCGGCCAACAACCTGAGGTCGCGCCCGGCTTGCCGGAGTTAACTAAGGAGGTCAAAGCCGAGACTGAAGCCGATGGCACCGGCGAGGATGGCAAGATCGCCGATGGTGTGGCGGGCGACGCCGCGGATGTGTCCGCAGTTACCGATGTCGTCGCCGCTGGCGACAGCACTGGCGATAGTGACGATGCCGAAAATGACGTTGCGGCCGGTGATGCTCCTGAAACTGCTGGCAATCTGTGTTTTCCTAATCCGTGCAAGGACGCCAACAAGACCGTATGCGCGCAAGTGGCGGGCAAGCCGGTGTGCTCGTGCATTCCGGGCTTTGTGGCCCAAGCCGATGGATCTTGTTTGCAGCAGTGCACCCCGCCGGCCGCCCCGCCGCCTCCGGTGCCGGGCTTGGTCAAAGGCGACCTGACCATTACCGAAGTCATGGTCTTTCCGGCAGCGGTCAAGGATGAGTACGGCGAGTGGTTCGAAGTCAAGAATACTTCGAGTAAAGTAATCGATCTCAATGGCTTGACCATCACCGACACCAAGTTGACTGGCGGCGACAAGCACGTCATCAACGGCTGTACCGGCAAGATGACGATCAAACCCGGTGAGTACATTGCGTTGACTCGCGACAACGACAAGTCGAAAAACGGTGGAATTTCATTTGCCTACAAGTACGCCGGCACCGCGTTCAACAACATCGGCAGCGACGCCATCGTCGTGCGCGCGGAGTACATTTCGCCGACCAAAAAGAACGTCGACGTCGACAAAGTCGAGTGGACCGTCAGTTGGCCGGTCGCGGTGTGGAAGGGCGCCGCTTTGCAGTTGGATGTCACGCAAACCAACGATTTTGGCAACGACAGCCTCAAGAACTGGTGCGCGTCGCCGACCAAAATGGCCAGCGGAGACCATGGCACGCCCGGCGTCGCCAACCCGGAGTGCCCGCCCCCTCCCGACAAGGACATCGACGGCGTGCCGGACGCCACCGACAACTGCCCCGACCTGTACAACCCGCTCGAAAGCGACGGCAGCCAAATGGACAAGGACGGCGATTTGGTCGGCGATGTGTGCGACAACTGCCCAGAGGCCAATAATCCTGACCAGTTGAACTCGGACGCCGATCCACCAGGCGATGCTTGTGACGCTGTCTTGTGTGGTGATGGCGATCTCGATGCTGGCGAAACCTGTGACGACGGCAACGATTTCTTGGGTGACGGCTGCGAATTGTGCATCGTCGCGGTTCCTGCTGCTGGCAGCATTGTGCTCAACGAAATCATGGCCCATACCGACAATTTTGACGACAAGGATGGCCAATGGATCGAGCTGTACAATCCAACAGTTACGGCGGTCAAGATCAAGGGCTGGAAGTTGGAAGTCAAGAACGGGGTCGGTGGAAAGCAGAAAACCCACATTATTACTACAGACTTAACCGTGCAAGCTAAGGGATTTTTGGTGCTCGCCGCCAATACCAATAAGGCCTACAACGGCCAAATAACGGCCGCTTACGCCTTTAATCAGCTGGGCGCCGAATTCTTGATGGAACCGACCACCGACACCCTGAGCCTGATCGATGTGCCGAGCAAAAAGCTTGTGGATTCGGTGTCTTATGGCACCTTTACCCCGCCCGTCAAGACCAACGTCAGCTTGCAAGTCGATCCCAAATACGCGACCACTACCCAAAATAATGTCAAGTTGTACTGGTGTTACAGCGATCAGCCGATCCCCAGTGGCGGTGGCAACTTGGGTACGCCAGGCCAAACCAACGTGTCGTGCGCGCCACCGGGCAAAGACATCGACGGCGACGGCACCGCCAACGACAAGGACAACTGCCCCTTCACCGCCAACCCGGATCAAGCGGACAAGGACAGCGACGGCCTGGGCGACATTTGCGATGTGTGCGCCAAGATTGAGGATCCCAAGCAAAGCGACGCCGACGGCGATGGCGTGGGCGACTTGTGTGACAACTGCATTGGCGTGGCCAACATCACTCAGACCGATGCCGACACCGACGGCTTTGGCGACGCCTGCGATTCGCCTACGTGCGGCAACAACAACGTCGAAATCGCTGAATTGTGCGACGACGGCAACAAGGACGGCGGCGACGGCTGTTCGATCAACTGCCAAAAGGAAGTGTTTAGCCCCGGCCAAATCATCGTGACCGAAATCATGGTCAATCCCAAGGTGGTCAGCGACGAACTGGGCGAATGGATTGAGTTATACAACCCCGGCGAGCTCACAGTCGACATCAACGGCTGGGTCTTGCGCGACGCTGGCTCCAAGAAATTTCCGCTTAAGAGTGCAAAACCTCTATTTATTCCGGCGGGTAGCTATTTTGTGATTGGTGCAAGTGCCGATAAGACGCTCAACGGTGGGGCTCCGGTGCAGATTGGCTGGTTCCAAGCGCCGCCGTCACCCTTTTCGTTGTCCAACGTCTCACAAGCCGATGTAATCCTGGAGTGGAATGGCAAAGTCATTGATCAAGTGACGTTTTCTCCCAAAGGCTTTGTGTGTACGCTGCCCAATCCGCCGGCCGGTTGTGGCCCCAGCACCGGCTTTCCAGTCGTCGACGGCAAGTCGATGCAGCTCGACCCCGGCGCCTACGAAGCGACTAAAAACGACGATTACAAGAACTGGTGCGAGTCGCAAGACGCGTTCGGTGATGGCGACTGGGGTAGCCCGGGGCAGGCCAATCCGCCGTGCGTCAATCCGTGCAGTGGCAAGCCTGACAACAGCTCGTGCGGTAAGGACTTGATTTGCTTAGGCGGCAAATGCAAGCCGGCGCCCAAATGCGGCGACGGTCAGATCTCGGCGGTGTTGGCCGAAGAGTGCGACGACGGCAATGTGTCGGACGGCGACGGCTGCTCGGCCACTTGCAAGAAAGAGGCGCCACCGGCGGCCAAAGGCACTCTTTTGATTACGGAAATCATGCCCGACCCCGATGCCGTGGTCGACGCCAAAGGTGAATGGCTGGAGATTTACAACCCTTCGGCAGACGCCATCGATCTTAGCGGCTGGCAACTCAAGATTAACCAATACACCCATACGATTACGGCACCTGCCGGCGGCCCGCCCTTGTCGATTGCGCCCAAACAGTACGCGCTGCTGATTGCGCTGGGCGAGGTCGCGGTCAATAACGGTCTGAAGCCCTTGTATGCGTGGGGCGACAATCCCATCGCAGGCTTGTTTCAGTTGCAGAACCTGACGATCGACATCAAGTTGCAACTGGTCAACCCGCAAGGCGCGGTCATCGATGAGATCAACTATGGCAAGCTGCCGTGGCTGATCGGCCAGTCGGCGCTGCTCAAAGGGGGATGCTACGACGTCACCAGCAACGACATTGCCGACTGCTGGTTGCCATCGACGCCGGCCTGTGGCTACGGTACCTATTTTGGCTTGTCGAGCTACGTCGTTGACCCGCCGCCGTGCAAAACCGCTGCCGATTGCAAGCTACCATCGCTGTGCGTGGCGGTGACGGCAATTCTCGAAGGCTCTAAAACAACGTGGAAATTTGACCCAGTCGGCGGCCAGCCGCGCTGCGGCGCCCGTGATCGCGGCACTCCTGGCACCAGCAACTCCTGCCCGTAGCCCTGCTGCCATCGTGCCTGACTTGCGGCCCCTAACTCCTTGCATCCGGCAGCGGTGAGTCGGCCGTCGGGCATGGACGCACTGCGCGGGCGCCTGAGGAGCCTGTCGGAAATCAATCGGTTGTGAAATGTCTATCAGGCTATACACAATGAATCTATTACGATCCAACAGGCTCCTAGCCAGTCAACTATTCTCAACTGTCCGAGAACTGCCCGGAGTGAATCCGTGCAGTTTCGGACAGTTGCCGCCGTCTAGCCAGACGGCGCTAGGAGCGAGTCGGAGTACTCCGACACGCTCCTAGTTGCATGATCGCGGCCTTCTGCTACGGTTAGCCAGTGGCGGCGGCCCGCTTGGTTCGGGCCTGCCGTAACCTTGTTCCCTTTGCCAGCCGCGAGCCTGCAATGCGTCATTCGATCGCCCACGACCTGACGCCAGATATGGCCCAGAAAACCGCGCGAGCGGCTTGCGACCACTACACCACCCGCTTTGCCAAATACGAGGCCCGGATCGTGTGGCGCGACGTGAGCAACGCGGACATCAGCTTTTCGGCCAAGGGCCTGCGAATAACGGGCAAAGTCGCAGTGTTGGCCCAGAATTTGGTGGTAGACATCGACATTCCCTTTCTGCTGCGACCGTTTCAGGGTCGGGCGGTGGATATCGTCCAACGCGAACTCAACAAGTGGATCGCCAAAGCTAAATCCGGTGAAATCGTTTGAATAAGATGCGCCCGCCTTCCATGCGCCCGTTTCGCAAAGCGTGCATCCTGGTTCTGGACGGCGCAGGAATCGGCGCCGCCGCGGACTGTGCCGAGTTCGGCGATCCGCTGACCGTCAACACCTTGGGCAACTGCGCTCGCAGCGTTGGCGGCTTGGTCGCGCCGCACCTCCAAGCCCTCGGCCTAGGCTGTTTGACCGATATCGCTGGCGTGCCGCCCACCTCCGCGCCGCAAGGTTTTGTGTTGCGCATGGTTGAAGTTTCGGCGGCCAAAGACACCCCGACCGGCCACTGGGAAATGGTTGGCGTGCACACCAAGCTGCCGTTTGCCGTCTACAACCCGCGATTTCCAGATGACATTGTCGCCCAGTTTGAGCAAGCCAGCGGCTATCAAGTGCTGGGCAATTGCGTGGCGTCGGGGACTGAAATCTTGGACCGGCTGGGCCCCGAGCACCTGCGCACCGGCAAGCCGATCCTGTACACCTCGGCCGACAGCGTATTTCAGGTCGCCGCGCATGAAGAAGTGATTGCAATCGAAGAGTTGTGGCGCATCTGCCAGATCGCCCGCGAACTGCTCGATCCGTACCGCGTGGGCCGAGTCATTGCCCGGCCGTTTGTCGGGACCGCTGGCGCTTGGAAAAGAACCTACAATCGCAAGGATTTTTCCATGCCACCGCCGGCTGGCACTTTGCTAGATCGGCTGACCGCCCGTGCCATCCCAGTGATTGGAGTTGGTAAAATTCAAGACATTTTCGCCGGTTGTGGTGTTCCGCACTCCATCCATAGCGAAGGCAATGCCGACGGACTGCAGCTGACTATCGACGCCTGCCACAAGCTGGCCGATGGCTTGGTGTTTACCAATCTGGTCGATTTTGACGCCCTGTATGGCCACCGTCGCGATCCAATTGGGTTTGCTGCAGCTCTGACCCAAGCAGACCAACGCGTGCCAGAACTGCTTGACGCGCTCGGCGACGACGGCCTGCTGTGCATCACCGCCGATCACGGCAACGATCCGACCTACACCGGCAGCACCGACCACACCCGGGAGGTGGTGCCGCTGGTCCTAGCGTCTAGCCGTTTTAGCAGCGGTGGCGACTTGGGAACGGGCAGTAGTTTTGCCTGCCTCGGCCAGACGCTGGCAGACAACTGGGGGGTCGGCGATTTGGGGCTAGGCACGTCGTATCTGCCTCAGATCATGCAGTAACAAAGATCGTGCAGTAACCAAGATCATGCAGTAACCAAGATCATGCAGTAACCAAGATCATGCAGTAACCAAGATCATGCAATAGCCAAGGCCAAACCAGACTGCGTTTTGGCAGGCGCTAGGGCTTGACCAGCTGCACGATGTCGACTTTGAGCGGCACGGTCGCGCCCTGACCCTTGTTGGCTTTGGGCCACACGACTTCAAACTCGCACACACCCAGCTTTTTGCCGGCGACGCTGATCCACGACCACGCTTCAACCAGCTCTTTGCTGCCCTGAAGCTTGACTGCGCTCGCTGTCACCGTGCAAATGTCTGCAGTCTTGGTGGTGACTGTGAACGTGGTGTCCGGCTGACACACAGGCTGGCCGCCGACCGTGGGCCGGGCCAGCACAATGGCGCTGGTTCCGGCGACGACACCGAGCGTCTTGCCGCTGCCCGCTTCGAGCTTGCCGCCGTCGATTTGGCCCTCGTCGACCAGCCGCAGCGTCCACGCCTTGCCCGCCGGAAGGGTGCTGGTCAGGGTCACATCGCCGGCCAAGGCAGCCGTCTTGTACACGTAGGCCCATTGCGCCTTGTTGACTTGGTCCAACTGCAGGCCCGTCTCTGGTGCCACTTTGAGCGGGTGGTAGCCAAAGCCAATGACCGCGCGCCCATCATTGAGCTTGAGGTCGTACGGCAGGAAAATCTGCTTGCCGACTAGGTAGTGGCCAATTGGACCGCTGGTGCACGAGTGGGTCACCTCGATGACCTCGGCCTTGCGCGCCATCATGTTGATCGTGTCCGTGGTGGAACTTCCGTCTGCCTTGGTGGCCTTGACCGTGATCGCGGTATTGCCGTCGCCGATGCCTTCCAGCGTAAACACATTGCTGTTGGTGCCCTTGACCGCCAGAACTGCAGGATTGGCCGGCTTGACCTCAGTCAGGGTCACGCTGGCGTGGGGAATTCCAGCTGTTTTGACGGTCAATTCCAACTTGGCACCGACAGCCACCGGCTTGTTAAAGTCGATTTCGTCGTCTGTCGGGTAATAGAACGTCAAATTGCCTTCATTGCCCGTCAGCGAACTCTGGCAGCTCGTGGCCACCGCGGCAAGCGCGCACCCAGCCAGCAAGATTTCGAAAACACTGCGATTTACCAATTCGATCGTGGGCATGTTGTTGTCCTTGGCCACCTGGACCATTGCTGAAAACTGGCGCCATCTTACGGATTGCCGCCGCCGTGAAAAGGGGCACAGATGCGCGCAAAAACGACAGCGGGCGAGCCCAGTTGAACACCAGACTCGCCCGCTTGCGTTAACGGCCGACTATAGGCTCGACGCAACCGAAATTACGCGCAAGTGCCTACCGCGGCCTTGGCTTAGCGACTGCCACCGGCTGCCGGTGGACGACCACCGCCACCCGCAGGACCAGCAGGCGCGGCCTTGATCGGGGCCCGGTCCATCTTGACCGGCACAGGAGCCGACGGCGGCTCTGGCGCTTTGACTTCGGCGGGAGCGGGCGCTTCGGGAGCCACACCTGCACCACCGGCCGCAGCGCCGGTGGGATCGGGCTGCGGGGCCATCCCAGGGCCGCCGCCGCTTGCTGCACCAGCCAAGGCCTTGGCGGCCATGATCAGGTCCAGCGGAGCTTCCAGCGCGCAGCCGTACGATTTGGTGCGGTTGACACAGGCGCCCACGACTGCTTTGTCGCCCGGCAAGTTCATGGCCGGCGGCACCAGCGACTTGAACGCGGCCATCGCCGCGCCCGGATTGAGGTAGATCACCGCCGAACCGTCGTTGTTGGCGGTGGCATTCTTGTACGCCGGCGAATCGGCCAGACCGCCAGCCTTGGCGCTAGCGGCCGCTTTGGCTTTTTCCAACGCGCCTGGGCCAAAGGCGAACGCAACCTTGGTCTTGCCGGCACATGCGGCCAGTGAAGTGCGGTCGCCAATGATCGCATTGACTTGCTCCACGTCTTTGCCCACGGGCATCTTGGCAAAATCCATGCCCACATCGAGGACGTCGCAAGCAATGTCGCCGTCTTTGGTGGTACTGGCGGTGAGCTTGACGCCCTTGGCTTCCATCATCGGGTTGAACTTGGCCAGAATCGGGTCTACTTTGCCTTCCTTGAGGCTGGATTCGACCAAGTTGAGCATTTCCGTCTCTTCGGCCGACAACGGCTTGCCTTTGGCGACCTGCTCTTCGCGTGCCATCTTGAGCACCGCGCTGATCAACACGCCAAACATGCGCTTGCCGACGCGAACGGTGGCTTCACCGTCGCTGGTGCCGCCAACCATCAAGCCACCGAGTGCGGCGCTGCCATCGGCGTAAATACCAAACGCCGAGGTGCCGTCCTGCATTTTGCCCATATCCTTCATATCCTTGGCCAGCGCCTCGAACACGGCCGGATCCATCTTGAGGATTTCTTTGAGCATCGCCATCGGCTCGTCCATCTGCTCCAAGGTCGCGGCCGGATCAGCCGAGGCGGCGACGCTGAAATAGCTATTCGACGGCAACAGGTTGGCGATATCGTGGCTGGTACGGCCACGGCCTGAAGCCAGCTGCTTGCCGAGCTTGCTGCCGTCTTTGGCCTGCATGCGAAACTCAACCCGCACATTGTTGGTGTCGGCGTTGAGCAGCAGTTCCAAGCGTGTCATGTCGTTGATGTAAGTCTTGAGCATTTTGGAGTAGATGCCCAACACTTGCGCGTTCATTTTGGCTTTGGCCGGATCGCCGCCGGCCAGTTTGTCGTCCAGACCGTCGATCATGGCCATGGCCGCTTGCAGCTCGTTGGCGCGGGTCTTGGCAAGATCCTCAATCGAGACACCTAGATACAGGGCCGCCGGCGGATCAACTTTGGCGATGCGCTCGGCAAAGCCCTTGACCTTGGCGAAGCGATCCTTGTCCAACATGGTGATGACGACATGGCTGCCGGTGAAGTCGATGTACAGCTTTTCGCCTTTGGGGGCGGTGATCATGGCGGCGTGGCCTTCGGCGGCCGCATCCTTGGCTGCTGTCGGCATGGCAGCCAACGCTGCGTCCTTGGTCGTGATCGGCAACACGACGAACACGCCTCTGGCGATCTCCAACGGATTGGGCGGCGCGCCGGGCGCGGCAGCTGGATTGGGCTGATCGTGAATGACGACGTGCAGTGGCTTGGTCTTGTCGAGCCACTCCAGATCCTTGATGCCAGCTTGAGCCAACACGCCGGTCGCCGCAGCGATGGCTTGACCGCGCAGCGAAGCGCCGGGCGCAGTGGCACCGAGCTTAGTGGCCAGCATCTCGGCGGCGTCAAACAAGCCATTGAACGACTTGATCGACAACCAAATTGCAATTCCATCGCCAGCAGCGACGTCGATATCGGTGGCGACCGGAGCAGCGACAGCCGCGCCAACTGGGGCACCAGCGGCGGCTTTCTCGTCGGGCTTGACGGCCTGATCCTTGTTGACGGCGCCCTGTTCGACTGGCTTGGCGGCCTCTTCTTTCTTCTTGCAACCCACCGGCATGATCACGGCGCCAGCTAGGGCGAACGTCGCAACGGTGGCAAACACCCGATTCTTGAACATTTTTTGCCTCTGAAAAATTGCTTGCGGCAGCGGGCAACAGCGCCAGACGTCGACAAGGCGCGAAAGTGTAGGCTTGTAAGGATGATTTGGCAAGGGCTAATTTTCGCCGGCAATCCCAGATTTGGGTGGCGAATTTGGACTCGGCAGATTCCAACCCGGTCGCGCAAGATCACGCGGATCGTGAACAGACCATTAGGGCTCGGGCAAGAATAGCTCGATCGACCCGCGATTGGACCGGAGCGGGCGGGCGCCTTGCAAAGCCGGCAGTGCGCGACCCACCAGGCAAGCAATGGGCCGGGGAGCAAAATCGACTTGATTTTGCACGGGCCCTGAGGGCCTCAGCACAATTAACTCGACGACGCTCGTCTGGGACGGAGCGGCGAGTCGGCGCGATAGCCGCGAGCTTAGCGACCCCCACCGCAAGCAAACGGGCGCAAACAAAATCGATTAGATTTTTTTGGTGCCTTTACCAGCGCAGCGTTGCCAGCCCGCGCGCCAGCCACGGGGTACCCAAGCCGGGCAGGCCATCCAACACCGCGCCTGGCAACAACAAACCAGCTTCGGCGCCCAGCCTAGCGACCACTTGGCCAGCAAGATCGAGGTCCCAGGTGATCTTGGCGTCAAACTCGTGGCCGTAGGCACCGCTGGCTTGAGCCTTGCCGCCGACACCAGTCGGATAGCCGCCGTGCAAGGCCGATTGGTAGGGGTCGAAATAGTCGGCCGCCGTCAGCGCCAACAGGTAGCCAAGACGCAACTGCAACGGCAGCAGCGGCCGCCAGCGAAAAGTCGGAAATACGTAGACGGCGTTTTGAACCCCGCCTTGTTGAACGGCAAAGCGCGCCGATGGCGGTGGCACCGCGCTCAACAGGGGATCGGCGATTTGATCGACGCTGCGCGCCGACAGCAGCGGCAACACGTGGTCGAACAGCACCAAGCCGACATTGTGATCGGTGTGCATTGAAAACGAACGCGCGGTCGCGTCGCGCGGATCGGCATCGCCGGAGGCATAACCCGTGTCCAGTTGAGCCGTCAATCGGCAATTATCGCAATCCAGCCGCACCCGGCCCACCGCACCCCATGACGCGACATCGGCCCCAGCCTGCCACGTGGAGTCATTCCACGGTCGGGTGGTCGCCCCGCGCAGGTGGGCCAGTTCGCCCTCTAGGGTCACCGCCAAGCTGCCATCCAAAGGCAACCGTAGCTTGCCCCACAGGTCGATGCCGACGATTTTGGCTGTGCTCGCCGCCAGTGTCGGCCGCCGCGGATCGTCACGGTCGGTTTGGTCCCGATAAAATGCTAGCAACCCCAACGCATTACCTTGATGTTCGCCGCGCACGCCGATCAGGCTGGTCAGCGCGGTGTCGCCGTCGAACAAGGTGGCATTGTCGTCGCGAATCGCCGCGTCCACCGCGCCAAACACGGCCAATTGTTGCCAAAATGGCGAGACTGCAGCCTTGGCCAGTGGTTTAGTCGCCACCGACAGGCGCGCCACTGCATTGCCCAACCAGCTGTCGCCAAACGGATTGTCGCCGGCCCCATCGTTGGCCAGCATGCCGGTGCCCCACGAAAACGTTTGGGCGCCCAAGGTGATTTGGCCCAAACTACCGGTGTAGGCCACCACCGCCTTGCGCGGCACCACCCGCGCCAGATCCGCAGTGCCATCGCGCGCCACCGAAAAGGGCCGTTCGGTGTAGGCAAGGCCCAAGGTGGTCGGATCGCCACCGGCCATGCCCGACAGCGCCTCCACCTCAACTTCAACGCGCACTGCAGTGGACATCTGCATGCGGCCGCCAAGCAGCAACCGGCTCTGCCAAAAATAGCGCTGCCCGTGGGCGGTGTTCAAGCGGTCGGTGGCAAAATGCGCCAAGCGGTTGCCGGCAACACGCAGCGAGCCCGTCAAGTCCCAGTCCAGACCCCGCGCTGGTCGCGGCGTCAAGTCGGCGCCGTGCGATGCGGCACTGACCAGCGCGGGCGGCGGCGGTGTTTTCTCGGGGGCTTGAACAACCACCACAGTCTCGCCAGCTTGCGCCCAAGCTACGCTGGGCAGCGCGGTGACGAGGAGCGAAAGTGAAAACACACAGCGCATCCAGGGTTCCGTCGACCAAAAAACGGTCCAAGACGCCGACAGTAGGGCAAAACTGGGGGCGAACGCAACTGCAGCAACCGACCGCAACTTGACGACGATCGCCAGCCGACCGATGCTGACGACACTGCGAGCGGGCGCGGAGGACTCAATGTGCAATAGGTTGATATTGTGTGTGATTATCTGTTTTGCGCTGTGTGGCATGGGTTGTGGAACCGCGCCGACGGCAACCTCCAGTTCCGCTGTAGACAGCTTGACCGGCGGCGATGCGGCGGATATCACAACTTCTTCTGATGTATCGGATGCTTCTGGAAGTGACGCTGCGAACAGCGACACCGCCAATGCGTGGACCCCACCGCCAGTCGCGCCGCCGGACACCGGCACCGAGGTGATGGCCCAAGGCTGGCTGGTCGCGCTGGTGCCGCAAAATAACGACCCAGTATTTGGGGCCTTGGAGCAGGGCCAGTTTGTACTGCCGACGGCTGGCAGCAAAGCCTATGGCGCGACCTGGCTGCCGGTTGAACCCCAAGACGGCAAACTGCCGTCTGCGGGCAATGCTTCGCAAATTATGTATGCGGCGCGTAACGTTGCGTCCGCCAAGGCGATGGGGGCGATCGTGCAACTGGACCGCGTTTTTGAAGCGTGGCTGGGCGGCAGGCGTATCGGTGGTGACGTCTACGGCCATGGCATCATGCGCTTTGCCGGCCAATTGGCGGCGGGAGACACCTTGTTGGTGGCGCGCGGGCGCGGCGGTCAAGCGCTGGGCATTGGGCTGCGCACCTCGTCGCATCTGGCGGCACTCAATGGGCACGACGTGACCCGGCCCGATTTGCGGGTCGGCGATGCTTCAGTGCGCTGGTTAGGCCTGCCGCTGCTGGTGTTTGGCTGGCCGGCAGCTGATGCGGCGCAGGCGATCACCGCACGGGTGGTGCAGGACGACCACTGGCTGCCGACCGCAGTGGCGATGCCGGGTTTGGCCGGCGGGTCGGCCACTCAACTGGCGTTTGAACTCAAGGCCAAAGTGGCGCCGACCACTGCCGGACAAGAGTGGCCGGTGGTGCTGCGGGTGGATAGCCCAAATTGGCCTCATTCTTATGAATTTACGCTCAAACTGCCGACCGTGGCCACCGATGTGTGCTACCGCCAGACCTTTCGCTCCCCCGACGACGCTTCGGTGCAGTATTACGGGGTGCGGCCGCCAGTGGAACAGGGGCCCAATCAGCCGCTGGTGCTCAGCGTCCACGGTGCCGGGGTCGATGCCATTGGCCAAGCGCAGGCCTACCACGCCCACCCCAAGACCTGGATCGCGGCGCCGACCAATCGCCGACCGTTTGGGTTTGACTGGGAAGAATGGGGCCACTGGAACGGCCTGTATGCCCTGCAAGATGCGCAAACGCGCTTTGCCACCGATCGCGCCCACCAGTACCTGACCGGGCATTCGATGGGTGGCCATGGCACTTGGCAACTGGGCGTGCACCATAGCGATCGCTTTGCGTTGCTGGGTCCGTCGGCGGGCTGGGGGTCGTTCTACACCTATACCGGCACCAAGAAACCGACTGGGCCGTTTGCGCGGGCGCGGGCCCACAGCGATACCCACGTGTACTTGAGCAATCTGGCCAACCGCGCTGCCTACGTGATCCACGGGACCAAAGATGACAACGTGCCGTTTTCAGAGGGTAAAGCCATGTTCGACGCGGTGTCCAAAGTGACTAAAGATGTGGGCAACCACTGGGAGCCAGGCGCGGGCCATTGGTGGGATGGCGACAAGTCTGAAGGCGCCGACTGCGTCGATTGGCCCGAATTGTTCGAGTGGATGGCCGCGCGCAGTTTGGATCTGGTGCCGCTGACCTTCAATTGGAAAAGTCCGGCGCCGTGGTATGCCGAAAATTACGCTTGGCTCACGCTTGGTTCCAGCAAAACGCCCAATGACGACTGCACGGTTGTGGCCAAGCCGGTGGATGCCAAGACGGTCGCCCTAACTACGACCAACGTGCGCTCGCTGCGGATCGACGGCAAGTCGTTGCGGACCAAAGGCATCGACAGCGTAACGGTCGACGGTGTCCCCTACGCCCTGCCCGACGGCGATCTGCAAGTCGGCCCGACCACGGGCAAGCGCAATGGCGCCTCGGGGCCGTACAATCAGGCCTACCATAAGCCGTTTGTGTTGGTGTTCCCGGACGGTGACGAGACGATGGCGGCGGTGTGTGCGTGGATGCTGCAGCAGTGGATGGCGATCGGCAATGGCCACGGCGCAGCGCTGCCGCTCAGCCAGGTGACCGCTCAGATTCGCAGCGAGTACCAGTTGATCCATTTTGGGCTGCCGTCCAGCCAAGTGCCAGTGCCCAAAGACTTTGCCTTCGGGTGGGGCGCGGGCGAACTGCAAGTCGGCGGCACCGGTTATGGTGACCGCATGCTGCTGACGGTGTATGACGCCGGGCCCAACGCGGCGCGTCTGGGCGCAGCGTTGTGGGCTCCCAAGTCTAAGCCATGGCTTCTGTATCGTTTTATGCCGTTTTCGTCGCGCTCAGGCTTGCCCGACTATGTGGTCTACGATGAGACCGGGGTGATGGCGACGGGATTTTTTGACGCCGATTGGCAGTTTGACCCCAAGCTCGGGGTCGGTTGGTAGCCACTGATTCGGCGATCCCCCGCTTTGGGCGCATCTCGGCGTCACTGCGTCACTTTTCTGGCAAGGACGTACGAGAGTACGCCGCTGACAGAAAAGCTCCTTGCTCCTTGATCTGCATCCCAAATCGGGGGCCGCGGGGAATTTCGGTGGTGAATTTCGGGGATTGGCTCGCGCATCGCACATTGCGCTGGGCTGGGCTAAGCTGGCGGACCTACTTGTGCGGCCCATGACCAACGACCCTCCAATTTCGCTGACCTCCAACCGCGACCGCTTGCGCCGCTACGTGCCGTGGATCGGCGCCGCGTTGCTGGTCGGACTGTTCGCCGCGACGACCAATTGGCCCAAAATGTGGGCAGCGGTCCAACAAGCAGCGATCGTGCCGTTTGTGCTGGGCCTATTGGCGATAACGCTAGTGGTGTGGCTGTACGATTCGCTGTGTTTGATGTGGCTGGTGCGCCGCACCCTAGGGACGACAGGGCAAACGGGAGGCGACGGTCTGAGGGATCTGGCGCCGCTCAAGGCCGCGTCGTACCTCATCAATATGCTCAATTACCATGCTGCGGCGCTGGGGATGGCTTATTTGTTGGGCAAGCGCAAGCAGGTGCCGTTTTTGCAGGCGGCGGGCGCACTGGCGCTGTTGAGCTACATGGACATTTTGACCGTGACCGCCATGTCGATGGCCGGGGTGTGGCTGGCGCCCGATTTTTTCGGCCCGTATCCGGCGCTGCAGACTTGGCTCAAGACTGTCGCGGCGCTGGTGTTTGGTGGCGCGCTGACCTCGGTGCTGTTGCTGCAGTCGCGCATCGAGCTGCCTTTGTTGAAAAAGCTGCGCGAGTTCGCGCCATTGCGTCCGCTGGCGGCGTTGACTCCGCTGCGCATGCTCGAAGGCCTGGCTCTGCGCGCGGGTCTATTGGCGATGTATACCGGATCGGTGTGGTTACTGGTGCAAGCCTTTGATATGAAGCCTGATTTTGGTCGGCTGTGCGTGGCGATGCCGATTATTACGGTGGTCGGGACGCTGCCGATCAGCGTGTCGGGCATTGGCAGTACCCAAGTGTTGATGCGCAGTTTTTACGCGCCGTTTGTGGTCGATGGCCGCGATCCGGCGGCGGTGGTCGATGCGTTTTCGACGCTGTACATTGTGTGCGGGGCGTTGTGCAGGTTGGCGGTAGCCGCGCCGTTTTTTCGCAGTATTGCTAGCGAGTTGCGCGGGCGACAGCCCTAAGGCATCCCCGCGGGCCGCCGGGCGTTCACGGGCAGTTGCCTGCTTGGGGCGCAGGTCCGCCAAGGCCGCCGACAAAGACTTTGTTGACATAGCCATGGGTGAGGCAAAAGGGCCCGTTGGGCTGCCACATCAAGTTCTGCTTGGCCGCGCACGAATCACCGGATTGATAACAAGTCTCAAAGAACTTGGCGCCGCCGCCCGCGTCGCCAAACGGCCAGTGAATCCTGCCCACATACCACATGTCCAACGGACACAGCTGGACTTTGGCATACTGAACAGCTAGTTGGCCGAACAGAAACACGCGCAGGGTCGCAAACGACTTGCCGTAGCCATGGTCATTCCAGTAATGCACACCGACGCTGTACACCATTGGCGCGGCCTTGGTGCCCTCCGGCGCCACTAGGTTGAGATTTTCGGGGCCGGCTCCGTCGGTATCGTCCAAATCCAAGGTCGGGTTGTCATCGGGGACGCCCGCCGCCCCCCATTGCGGTGCGGCGTTGAACCAAAACGTGTCCCACGGATTGCTAAACCACGGGTCCAAGCTGCCGTCACAGTCGAGATCGAGCGTTGCGGCCTTGGGGTGGGCAAAATGCAAGTCGAGATCCGCGCCCGCCACCGGTCCCGAATCCGTCTGAACGGGGTCGCTGGGCGTATCCCACAGCAATTCAATGTGCAGCGCCCCGGTTGGCACGACCGACACCATCTCGCAGGCTGGCTGACACGACTTGAGCCCGGCGCTGTCCCACACCTGTAGACAAAACAGGTAGTCACCGGCCGCATTGGCCTGCAATGTCGGATTGGCGAAGTTGGCAGTGGGCGACAGTGGCTGATTTGAGCCCACCGGCTGCTGCGCCGTCCACAGGTACTTGGCAATGGTTTTGCCACCCAATGCGTGCGATTTGTGGCCTTTAGCATGCAGCACCGTTTGCGGGATCGCCAGATTGCCTTCGGCAATGATCACTTTGGCCACCGGGCACCCGCCCGCAACGCCGCTTGCCGTCAGTTGACCTGTAGCCTTGGCGGCGACGGCCAAGGCAGTCACGGTCGCCGTGTCGATCCCCGCCGCCGCTTTGGCGACAAACCGCACCTGCAGGCTGGCGAAGGCGCCCGGTCCCAGTAGGACCGGTTTGAGTGCTGTAGGGCCAGTAACCGGATCGATGGCCGCTGACAGCGCAGCGCTGGCCGCCCAATCGATGGTGAATGCACCCGATTGTTCGGGCACCGTCTGCGCTAGAACCAGCCCGATCCACTGCAACGGCAGCGCGCCACAGTTGCGCACCTTGACCACCGCTGTCGCCTCGCTCCCGAGCACAACCTGACCCAAATTGCTGCCGCTGGGGTCGATCGCCAAGCACTCGGTCAGCGGCGCGGGCGCTTTGACAGGCTCGCCGTAGTGCACGAAAAAGCAAAAGCCTGCAGTGTCATGGGCGGGATCGCCAAGGGTGCGCAAGCACACGCGGGTCGTGCTGTCGGCAGCCTTACTCGCGTAGGTCAATGAAAACGCAGACTCTTTTACCGCGTTGCCGGTCGTTTGACTGTCTGCAGGCCACAGCAACGGCCAACTGGCAGCGGCGGCGGTACACTCTTGGCCACCCGGCGACTGGCACTGCCAAGCGACGGGCACATTGCCGCTGTCCAGGGTGATCGACTTGATTTGCAGCGGCGCGGCGGCGGCCCCGGTGGAGACATTGCGCAGCCGAAAAGTGAGCACTAGTGCCGATTGGGTGGCGGCGACTGTGACCGTGCCGTCTAGCGGTAGCGCCTGCGCGGTGCCCAGTTGCCACACTTGCAGGGTGCCCGCGCACTCGGCCAATGCACTGCTGGCGCACACGTACGGGCCGGCTTGCAACACGGTGCTGTCGGCGACGATTTCGGCGGATTCTGCGGAGGCGGCGACCAGCGACTGTTCGCTGCAAGCGACGGTAAGTGCGAGCCAAGCGAGGGCGGCAACACTGCGGTGGTCGAGGACTGCCAGACGCATCGTGGCCTTAAGCGGCGCATTGTCAGTCGTTTGTGGCGCTTGTGGGCACGCTGCCGCGATTCTTGTCGAAAGTCAATCGTAAAATGCCTCGGCGTTCTAAAACGCCCCCCACAACAAGACCTTGGTACGCGCCACCCACGCCCCGGGCCCACCACCGACGCCACCAGCGACCAAGATGTGACCAGTCGGCAGCGCCAACGCCGTCGCCAGCACCCGGCCGCCCTCGACCAGCTCCGACTTGGCCGCCGCGGTTTTGGGCACCATCAACGCGGCCGCCGTGGCGTCGGGCTGAACCAAGAACACCGCGGCGTCGGCATTGGCCACCCCCTTCGCGTTCACTCCGCCGGCGACCAGCAGCTGCTGGCCGTAGCGGCCGCCATCGACGCTGGCAAACAGCGGCGCCGCCCGGCCGGGACCGACCGCCAACGGCTGGGCCAAGAACGCCCCGGTGGCATACGGAAAAACGTGCAAGTCACTGAGCGGCTTGGTGTGTTGCAGATCGGAAAACCCACCAAACACGGCGACATACATCGGCAATTGGCCGCTGCCATCCAAACTGCGCACCAGCGCCGCGCCGGGCAACGTCCGCGCCGACGGCAACGCGACTTGTTGAGGCGACCAGTAGAAATTGGGCAGGGCCGCACATTCATCCGCCTTTTTGTCGTCGCACTTGGCCCCAGCGCGCGAGACGCTGACCACGCCATTGGCGGAGGCTGACCACTGCACTACTTCGGCTGTGCCAATGATACTGTTGCCATTTTCGCCGCCGACCAGCATAGCATAGCCGCCAGCCGGCCCCGGCAATTGGACCATGGCGTGGCGCCAGCGCGGGGTCACCAAGTTGCCGGTGGTGACGATGCCCAGTTTCGGGTGCCAAATTTCCCAAGTGTTGGCGGCACATGAGGTGGTGCATTCGGTGTCGCCGTGGCCAGCCAGAACCAAAAAGTAGTCTTGTCCGGCGAACATGGGCGCGATGCTGGCGCCAGCCCGGGCAAACTTGAGCGTTTCTTTGGCCGCGCGCAATGTGCCAAATTTATCCAGATATTCAATAGTATTAGTGGGTTTAGGGCCGTCCGCCCCGGCGACGTACCCGCCAATGATCGCGACCACGCTGGCACCGGTGGCGACTGCCGCAAACGCTCGCGGCAAAGCTAAAGTTTGCGCGGACTGCTCAATCTGCCGTTGGACGATGGTGTACTTGCTGACGACGCCGGAAAAACTGACCAGACTCGCCGGCGCAAACACGTCGACAGCATCGGGCATAATGACCGCCCCACCCACCAACACGGCTTCAGTCGGGTTGCCAGCGACTAAGGCCGCGCCGATGCCGACCCGACCGGCTAGCGTCGCCTGAGCACCGTCGCTGCTGACGGCTGGCGCAAATGAGCCGGCGGGCACCAAATAGGCCTGCGCCGCATGGGCAGCTTGGGCATAGCCGGTCACGAACGGCAGAGTGCGACCGCGCGCCAACGGCTCGCCCGGCTGGCCACTGGCGTTCGCCGACCACAATTCAACCCGCGCCTGCACTGCAACACCGTGGGGCAATTTGAGGCAATAGGGGCCTGGGCAAGCCAAAGTGTCGGGCTTGCCCAACGGTTCCGAGCGCACCACCCGCAACGTCCCGTCGGCGAGGCCAGCGACTTCCATCGTCAGGGCGACAAAGGCGGCGTTGGGATCCTGAAGCGGGTCCGCCGCGCCGCCCGCGCCTTGTGGAGAGCGCAGCACAATGGGCGGCATATCAACGACTTGGTCGGCCAAGAATTTGGAAGCCGGCGGCAACTGTGGGGCGCAGGCCGCTAACCACAGCGCCCACCCCAGCACGGCGGTCCACAAGTCGCAATTTCGGCGCAATCTCAACCTAGGTTCTCCACCAAAAATTGCGCGAGCCCCAATTTCGGATGCAAATCAAGCAGAAGGCAAGCCCGGACCCATGCGAGGGATCCAAGATCGCGCCAGCGATGCGCTGGCCCGAGTGACGGCCTTTGAGGCCGTCGAGCACTGGTTA
>SHZD01000076.1 GCA_009692465.1 Myxococcales bacterium
TTATGAAATATCTTTGCGGTTATACACAATGAATCTATTGCGATCCGACAGTCTCCTAGCTTCACAGATATTCTCAACTGTCCAAGAACTGCCCGGAGTGAATCCGTGCAGTTTCGGACAGTTGCCGCCGTCTAGGCAGACGGCGCTAGCAAGTGCGATCGTTGGTCCAGTCGCTAGGCCACAAACGGCCACAGCATCACCGCCCGCCAGCCTCCATCGCGCGCCTCGCCGACCAGCAACCGCCCGCCGATGCCGGCCAGATGCGCCGCTACCACCGCCAGCCCGAGGCCCATGTGGCCATCGCCCGATCGCGCGCGCCGCTGTTGGGCGGCAGCAGCATGTTCACTGCTGACGGCACCGTTGTCGACGATGGCGCATTGGCCCCACACACCATCGGTGTCGGCGACCCCATCGGGACTCACCTGCACCGACACCCACCTTCCACCATCGGGCGCCACCTGCCCGGTGCGGATATGGACGGCGTGACTGTCGAGCGCGTTGCGCACCAAATTATCGAGGCATTGCACCCATTGGCCCTCATCCAGTCCGGCTGGGCCGCGCACCTCAGAGGGCAACCGCACCGACACCCCCACCGACTTGGCTTCATCGGCAATCCGACCGCGCCAATCTCCCAGCGTCCACGGCCGCACCATCGCCCGCGTCGGCAAGCCACGCATCGGCCGTTCAAACAAGGCCCGCGGTCGGATCAACTCATGGCGCAGCGGGGCCAGCGTTTCTTCCAACTCGGGATGGTCGATCGTGAGCAGGTCCAGCGTTGAAACCGCCGACACCAGCGCGTTATTGACGTCATGGGCCAACTTGCGAACGATGGCCACGCCAGCCTGAGTCGCCTCGGCTCCTAGCGGGGCAACCGCAGACAACTGATCGTTTTTATTCATGATTATTTGCCTTTGCACTGCTGTTCGAGGCGATGGGCTTCGATCGACGCAGTACCGTCAGGGCGAAGGCCGCCGGTAATCCAACCTTGTCGGTTGGCGGCGAAAAACTTAGCGGCGCTGGCAAACAGCGCTTCGGGCACGGGATCAATGACTTGCGGATTAAAGCGAAAGGACACGGGTCCGCCGGCAACGCATTGGGCACCATCGATGGTCAGATAGCGACTTAAATCCAGCGGATTGACAACGATAGGTCCTAATTCTGGGCACTTGGGGTCGGCAGGCTGCGGCGCCGCATTGACGGCGATCCAGCCATGATTGCCAGCGGCATCGAACAACAGCGGAGCGAACAGCGGGCCACCGACATAGGGGTGCAAGAGCGCAGAGTTCTTGGTCGGCGCAGTGACATCGGTGTAAAAAGGGTACTGCAAGGCGCAAAACGCTTGCGAATGCAGGGTCCTGGTCGCCCAAAAATGCGAATAGCCATTGTCGTTGACGCACGGGTACTTGATGTAGGATGTGGGATCCTTGGGATCAAAGACCCCCGAAGTGTCGATGCCGACCACGCCATTGGCGGCGGCGTACAGGAACCCGCCAGTCACCGCGAACACATCGAGCGGTTCGTGATAGACCGCGATGCCCCCGTAGCGCGGCGGCGGCGTGTGGGGGCCATTGCCGGGCGAGCAGGCCTGGTTGAGGCTGTGCAGGTCGTTCCATTTCAGCAAGTCCAGATCAAGGGCGCCGAACTCGGTCGACTCCTTCAGCTTGCCCCAACCGCCGTAGAGCACAATCCGTCGGCGCAACTCATCGTGGACAAAACTGGGGGCGCCTAGGTACGGCGCCTTGTCGACCACCAACTGCTTCAAGTTGCCTGGGGTTTCCAGAGTGGCGCCCAATTGGACCGCGCGCACGGCGTTGGTCGGCTCAAATTGGGGCCGCACCTTGCCTGCAGCGCTGTTGGCATCTTTAACGCCGCCGTTGGTGTTCCACATCAAGGCCACGTTGACCACTTCGCCATCGTCGGACAGTGCCAGACCGCCGTGCAACACCAATCGCTGCGTCGGTCCATCTAACGCATAGGCACCAAACGCAAACTTGACGCCGGACAGCAGTTTGGGCACCCAAATTTCTGCTGGGCCCAAGCACCAAACGTCGTCAGTGGCGTGGCTACGCGGTTTTGCAGAAAAAATAGGCACTTCTGGCGTGAGCCCGCCGGCGATACACAAGGCTTTGTGTTGCGGCCACCAACCCATGGCATGGCCAAAGCGCGCCCGCGGCACCGGCCGATCGAGGCGCAACTGCGCGCTAACTGCCGGTTTATAGGCGAACGCATTGCCAAAATCGGCGCGTTTGCCCACAGTCGTCCGAAAGCCGCCGGCGACCACCAACGCGTTCAGTTTTTTGGACCACGCGGTCAGGGCATTGGACCGCTGAATCACCGCGGTCAGATCGGCACCGTCAGTGGCCAACGTGAAAGTCGCCGCCGCCGGCGGATCCAAAGCCACCACCGCAGTGCGCCGTTCGGTGCTGGTGGTTCCGTCCAGTTGACCGCCAAACAGGTGCAGCAGCCCATCGCCATCAAATACGCACTGACCCAGCGCATAGGCCTGCACATCGCCCTGCGCGGCGATGGCCGTCGCCTCTAAGGCCAAGCCCGTCCAGTTCAGGTGAACCCAACCGCCATCGGCAAAGGCCACCACCAACCCGGCTCCATCGACGGTGGGGGCCACACAGTGAACATCGGCGGTGGTCAAGGTCGGCTCGCCTGCCGGTTTGGCCCAAGTGGCTGGCTGGCCGTCAAGCGGGTGCCACAGCGGCTGCGGATAGTGGCGACTGAGCACCACCACCACCTTGGTAGCATTGAACTTAAGCACGGCAGCGTGGGCCGGCGCCTGTTTGTTGGCAGTGACGGTGGGATTGGGCAAATCGGCCAGCGTAGTGCCGACCGCCACGCCGCTCACCAGCTTCCAGTCCCCTGGGGCATCGGCTCGCCAAATCGTCTGTACCGGCGCGCCATTAAGGGTGCCGCCGATCAAATACACGGCAGTGGAGTCGGGATCGGCAGCTAACGCCGCCTCCGTTTGCGCTCCGGCGTCGGCGGGGTGAATGGCCCACAGCGCTTTATCGGTGGGATCGTCAATCTCAAGCGTCCATTGCTCGGCGCGCGGGATCGTGCCTACGGCAGCGGCTACCGCCCCACCGTAAACGTGGACTTTTTGGTCCTTCTCGCTCCAGGCCGTGGTCCACAATTGGCGGGGTTCAGGGCCACCGCCGACGACTTTTTCGAATTGGGTGGCGAAGGGCGCCGCGCCGCACACTGCCGATTGGCCGTCGTTGCCGCACACCACGATCGGCGGGTTGAACGGCGCGCCACTGGCACATTTGAGGCCGGATCCGGGGCAACTGGCGCACGGTTGGCCCACTTTGGCGCCTAAAAGGGCAAAATCCTCATCGGTCTGGCCATCACAGTCGTCATCGATGGCGTTGCACACTTCGGGCGTACCCGCGGCCGCCGTGCCACCGCCGTCGCTCGAACACTGCGGCAATTTGGCCGGCCCGCACTGGACGACACCGGCTTTTTTGGCCGCTGCACAGGCACCGTTGGCGGCTTGGCACGGGAAACCGAGCCCGGTGTCACCTAGTTTCAGATCTTCGTCGGTCTTGGCGTCGCAGTCGTTGTCGAGCGCGTCGCACCACGTTTCGGTCGCTTGCCAATTGGGCACGTTGGGGGCTTGGCACACGCAGCCAACGCAGCCATCGACAGCCTTGCCGGTCACTTTGGTCGGATCACAGGCCAGCGTCACCTGATTCAGGTTGCCTTTGCATACGCCTTTGTCGCAAAAGTTGGCGGCGTTGGGCAACGGATCGGGGGCCGCCTTCTTGGTGTCAAAGGCGTCGACAATGCAGTCGCCGTCGGCGTCGGTCTTGTTGCTTTGAACCGCGTCGGCGATGCCATCAAAGTTGGAATCTTTGGGTGCGGCCAGATTGGGACCGATTTCGGTGCCGTCGCTGATGTCGTCCTTGTCGGTGTCGCTGCTGGTGGGGTCCAGTCCATTGGCGACTTCGTAGGCATTGGTCAAGCTGTCGTTGTCAAAGTCCAAGTCCGGGCTTTGGCATACGTTTTCTACGCATACCCCAGACCCGCACTGCTTGGCATTTTGGCAGGTGATCGAGCAAAAGCCGTTGTAGCATAGGCCGCTTTCGCATTCGCTAGCTTGGCCGCAGGTGGAGCCGAATCGGCGGTTCTTTTTCTTGAAAAAAGCACAACCTGGCGTGCAGAGAGCCACCAGAGCCAGCGCAGTCAGCGCGACCACCACTGGGTGCATACGGGTTGTGCGCAAAGAGGGCAGCACGGCTAGGGCAGCGCCTTGGCTGCGGTGAGCGCAGACAGCGGCGACTGTAGCAAGTCGCGGGTATTGGTGCTAGGTGCAAACTTGGCCGCGATCCCCCGCTTTGGGCGCATCTCTGCGTCGCGGCGTCGCCTTTCTCCTTGCTTCTTGATCTGCATCCCAAATCGGGGGCCGCGGAGAATTTCGATGGGGAATCCTGGTTGGGCAGACGGGCAGCCGTGTGCGCTAAACAGTCGCGGGCTGGCAAGCGAGTTGGGCAGCACGACTTGCACTTCAGCGCGGCGCCGCGGCCTGCAGCATCTGCCGGCGTGCCACCCGGCCAATCCACAGCGCCACCACAATCGTGACCGCTAGGCCAAACCACATCAATGCCATGGCCAAAGGATCGTCGGGCTTACCAGCCAGCGCCACGGGCCGATTGCTCGCCGCTAGCGCGCTACCCAAGATCGCATACACACTGGTCCACGGCGTCCCGCCCACAGTCACCGCCACCGCAAAGGCCCAGCGCGGCACGGCGACCAGACCCGACAAGTAGGCGAGCAGCCCAAACGGCATCAGTGGCGACAGGCGCATGCCGAAAATCACCCGAATACCGCGCGCGTTGATGGTATCGCTGAGCACACTAGCCAGCTTGTTGGTGCGCGCCCACGCCAGCACGTGCGGACCAATGTAGCGGCGCGACAGCTCAAAGTTGATTAAGCCGCCCATAGTGGCACCGAGCAGCGTCAAGCCAACGCCCTCGGCGGTACCCCACAAGTAACCGGGGATAAACGCCGTCGGCCCCACCGGCACGAAAAAGGGCACCCCGGCCGCCACCGTCAGCACCACCAACCCGCGCCCGAGCGCCGCATGGTCGCGCAGCCAGTCGACGATAACCGGCAGGGTCTGCGGACCAAAGGGCTTGAGCGCCCACACCAAAAAGACGACGACAGCGAGCACTAGGCCGATGCGCCAACCCATCTTGAGCAGGCGCCCCAACACTCGCGGGTCGCCGATTTTGGCCGCGCCGGTGATGGGATCGCGAAAACTGGACGGCAGCGCTGACGCGCGCGTTTGTTTGACATCGTTACCCACCCCTAGCGGCGAGGACTCGACCTCATAGACGACGGCTGGGACGCCCGATGGCGGCTGCCAATCGGGGTCGGGAGGCAGAATTTCGACGTCACTAGGACGAGACACAACGGATCCTTGGGCTGGGTGTTGAGAATGGGTGTTGAGAATGGGTGTTGAGGTTGGGCGTTTAGGCTAGGGGTTTAGTGCGGTTGCGCATGACTGCGGATGCCTAGGCAGTTCCTTGAAGTTGACTAAACAGTCCCTTTAGTTGACTAAGCAGGCCACTGGGGGTGAGCCGGCAGGCCCACGGCGCTGCGAATGCGATCGACTACCGGCGCGGCAATGGCGCGGGCGCGCTGGGCACCGTCGCGCAAGATGTCTTCCAGATCATCGGGTTTAGCGATGAGCTGCTGGTAGCGTTCGCGAAGCGGCGCAAAGTGGGCCTCGGCCAACGCCAAAAGGGCCAATTTGGCGTGACCGTAGCCGTAATTGCCGCCCGCGTAATTGGCCCGCAACTGCCCCAGTTGGTCGGCGGTCGCAAACAACTTGTACAAGGCAAAAACATTGCAAGTGTCTGGATTTTTTGGCAGTTCCAGCGGAGCACTGTCGGTCACAATGGCCATCACGCGCTGCTTAAGCTCTTTGGCCGGTGCAAACACCGCGATGGAGTTGCCATACGATTTGGACATTTTCTGCCCATCCAGACCCGGCACCACCGCCACCTCGGCGCGCACCAGCGCCCGCGGCAGCTTGAGGCTCTTGTTGTCCCAGCGCGCGTTGTCATCGACCGTGCCGCCAGCAGCATGACCCAGCCACGCCACATTGACAAAAGTAGCCATGTCGCGGGCCATTTCCAAGTGCTGCCTTTGATCGCGACCGACCGGCACCACATCGGTATCGTACAGCAAAATGTCGGCGGCCATCAGCACCGGATAGGTGTACACCCCGTGATTGAGGTCCTTGTCCTTGCTGCGGGCATCCTTGACCGAATGGGCGCGCTCAAGCAGGCCAAGACTGGTGGCACAGCTCAACACCCACGTGAGTTCAAGCACTTGGGGTACATCGCTTTGGCGCCATAGTAGGGTTTGCGCGGGATCCAGACCGCACGCCAGCATCGTCGCCGCAATGCCCAGCGAATCCTGACGCAGCGCTTTGGGGTCCTTGACGCTGGTTAATGCGTGGTAATCCGCAATAAAATACATAGCTTGATGATCCACCGCCAGTTCGAGGGCCGGCCGAATCATCCCGAAGTAATTGCCCCAGTGTGGCTGGCCGGTGGGCTTGATGCCGGACAAGCTGCGCAAGCGTTCGATGGTCATACTGCTCGTCATGCTGCTCCGGCAGCGCTGCCCTACCGGCCCTGCTCAGTTGCTGGCGCGGCCCTGCTCAGTTGCTGGCGATTGCACCGCCGCACATTGCGCCAAGTCTATACAATTGGTGGATTATTCTTCTAACAGTGGATTATTCTTCGGCCGTAACGATCAACTCCACCCACGGATCGTAGGTCATGCGCTGCTTGTTGTACTGCTCGCCGGCAGCCACGGCGCCAACGCGATAGCCAAACGCCCGTTTGAAATCGCCCTGCGCAACCAAGGCCGATACGGACTCTTCACCTTTAGTAATAGTCAGTTGCGCCGTCCCCTCCTTGATTTCTTTGCCCGATGGAGCGGTCATCGTCGACCAGTCGACCTTGAGCAACGCAATGACGAATTCGGCCCCTTCGACCGCAATTGGCTTGGCGGACAGGCGAAACTTGCCGCCGATCTTGACTCGCTCGCCGCGGTGGTCGCGGAAGGCATCCGGGTTGGTTGCCACTTCCGGCTCTACTTTGGGCGGAGGCGGTTTGGGGTTGTCGACGACGTAGCCAGCACCGGTGCCACCACAGGCTGCCAGCACCACAAGGCTCGCGGTCAGCGCCAAACCGTGGGCTATAACCGTCTTGATTTTCATCGGCAACCTCGGGTGACGCCTGTGGGCGTCGGCGGCAGTCGGCAACAATGACCGTAGGCCCAAGTTAGCGCGCGGCGCGGTTTTTCGCTAGCCATGTTTGGTCAGCCCTGTTTGGTCAGGTTCTTTGGTTGGTCAGGCGTCACTGCCGTCATCGCCTCGGTCCAGTTCTTCTTCGATTTGGGCCCGCACCCCCGCCGCCAGTTGCTGCACATCGCTGCGCAAGGTCGGCCACGGCTGCCGCGCCAACCGCCGCAATCCACGAGTGCGGGCCTGGCCGTTTTCGCCATTTCCAGTAAATACAGACAGTTGAATCTGGCGGACCTGCGCGTACGCCGCCACCAATGCACCGACATCGACAGGCAAGCCGGCCAGTGCTTCATCGGCGAGGCGCCCTGCCAGACCGGGCGCCGCCCCACCAGTGCCAGCCGCAATGGTGACCGCACCCGTGCTGCGCTGGGCCAGCAAGAATGCACTGCACGCAGCCGGATCGTCGGCGGCATTGCACAAGGTGGCTTGCGCCTCACAGGCCGCGAAAACTTGACCATCGGCTGCGGGAATACCCGTAGCGGCGATCACAAAATAGCAATCGGCGACATCGGTGGCCACAAACTCGCGCGGGATCCATTCGATGTGGTTGGCCTGCGCGGACTGGGCTAACTCTGGGCTCAGCTTGGGGGCCACCACCGCCACTTTGGCCCCGCACGCTTGCAACTTGAGCACTTTGGCCGCCGCCACTGCGCCGCCGCCGACCACCAGCACTTGGCGACCGCGCAGGCGCAAGAATACGGCAAGACCTTGGGCGAATTCGCTCACAACTGGCCGATCGCCGGCTGGCCCATCGCCGCCACCGGCCCAATCACAGCAATCGACGGACTGCGCAGTCCGGCGCTGCGAGCGTCGCTCAGACAGGCGCCAAGAGTGGTGCGCAACACGGTCTGCTCAGCCCGCGCTGCCCAAGTGATCCACGCCATCGGCAACTGCGGCGGATACCCCAATGCAAGCAACTGTGGCAGCCACTGCTCTCGATTGGCTACGCCCATGACCACCACTAGCGTCAAGCGCTCGTGATAGGGCCCAAACGGCGGCCGGCCATCGCCAACATGCGCCGACACCACCGAAAATCCTTCGGCCACACCGCGGTGGGTCAGGGCAATTCCAGCCAGCGTCGGAGCGGCCAGAGCGCTCGATACTCCGGGAACGACCTCGCACGGCACGCCCGCCTGCGCCAACGCTAACGCCTCTTCGCTGCCGCGGCCGAGCACGAACGGATCACCGCCCTTCAGCCGGACCACAGCCAGACCTTGGTGGGCCAGTTCGATCAGTTTTTCGTGGATTTGCGCTTGCTGCAGGCCATGATTGCCCGCGCGCTTGCCGGCATCGATGATGTGCAGCGGCAGATGCTGGAACAAAGCCGGATCGGCCAGCGCATCGACCACTGCGACATCGGCGGTTTGCAACAGCGACCACCCGCGCAGCGTGATCAAGTCCACCGAACCGGGACCGGCACCGACCAGGTACACGTGGCCCTTTTGCGCTACCGGCAACGTGACGGGCAACTGCAGGGTCGAGGGCGGCCAGGTGGACGGAAGCGGTGGTGGCGGGCGGTTGGGTGGCACGACGGCCAAAATAGCTGACCGTGGCGGGCGCGCAAGGCCTTAGGGTAATCCGCATTGGCAACTAAAGCGTTGAGCTGGGCGGCCAAATCCGGACCCACCTGGAGATTTTTCGGTCTTGCCTCCGAAAACCGTCTAAATCAACGATGTTGAACAAAGGGTGCCTACGTTCATACCTAATAGGCCTCATAACCGATACAGCCCATAATCAGCACGCCAGTGGCGACAGCGGTGGAGACCGCGCGATAGTCCACCCCGACCATGAGACCCTTGCGGCGAGGGCCGGTGCCTGGGCGGCCCATCAGAGGGTAGAAGCCGGCCCTGACCTCAAAGGTGAAACCCGATGGGTTGTTGAGGATTCCGTAGCCAACGCCCGCAGCACCAAAAAGCCGGTCGACGATCGTGGCCTCTGCCATTAAGGTCGCGGTTAGAGTACCGGTCAGGCCCGACACCGCTGCGCCGCCGACTGAGCCGCTCAGCGAGCCCAGCGACAAGTGCGGTTGCGCATAAATGGCAATCAGATTGCTAATCTGCCAACCCAGACGCACATCAAGCCCATACATGGATCCTGAGACCGTCGCCGCGGAATCCGCAACGGTTTCCCGCCCAGTTGTGGCATTGATGCCAAAGCGAAACCTGCTGCCGTCAGGGGCCGACGCTGCCGGTTCGGAATTGGCCGGAGCCTCTTGCGCCTCCGCCGAGAAAGCGCTAAGAACCGTAACTAGCGATAGACCAAGCAGGACGCTGTATCGCATGAACAAACCCCGCACTGGTAAAATTTCACGCTCGACCACCAAGAGTAATTGCCAGACACCGGCGGCAAAAGCAACGGGCAGCCGGTGCGGGCAACTTGCCGATTCGGCATTGAATTGTTTCGATGACTATCCACAACTAGGAGACCGACCGGTTTTGAAGCCGATACAACTCTGGCAGCAAAGTGGGCAAGCCACCGACGCAGAACCGATCGCAGGTGACGATCCGCTTGGGAAATTCGTGCTAGACGGCACAGGCTTGGGCGATCCCCGGCAGTGCCGCCATGAAGCAGCCTGCTTCGAATTAGCGGCCTCGGCCCAGTTGGCGACGGCGCAGGTTGGCCGGCCGTTATCGACGTCGGACCAAGGCGAATGCTGGCGCGGAAATACAGGGAGAAAATGCGCTTGAAGTTTTTATCGGCTACGGCGGCAGTGGGGCCGGCCAGAAGGGGCGAGGGCGGCCGGTGCTGCTATCCGCCCCACCGTGTCGTGTTCTGGGGCAGTTCCTAGGCCTGCACCGGTGGCCCAAAATGCCGGAGCAACGCGCCCCGCCGCAGATTGGGGCACGCGGTCATCCATTGCGGATCCGGCAGCTGCAAAATCTCAGCGTCACTCCATTTGGGAAAGCCCGGTTGCTTGCGAAAGGCGGGGTCGTCGTTAGAAGGGTAGACCTAGCCTAGGAACCGCAAAGACTGGGCCACTTCTTGGGCGACCACATCCTCGCGGGCGGTCGACGGGGTGCGTTTGCACGATGGTCGCGAAAAGCACTCCTTGGTCGCCGCCGCGCCAGGGACCCTGCCCTTGTTCAGTCGCGAAATCACATCAGAACTACGGTGTCTGGCGGCGGATTTGCCCTGACAGCGCCCCGGGTTGAGAGAAATCGGAGGTTCACCCACGCTCTTCTGTCCCAGCTCGTACCGCCCGCCGCTGGAGTGATCACGGAACGAACGGACCCTACCATTGTTCAGACGCATGAAATTACGCAGCAACTGCGCCACGAAGTGCAGATGAACAGCTCCGCGATGAACTATTTTCGCCCTGACCTGCGGCTTTTTACCGCGCCGACTCGATAACCCTTGCAAGCGCGCACGTCGCCGCGCCGAAGGTCACCGTGTCGATCCGTTACTATTACCCGTCGCTACTCTTCGAAGTCAGCACCCGCACCGTAGCGGGCGCGTACTTGTTAGACCCGGTCGCCAACCCCGAAGTCGGCCCGGCGTTCCACGCCATCATCGCCAGAGCGCAAGCAAAGTACGGCGTTAAGGTCTACGCCTATTTTGCGATGAGCAATCACTACCACGCGATCTACGGCGCCGCCGACCCCGATGCGATGGCGGACTTCCTTTGCGCAGTCCACGCGGCCATGGCCCGCTACGCGAACCGCGTCCTCGGCCGCTACGGCCCCGTCTTTGCCGGTCGGTGCGACGTGCGGCCAATCCTGCCAGGTGACAAGGCCCTGCCCGACCGGGTCTGCTACATTATGGGCCAGGCCATGAAGACCGGCGAGCAATGGACGTTGGATAACTGGCCAGGAGCCAACACCAACCGCGCGCTCATGTACGGTGAACTGGTGGTCGGGCGTCACTTCGACCAGCACCAGCACACTCTCGACAAGCGCCGCAAGGACGGCCCCAACGCTGACGAAGCGTACACCACAACACCAGTGGTCAAGCTCTCGGTCCTGCCGTGTTGGAGCGACCTGCCCGAGTCCGAAATTCGGGCCAAGTACCAAGCGATTGCCGCCGGCGCGATGGTGCGTTTCTCAGAGGGGGGGACTGCTCAGAAGTATGAAATTGCTGAGCAATCACACGCAGGAAAACGGTCGGTGCCGCCACCAGTGCCGCCGAAGTCGCCACCGCTAACAGACGAGGCCAAGGCCGCTATGTTGGCCCAGCGGCCCAAGCCTGCTGCGGTGCGGCAACCGCACGACCGCAGGCGCAAGAAACTGGCGGTCCACGCCGACACCCTGGCTCTGGCCGAGGCCTACGTGCAGGCCTACCAGCGCATCTGCGGCGCACACGCTCAGGCGCGAGAGGACCTGGCGACGCAGACAAGGCTCGCGCTGCTAGGCCAGCAAGCCAAGGCGGTGCGGTTTCCGCTGTACACCTTCGCGGCAGCGGTGCGCACGGCGCGACTGGCGCTTGACCTAGGGCTGACGTCGACTTTGGGCGGCGATCCCTAGCCCCAGGTCCGGTGGGGTTGCCGATAAAAATGCAACATAATCGATGACATGAACAAAGCCCCCCTCTGATCTGACGAACCAAGGCAAGTCCACCGAAGAGACCGTATTTGCCCAAAGGAGGTCAAGCGCAAGCAGCGGCATCCGGATTCCGGCGGAGATTTGGCGGTCTTGTCGCCGTAAGTTTCTGGACCGCACGACGCAAAACAACCAAAAACTTCCGCGCTGGCCTGCAGCGACTAAGCTTGCGTCACCGCGCCTCCGCGCGTCCGTAGCCTATGAGCGCCGCCGAACCCGTTCCCGCCCCGCCCAGCGTCGCCGTCTTGGCGGCGGATTGGCTTGTGGACACCGCATTGGTGCCAGTGCGCGGATTGCAAGCCGTTGGCGATCTTCTGATTTTTACCGGCACAGCGGTGTGGCGGGCTCCCAGGCGGCCGCTGCGGGTGGCCGTCTATCTGCAGCAGATGGAGTTTGTCGGCGTCGGCTCGCTCGGCATCATTTTGCTAACCGGGGCCTTTACCGGCGCGGTGTTCGCGATCCAAACCAGCGTCGCATTTTCCATTTTCAAGGCCAAAAGCTTAATCGGCGGCTCGGTGGCGCTGGCATTGATCCTGGAACTGGCACCGACCATGGGGGCGCTAATGGTCGCCGGCCGCGTCGGCTCGGCGATGACGACCGAACTGGGCACCATGCGCGTCACCGAACAAATCGACGCCTTGGAGACGATGGCCGTCGATCCGCTGCATTACCTCATTGCGCCGCGGGTGATCGCCTGTACTTTGATGATGCCGCTACTGACAATGTCATTTAATGCCATAGGTTTGGGCGGCGCCTATTTGGTGTGCCGCTCGCTGTTGGGAGTCGACCACGCCTCCTTTTTTTCGCGCATTTACGAGTGGATCGACCCCGCCGACATCGCCTGTTCGGTGGTCAAGGGTACCGCCTTTGGGGCGATCATCGGCGCCATCGCGGCCTACAAGGGCTTTTGGGCCACCGGTGGTTCGCGCGGGGTCGGCTTGGCCACGACTTCGACAGTGGTGACCTCCTCAGTCGTTGTATTGATTATGGATTACGTAATAACCAGCGTATGGATGGTGATTTTTCCCACTGGGGGTTGATCGCCAACGGAGGGCTTGGCACGGGCTTGGCACGGGCTTGGCACGGGGTTGGCGCGGGCTTGGCGCGGGGTTGGCACGGGCTTGGCGCGGGGTTGGCACGGGCTTGGCACGGGCTTGGCGCGGGGTTGGCACGGGCTTGGCACCGAGTCGGCCATTCACTTGCTGAGCCGACTTGCTGTCTGCTGGGTTGCAAGCTTGCGTCTGTGCCGACCTACCCGCCGTTGGCCGCTGCAAGGGTGCGCAATCAAAGCTAATCCTTGGCCACCGTAATCGATGTAACGGAAATCCCCCGCGACTTGGCCGCCCCGATCGCCATGCCGCGCGTCACATCCGCATAATCGTCGTGGGGTGGGGCATCGCCAATCAACACAATGAGTTTGATCGCTTCAGGCCGCCACGTCATGCCAGTCGCGGCGCGGTGAATGCCGGCATACACGTGCTCAGGCTCGTCGCCGCCGCAATCAACCTTGGCTCGGGCCAGTGCGGCCGCGGTGTCACCCTTGTCTTCGCTCAGCGCCGATTCAATCCGCGTCACGTAGTCGCAGCCTGTGGTCTTGTCCTTGTAATACACCACCCCGACCCGCGTCTTGCCAGTGCGGGCGAACGCCGTGGCCAGCATTCCGGCCGCCGCTCCGCGCATCGCCTTGAGATCATTGTTCATTGATCCGGTGGTATCGATCAAGAACACCAGATCCAGGTCAGGCACTTCGGTCAGGGTCCCGAGCAGGCGGGTAATGGCACCAGGTAGCGCACCCGCCGTCGCCGCCGCCAATACGCTGCCGCCGGTCGAAACCGCGATCTCGCGAAAAGCTTGCGCGGTGCCGGCATCAAAATTACCGGGCGGCAGCGAGGAAATGCGCACAGGTGGCGGCCGCGACAACGCCGGTGGTGCCGCGGGTTTGGGCGGGGGTTCCGCGACTGGCGGCGTCGCCACTGCGGGCCGACCGCCACTGCCTGCCACCGACCCCTCACCGCCACTGGGCAGAGTTATACCCTTGGGTGGCTCGATTTTGGCTGGTGCGACGACTGGCGGCCGACCGGCGTCGGGTTTGGCCGGTTCGGGCGGCTTGGCCCTGGGCTTGACCTTGGCGGGCGGCGGGGGCCCCTGTTGAAACACCACCTGCGCTTCTTCGGGGCCCTGGAGCAGTGCCTGCGGTGGAGCCAGCGCCAATGCGACATCGGTGGCAATTGCCACTTCGGGTTGTTGCCGCTCGCATGCGGCGAGTAGCCCAGCGATTAATCCAGCAATTATCACAGCTTGAAGAATACGGCTTGCGAAATTCACGGCAACCACCTGTAGACAATGCTGCTTGCGCCACGACCGAATTGGGGGCCGCTGCCAGCGTTGGACGCAGAACTGGCCCGATCGTTCACGGCGGCGGATCGGCGCTGGCACCCGCCTTGTCGGGCTTGCCCTTGGTTGCGGCCTCGCGCGGTCGCTTGGGGGCCGGCTTGTCGGGCAACGGCTCACACAAGTCGTTGCTGGTTTGCGCCGGTTGCGGCCGCTGCGGTTCGATGTTTTGGGCCGCCAGCGCGTCCTTGATCAGTGAATGCGCCTCGCCCACCGCCTCACCACACACCACGTCCACCAACAACGCCGTTTCAATCGCTTGGCCGAAGTCACCCTTGGCCAACGCCGCCCGCGCATCGCGCAGCCAAATGGACTGCGGATCGCCATCGGTGGCCGCCGTCCCGCCCGCCGTGCCGGCTAAACGCTTCTTGCGCACCGCCAACCGCGCCTCGGCTTTGGCGGCCGCGCCGTCGCGCACCTGCAGGTGGTCGCAGGCTGCCGGCAAAGCGCCAGCCGCACGGTCCGCCGCCGCCGCATCGGCCTTGCCAGCACACAGCCCGCGCAGGTGGTCGTCATCGATGCTGGTATGGGTCCGCTTGGCAAAATCGTGCCATTGCCAGCCGCTTGGGCCTTTGCGCAGCAACCGCGCTTGGCGGACAAAATGCACTTCTTCGCCGACGGCTCCATCGTAAAACCGCCCAGAAATCAGCGCTAAAATCGGCCGTTCCGGGTCGCCAGTGGCGATAATGGTGGCCCAACCGCCGCCTTCGTGGCCCGATTTGCGCCGTTCGGCTGGCAAGGTTTGCGGGGGTCTGGCCAGCGGTTCAAAGGTATGGGCCACCCGGCTGTCGTCGGCGAACGCCGCCACCACCGTAAACGCCTTGCCGGTGTCGGCGACTTTGTCCTGCCGATCGCTCGTCTTTTGCAGCAAACATGTCTCTAGGACTTGGGCCGGTTCACCGGCCTTAGCCGGCGCAAACGCGACTTCAAGGCGCTTGGCTAGGGTAAAATCGTCGGCGGCATCGGCTGCGCAACCCGTTTTCGCTTGCAGCAAGGCTGGGCCGCCACCACCACCGCCGCCCAGTACCGCAGCCGGCGCAGGCAGCGGCGGCAGCGCATCGCCTAGGGTCTGTCCGGCAGGCAGCGCATAAGGTTCTGCTTCGATGGGCGCGGCCGCAACACCAACAGCGGCGCTGGTTTTGACGACCCCAGTTGGCGCTGGACTTTTAGCGATGGGGGGCTGAGCGCCAACGGCCGCGTCGGCCGGGGACGGCGATGCAGCATTCTTGCAACCGCTGGCCAGCCAAACACCGAGCGCCACCGTCAAAAAGCGCCACTTCATCGCTACTTACAGCCTGTGGACGAACACTTCTTGGGCGCCGAGCACGATGCGCCACTTTTGCAGGTGCACTTGTTGTCGCCGCCGCACTGGTCGCCTTGGTCGACGGAACAGGTCTGGGTGCCACAGATGCACTGGTCCAACTGGCTGATGCTGGCTGATTTTTTGCAAGGAGTACCGCCCGAACAGGCGATGTCGCCGATGCAGGCCAGCGCCCCTTGCGGCGTGCATTGGTACGAACCGGTTGCGCAGTCGTCAATGTCGGTCGCCACATCACACTTCTGGTTCTTTTGGCCAAAAGTTTCATCGGTTTGACCATTGCAGTCGTCGTCGATGTTGTTGCAAATTTCGGTGATGTTGCTCTTGGATTCGTTTTCGCACACCACCTTGCCGCCGCCGCCACACGCCCAGGTGCCGTTGGCGCATTTGTCGCTGTCGCTGCCGTCGCATTTGTCGCCCAACAGCAAGCCCTCGTCGGTCTTGCCATTGCAGTTGTTGTCTTGGTTGTCGCAGATTTCTTTGAGGTCCAAAATGAACTCGGTGCCGCACACTACGCTTTGGCCGTTGCCGCTGCACACCAGCACGCCGTTGGGGCACAGGTCGCCGTCGGGACCGTCGCAGGCCTGACCTAACGTCGTGAACTGTTCGTCGGTCTGGCCATTGCAGTCGTTGTCCTTGCCGTCGCAGATTTCGGCGCTGGCGCCGCCGGGACCGGACTCGATGCACTCGACGTCGGCCTTGCTGGCCGTGCACAAAAACGCGCCGTTCTTGCACAAATCGGCGTCGCCGCCGTCGCAGGCCTTGCCTTTAGTCGGATAGGGATCGTCGGTGACCCCATTGCAGTCATTGTCGACGTCATCGCACAGGCTCTCTTTGAACTCAAACCCGGCCGCGGCATCGTACGAACACTTCCACGAACCCTTGTTGCACACCGCCTTGAGCGCGGTGGCGCACACGCCCAGCTGGTTGCAAGTCGACTTCTTTTGGTCTAATTCCTCGTCGGTTAGGCCATCGCAGTCGTCGTCCTTGAGATTGCACAATTCGGCGTTGAGGTCAAAGTCGGGTCCATCGGGGTTGGTAGAGCACACGGCCGCCAATTTGGCGTTGCAGACCACGATGCCGTTGCCACATTCGCCAACGCCCGAGCACGGGGCGCCGACCGCCAAGCCGCCGTACTTGAGCCCGTCATCGGCAGTGCCATCGCAGTCGTCGTCCAAGGTGTTGCACACCTCTTCTTTGCCCTGCGGAGTGGTGCCGTCGGGATCGGTGCTGCAGGTTGCAGTCAAGTTCTTGCCGCAGATCACCTTGCCACTGCCACAAATGCCCTGACCGTCGCAGAACGCGCCCAATGCAATTTTGGCGGTGCCGTAGGTAAAGCCCTCGTCGGTCTTGCCGTCGCAGTTATTGTCTTTGCCATCGCACACTTCCGGTTTATCGAGCTCTTCTTCGTTGGTGCACTGGTGGTCCTTGCCGTCGGGTTTACAGGTCCACGATCCGGTCTTGCACGAGTCACTGTCGGGGCCGTCGCACGGCGCCGCGATGTCAAACCCTTCGTCGATCTTGCCGTCGCAGTTGTTGTCCAAGCCGTCGCACAGCTCGGTTTCGCTGTAGCCGGGCACTTGGCTGTAGTCGCAGCTCCACTTGTTGTTGGCGCACACCGCGATCAGCTTGTCGTTGGCGCAGACGCCGGCTTTCTTGCAGGTCGAATCGACCACCGTCAGGTCTTCATCGGTCTTGCCGTCGCAGTCGTTGTCCTTGCCGTCGCAGCCTTCCAACTTGCTTTGGTCATTGCCGCCGCCCTTTTGGCTGCTGCACACCACTTGCTTGGTGCTGCCGCACTGGACTTTGCCCGCGCCACATTCGCCCACTGGTGGACAATTGCCGCCCAGCGCGACGTCGTTGTAGCTCAAGTTGTCGTCGATTTTGCCGTTGCAGTCGTTGTCCAAGCCGTCGCACAGTTCCTGACCATTAAAGATCAAGAAGGCGTCGGGGTTGGATGAACAGGTGGCCTTGAATGTCACCGGCGAACAGACGACCGTACCCGCGCCACACGCGCCGGTGCCGGTGCAGGTGCCGTCGAGCGGCTTGCCCTGGTACGTCTGCAACTCGTCGATCTTGCCTTCGCAGTTGTCGTCCAGACCGTTGCAGACTTCAGCAATATTTTCCTTGGTTTCCGCTCCGCATACCGCGACATTACCGTCGGCAGCGCAGGCGACGGTGCCGTTCTTGCACTTGTCGCTGTCGGCGCCATCGCAGGGGCTGCCCAGCGCGGCCTTGTCGGCACCAAAAGTAAAGGTTTCGTCGGTTTGACCGTCGCAGTTGTCGTCTTGGTCGTTGCAAGTCTCGACGATGTCCTTCTTAATTTCGTCGCCGCAGGTCACGCCCTTGCCGCCGCCGGTGCACACGATGATGCCGTTCTTGCATTTGTCTTGGTCGGGGCCGTCGCAGGGCACGCCGATCTCAAAGCCTTCGTCGGTTTGGCCGTCGCAGTCGTCGTCTTTGCCGTTGCACAACTCGACCAGATCGACCTTGGATTCGTTGAAACAGTCTTTGCCGCCCTTGTCGATCGAGCAGACCCAAGTGCCGTTCTTGCAACTGTCGCTGTCGGTGCCGTCGCAGGCCAAGCCGATTTCAAAGTCTTCGTCGGTGTTGCCGTCGCAGTCGTTGTCGAGCGCGTCGCAGCTGTATTCCTTGTCCGCTTGGTAGCCCACCACGCCGTTGTAGGCGCAATCCCACTTGCCTTGCGCGCACTTGGCGTTGACGTTGGCTTGGTTGCACACCCCGGTCTTCTTGCAGGTCGATTGGGCGACGCCCAGCCCTTCGTCGGCGTGGCCATCGCAGTCGTTGTCGATGCCGTCGCACAACTCGTTGGAACCAGCAAACTTGCTGCCCCCTTGCATGGTGCTGCAGATGGCCTTGCCCGCCGGGCCACACTCGACTTTGCCGCTAGCGGTGGCACACGCGCCCGCGCCGGTACACGTTTCGCTCAATTTCTTGCCGGCAAACGCCTGTTCTTCGTCGGTTTGGCCGTCACAATCGTCGTCTTGATTATTGCAGGTTTCGGCCAGCGATTGCGGGGTCGTTCCGTAGTAATCTGTTGAACAAACAGGAACTTGCAGCTCTGGCGAGCACACCACCTTGCCGGCGCCGCACTGGCCGTAGCCGTCGCAATCGCTGCCAACTGGCTTGCCCAAATACGCCAATTGTTCGTCGGTTTTGCCGTCGCAGTTGTCGTCTAGGCCGTTGCATAGCTCGTACAAGTCCGAAACACTCTCGTTAGTACACTCTTCTTTTTTGAAGTCCGCTTGGCAAATCCAAGTGCCATTTTCGCAGCCATCGGCGTCGGCGCCGTCACAGGCCTTGCCCAATTTGCTAAAGACTTCATCGGTTTTGCCGTTGCAATTGTCGTCCAGCCCATTGCACAACTCGGGTTGTGGACCCTTTTTCGGCACACACAGCACTTGCGCTTGGAACGAGACTTTGGTGCACACCGTGACGCCAGGCTGGCAGGCGCCGACGCCCGAACCACAAGCAGCGCCGCCGCCGGGATTGCCATCGTCGGTCGCGCCGTTGCAGTCGTCATCTTTGCCGTTGCAAATCTCCGGGTTGCCGGGGAATACGTCCTTGTCTAACTGTTTGCAGTCCACGGTGTTGGCGTAGCCGTCGCCGTCATCGTCGTTGATCGCCCCGCAGTCGGTGTCGACGCCGTCGCAATCCTGATCGATGCCGTCGCCGCATTTTTCCGGCGCGCTCGGGTAACTGGCCGGGTCTTGCGTTTCGCAATCGTCGGCCACAAAGCCGTCCATGTCCTTGTCCGCGCTGTCGCAGGGGTTGATCTGGCCGTCGCAATTCTTGTCGCACTTGGCAAGCGCATCGGGCCCGGAGCCCAGCGCCGGATTGCAGCACGGCTCCGCTTTGATCTTGGACGAGTAGCCTGAATCTAATGGGTTACAGTCTTCTGGCGCCACGCTGCCGTCGCCGTCCAAGTCGGTGCCGTAGCAGGTTTCGTCGGTGCTGCCGTCGCAGTCCTCATCGACGTTGTTGCCCTGACCGGGCGACTTGCAAGACTCTACAATATCGTAGACTTTTTCCGCTGCGCAGGTCAGCGACAGCCCGTCCGCTTGGCACGACTTGATGCCATTGCTGCAAAAATCGCTGTCGTCGGTGTCGCAGTTGGTGCCTAGGCCCAAATCGACAAAGTTTTCATCAGTTTTGCCGTCGCAATTGTCGTCGAGCAAGTTGCAGGTCTCCGCTTCGCCGGCCACCGCGTCGATGCAGGCCACCGCTTTCTTGGCGCCTTCCAAAGTGCACACCAAAGTGCCGGCTTTGCACGCGCCCGCCGCTGAACCACACGGGCCTCCGCCTTCAGGGTTGCCATTGTCGGTGACCCCGTCGCAATTGTCGTCGATGGCGTTGCACAACTCTTTGACACTAGGCGAAATTTTTTCGGTCGAGTCCTCGCAGTCAAACGGCACCGGCCAACCATCTTTGTCCTGATCGTTTTGGGCGGTGCACACGGCATCGCCGTCCTTGCAATCCTGATCGATGCCGTCGCCGCACTTGTCTTTGCCATCGGGGTTGATCGACGATTCGCTGTCGTTGCAGTCGGCGGGAGTGGCAAAACCATCCTTATCGACATCGGCGGAGGCACACTGCAACACTTTGCCGTCGCAATTGAGGTCGCAGCCTTTGCTGGCATCGCTGACGGCAATCAGGGTCGGCTGGGCGGAAAGGGCAATAGATCCACAACATTTTTCCGTAGCCTTGGGATGGACTTCGCTCAAGTACGGCGCGCAGTCGCTCAAGTCGGGGCTGCCGTCCTTGTCGCTGTCTTTGGGCGGGCAGCCTTCGTCGGTTTTGCCGTCGCAGTTGTCGTCTACGCCATTGTTGCAGATGTCTTTGACCGGTTTCTTCTTTTCGGTGGAGCAAATCAGGCCCTTTTTGCTATCCGAGCAGCCCAACTTGCCGCCGACGCAGGCCCCCAACCCGCACGAGGTCCCCAGCGCGGTGTAGGATTCATCGGTCAAGCCATTGCAATCGTTGTCGATGCTGTCGCACAGTTCGGGAATCGGCAACGGTGCCGAACAGGGCGTCCAGCCGTTGGCCTCGCACACTTGGGCGCCAATGCACTTGCCGACCGGAGTGGCGGTCTGACACGACCACGCTTGGCCGACGTTGCTGCTCGCACAGGTGCAGGTGCTCAATTGGGGCACGCAGACTTGGCCAGCCTTGAAATCCTGGCACACAAAACCGACTGGGCAGGTGCCGCCGCTGCCGCAGGCGACGCCGCACAGCGATTCTTTGGTGTCGGTCAGTGGGACGCAGGTTTTGGCCTTGCAGTCGTTGTCGTTGACGCACGGCTTGCACAAGTCATCGGGCAGCGGCAGGCAATACGGCACCGTGATCGACTTGGTGGCAATATCGAGACCGCAACGCATGCCGGCCGGGCAGTCGCCGGTACAGGGCTTGCTGCACACGTTGGGCGAGCCGGTGACCGTTACGCATTCTTTGGATTCGCAGTGGGCGTCGCTGGTGCAGGTTTGGCCAAGCGGTAGGGCGACCGCCGCGCTGTCCACATCGCTCGTTTGGGTGTCGATCGGAGCATCGTCAATGATATCAAGAGGTTTTACCTCCACTGCCGCATCGACCGTGTCGTCGGTGTCTGCCGCAGTGTCCGGGCTATCGCTGGACTCAACCGCGGTGTCCGGCTGGATTTCGCCAGTGGCAGTGTCCGTTGCGATGCCGTCGGCGGCTTGGTCGCTGGCGCTGTCGGCATCGATGGGCGCAATTGTAGTCAAGCCAGCGTCTTGCGCTACAAATTCGGAATCGATGCACGCCGGGCATCCCGCGGCGATGGCGACGACAGCCAGCGTCAGTGGCCATGATTTGAATAATTTAACGTGAAATTGTAGGGACATCGGTTGTAGGCGGCGTCCTTTGTTCAGGCGATCGTTCAGCCGAACCAAGCCGTTAACTTAGCGAGGTTTGCAGCGATGGGCAACTTGAGCAATGTTGCGGTGTTCGCGTGGCCAGCCGCATGACTGCAGTCTATTGGGCTGGCAGGGTGGGTAATTGAAGAAAACCAGCAGGCTAGGAACCGAACGGACCGTTATGGATTGCTCTCTAAGGACGCCCGTCGCCAGCGTCCGCAGGTGTTGCGGTCGCCGGCAGTGGTTCAGCAAGCGGAGGCGTCGCAGGGGGCGCCGCCGAGGTGGAAAAGGGTGCAGTTTCAGGCGGGCTCGCTAGCGACGTGCCTGCGCTGCTGCTGCCCTCCGGCTCTTTGGTCCACACCAGCCAAGCGGTCAGCCCCCAAGCGTCGGTGAGCGCGCCGTCCAAGCGCAGCGAGATGCCTTCGTCGACGACGATTTCGAGGTTGAGCAACAGCGCAGGGTCGCCATTGTTGCGCAGTGCGGCGATCACCGTGCGCTCAGGCAAGAATGAACCGGCGACATCCCTTTGGTGTGATCGCACAATGCGGTACAGGTCGGCAGCCATCGCGCTGAAGGTGACGCGGTCGAGCTTGAGGCGACCGCCAATTGCGGCAAAAGTGGCCCCCCACTGCGCATCCGGGGTGCCGATCTGGACGACCCCGGACAAGCCGTTGCCCAAAGCCCCGCCGCGAGCGCGCAAGAACGGCCAAAAATGCTTCAAATCCAGGAACGCGGTCCCCCCAGCGTCAAGGCTGCCCCAGCCAAAGGAATAGCCGACTCGCGCGGCGAGCGCCGTCGACCAGTAGCTCGGCTCACTGGCGATGGCGGTTTGGGGCGGCCGATTGGTGGCCGACACTTCTTGCACTTGCACCTGCTGGGCGCTGGCGCTACCGCCGAGCAAGAAACCACCTTCGGATTCGTGGTCGATTTCGATGCCACCGCCCACTTGGCGTTGGGCTTCGTGGTGATTCAGGCGGCCTTCGCAGTTGAAGGTGCGGTGATAGGCCTGAGCGGCGCCGCCGCCGATGGCCACTGCGGTGTGTGGGCGGCGTTGCTGGGCCATGCTGGTGCAAAACACGCACAGCAGGCCGGTCATCACCACCAACAGCCAGCGCATAGGCGGCCATTTTACCCGCAGTTGCCACAGTTGGGCCCAGTTTGGCTTCATGGCTGCAGTGTGACGGTTGCTCGCCGCGCGCGCAAACTGCCAGACCCACGGGCACGGGGCAGACCTTGCGGCAGGCACGGGGCAGACCTTGCGGCAGGCACGGGGCAGACCTTGCGGCAGGCACGGGGCAGACCTTGAGGCAGGCAGGGGGCAGACCTTGCGGCAGGCACGGGGCAGACCTTGCGGCAGGCAGGGGGCAGACCTTGCGGCAGGCAGGGGGCAGACCTTGAGGCAGGCAGGGGGCACAAGTGCCTAGTCCGGACTGCGACAGTCGATCGGTGCGCCGGGTTCGGCGTCTGGCGGCGGCCCAGCTTGGGACCGGCCCAAGCGCCACTTGAGCAATGGAGGCGTGAGCACGGTCGTCACGACCACCATCAGCACGACCGCGGCGTAGGCACCGGCATCGACAATCGGCTGGCCGTTGACCTGCAACCCGGCACCGACGCTGGCAAAAATCAGCCCGACCTCGCCGCGTGGAATCATGCCGAGACCGACCAGCCAGCGATCGATCTGCCGGCCGTCGGGTCCTGTGCCCCACACGACACCTGCGCATGCTTGCTTGCCAATCACCGCCGCCGCCACCAACGCCAGACCCAGACCCAGCGCGCCCGGATGGCCCAGAGCAGCCAAATCGGTGCGCAAGCCCAATTGCACAAAAAATACTGGCACCAATAGGCTCGTGAGCGGCCGCACCAGTTGTTCCAGCCCCAGTTCGCCGCGCGCGCGATAGGGCGCACTGTGGACGTCTTCAAGCACCAGACCCGCGGCAAATGCACCGACGATCGGCGCCAAACCCGCCCAGTCGGCAGCCCAGCTGAGCAAAAAGCACAGCGCCAAGCCCACCGCGAGCAACGTCGACGGATGGCGCAACCGCGTGGCCCACTGAAACAACTTCGGGGTCGCCCAAACCCCCACGACCAGCGAAAAAACTAGAAATAACAATGCCTTAGCTACGATCCACCCCACTGACCCCAGCTGCAGGCCATCCGGACTGCTGATGACAGCCACCACCACCGCCAACAGAATCAGCCCCAGCACATCGTCGACCACTGCGGCGCCTAGGATGATTTTGGCCTCGATCCGCTGCAGTGAAGCTAGATCCTGAAACACCCGCACAGTGATTCCAACGGAGGTGGCGGTCAGGGTTGCGCCCAAAAACAGGGCAACTGCGCCGGTGTTTGGCCCCGCCGGCAACAACTGGTGGGCCACCACCCAGCCGAGCGCAAACGGCACTGCCACCCCGACCGCCGCGACCACCAGCGCTTGCCGGCCGACTTGCAGCATGGCGCCGACTGTCGACTGCAGTCCGACCTCAAACAGCAACAACAGCGCGCCCAGTCGCCCCAACATGTCGATGCTCGCACTGTCGCGCAGGCGGGCCACCCACGGCAGGTCAAGCTGGGCAACCACGACGCCGACTAGCAGTTCACCCAGCACGGCCGACTGCCCCAACCGGGTGGCACAATGGCCGGCCAGCAGCGCGGCCGCCAACACCAGCGCCAAGTCCAGCGCCACTGGACCGACGGGGTCAGCGCCGACGGCCAGGGCGAGGGAAGGCCACAGCAGCACCATCAGCGCCACTGCCAGCGGCAGTCGGCTCAGAATCGGCGGACCGTGAGCGAGGTAGGCGGCTGGCCGGCGTTAGGCGACGATGAGTGCATGGGGATCCATAAAACCTTCAAAGACATAGGTGGCTGAGCCGCGCATGGTCGCTTCGCCGGCCGCGTTGACGGCGATGTGTAGCCAGCCACCGGGCAGTTGAATCGGGATTTCAGGTCCTTGCGGCAACAAACCCAAGCGCACCCCAGCCAAGATAGTCGCGGTTGCGCCGGTGCCGCAGGCTTGAGTCCAACCGCAACCGCGCTCAAAGACTGCAACTTCCACGGTCGGTCCTGCAGGATGGGCGACGATGCGGGCAAATTCGGCATTGACCTGGGCGGTAAAGCGAGGGTGGGCGCTCAGCAGCGGTCCGAGACGGCGTACAAGCTCGGCGCTGAGCGGTGAAAACGTCACCGCATGAGGGTTGCCGATCGCCAGTGCGGTCAATTCGATGATGACCCCATCGATTTCAAACGGCGCGCACACCAACGGCGCTTCGGCCAGCACCGGAATTAGTCGCGGATCGAACGTGGGCTGGCCCATGTTCACCGTCACTTGGACCACCTTGCCATGTTCATCTCGGCCCAGATCGCAGCGCAAAAGGCCAGCACCGGTGCTGATCTGCAGAGTGTCGCTGGCGCGCAGCGGGCCGTCGCCGAGCCATTTGGCCACGCAGCACAGGCCGTTGCCGCACATTTCGGGTTGCGAGCCGTCGGCGTTGATGACGCGCATGCGCGGTTGCCGGGGCGATCCGTCGACCACCAACACGCCGTCGGCGCCGATGCCGCGGTGGCGGTCACACAGCCTACGGGCCAGCGGGCCGTCGACTACAGGCCAAAGGTCTGCGTCGATGATCGCGAAATCATTACCTAACGCCTGCATCTTGACAAAAGGCAAACGCATCGCTGCCGCCGCGACCGCCCGGTCGCCCAGCCACTCTAGCACAGGGCGCCGCTTGCGCGGATCGTGGACGCGCAGATCGTGCAAAGGCGAAATGACGGTGCATGGTGTCCCAAATTCCCCATCGAAATCCCCGCGACCCCCGATTTGGGATGCAGATCAAGGAGCAAGGGGCTTGACGACTGAGGCGTACTTGCGTCTCAAGATTCTACACAACCTTGAAATTGCCAGCAGGCATCTTGACATGGCATGGCCGTTGCGATCTAACGTCGCCATGAAAAAGCCGCAACAGAGTTTGGCGAACGAAAGTCTGGCCCGTGAATTCGGTGATGCGCAGCTTGAGG
>SHZD01000077.1 GCA_009692465.1 Myxococcales bacterium
ACCACAACCATTGAACGTGCCAATGCAGTACAAAAACGCAGATGTAACCTAGGGGCAGGCCAAGGAGCGCAAAGCCCAAAACATTGAACACCACCGGCAACCGCGTGTCGTCCAAACCACGCAGAACTCCGAAACCGATGGCCTGCAAGCCGTCTGCCAGTTGAAAAGCCGCGCCTATGGCCAGCAAATGGACTGCCAAGGCGAGCACTGCAGGGTCGCCGTCGGGCAAGTACTGGTCAGCAATCCACTGGCGCCAAATCAGAATGACAATCCCTGAAGCGATTGAATACACGGCGCCCACGCCAAAGGCAGTCCAGCCAGCGCGCCGAATCCCCGCTTGGTCGCGGCGCCCGACCGCATGGCCAATCCGCATCGCTGCCGCCGAACCCAGTGAAAACGGAAGCTGAAAGGCGATGGCTGCCGCCGACAGCGCGACCTCATGGGCGGCCAGTACCGGCGCTCCCTTTAGCCCCATCCATAAAGTAATCAGGACAAATCCTGTGACTTCCAAGCCGTATTGCAGGCCTAGTGGCAGGCCGGACCGTAAAATGGGCGCCAAATACTGCCACCGCGGCCATTGCCAAGCCGTGCGGACGTGACGAAATCGCGGCCCGAGCTGAACCCAAGCCAGCAGGGCCAATGCCATGCCCACTCGGCACACCACCGTCGCCCAGCCTAAGCCGCGCAGCCCGTGGGCAGCTGAGCCGTCGCCATCAAATGCCCAGCGAAAGGCCAATACCGCGTGAATAACATTGCCAATAATTGAGACCACCATGACCATGGAAGTCGCACCTACCGCCGAAGCAAACGAACGACACATCACGAAGGTCATCGCCGGCGCCAGCCCAAGAGCGCAGATGTCGAGGTAGGCGGCGGTATCGCGCACCAGTTCCGGTTCCTGACCCATCGCCAACAGGGCTTGCGGCGCCAGCCACAACCCCGCTGTCATGGGCAAGGCGGCAAACCCGGCGAGCCACATGCCTTGGCGAAAGAGCCGACCCGCTCGCTCAGGTTGACCGGCGCCCATCGCCTGAGCGACATGCGGATCGAGGCCGGCCATCGCCCCATAGGCGGTGATCAAAACCAGCATGAACACGGTAGCGCCAAGAGCCTGCGCAGCCAACACCCGCACGCCCAGTCGACCCGCAGCCAAAGTGCCCACTACGCCCATCGCCATTTGCGCCAGTTGGGCCACAATTAGCGGGCCGGCCAGACTGAGCAGGGCCTTGGTTTCGGCAGGATACGTGTGACTGACAGGCAGTGATGGCGGCGCGCTACCACTGTAGCTCATGGTTGGCCTGTGCCCGAGCCGTCGGCTTCTGCGTCCAACACTCGGCGCACGATATCGGCCCGGTCGACGCCAAATTCGAGCCACTTACGACGAATTCGTGCTAGGCGGTCGGGGCTCAAGTCGCCGCTCTGGCCATCTAGGGCCAACTCGCGCCGTCGCCTCGGCACCAGATTGGCCAAAGTGAGCGCTAGAGCCACAGAAAGATTGAACGATTGCACCATGCCGCGCATTGGCAAAATGTAGCGCTGATCAGCCGCACTGCGCATCGCCTCAGAAATGCCAAACTTGGCGTTGCCGACGACGACCACCACTTTGGCGGGTAACTCGAGGTCATCTAGCGTCTGGGTCGCCTGCAAATCGCTGACCCAAACTTGACAGCCTTGGGCTTTTAGCGCCGCAATCGCGGCCGGCGTGCCTTGATGGGTATAAAAATCCATCCACTGATCCGCAGACTTGGCGACCGTCGATGTCAGGCGCAGCGCATTGCGATTCAAGATCCAGTGCAGGTCCATCAGCCCCAAGCCTTCACAAGTGCGCACGCAAGCGGCAACGTTGTGCGGGTCAAATACGTCTTCGCAAGCGACCGCAACGGATTGCAGACGGTGGGCAAGCACGTGGTCGATGCGAGCAATTCGATCAGCAGAAACAAATCGCTCCAGTGGATCCGGACGATTCGCTACTAAATCAACTGCTTGGGGTGGTGTCGGCGGCGATGGCATGAAGCTGCGGGCGGCGTAGTGGCGCTGGGACTGCGCCGAACCGGCCCGCGTTGTGCCGTTTTTGGCCCAGAAATGCAACCGCTGTGGGGGCTGGCCGAGCCAGGACAGACCGGGCGACCCGGACAACGCGGATTGTTGTGGTTGCCAGTGCGGCAACCGCTATCCCGGCGTCGTCGCCGCGCACAGCCTAAATTTGTTTGAGCCGTTCGCTGCGCACGATCCAATGCAGGTAGCGTTCAATCTCAAAGGGCTGTAGCGAGCCGGTGCGCGCCGCCTTTTCCTGTGCGGCGGTAGTATTGCCCTTCAGGTAACCTAACAGGCCTTCATAGCGGGTCAGCTGCTCCTGCCACGCCTGGTCGAACTTCAGACGGTCAGCAGCCGTCGCAACGGGAATGCGAACACCATTGAGCAACACGTCGCCGGCCTGCAGGGCCAGGCCCTCCGCCACTCGCCGCGAAGTCAAACCGCTTTGCACGGCGTCGCGGTCTTGGGCCACGACCTCCAATTGATGCCACTTGGTCGCGCCCAGATTTGTCTGCCACTGCGCCCGCAAGGCTTGGCTGTCAACTACTTGGACCGCATTGCGCAATAGCGGCAACAAAGCGCCATCGCGGTCGAGCAGATACGCCATCGTCGCTGCGTCAAATCCGCCAACCGCGGGAACCGGCAAAATCACCGCACGCGAATCAGATTGCGAATCCACTTTGGCGATCACCGCTTTGACCACCGCCACCGACTTGTCATCCAGCGGATCCCAAGCCACGACGCACACAAACGGCGCAGCGGACGCGCCAACCCCAATCAGCGGCGGTCCACGCAACGAGCGTCCACGGTCCAAACTCGCGACTTTCTCAGCAAGTTGATTGCGCAATTCGCGCAGATCCCAGTGGGTCATCAGCCACACCGTCGCGCCAATAACGAGAGCAGCCGCCACTGCTAGCACCCGCAAGAACTTTGAATTTCGAGAGGTAGTCGTCGAATTCACCATTGTGATCAATAATTTATGGCGACGCCTGCAAAGCAAGCGTCAAGCTGGGGCGTGTAAAAGTGCAACTTGATCAATCTGCGCGAAGACCGGAGCAGCGAGTCGGCTGTAAAGACCCGAGCTTGCGACCAACACACTAAGCAAACAGGCACAGTAAATAAATGATTTATTCATGTACGAGCCCCTACTTGCTGGTGAGCCCCACGCCCTTGGCAATTTCGACGGCGACCCGCTCTCCGGAAGCCACCGCTCCCTCCAAGTAGCCCTGCATGGCCAGATCTGTGTGCTCGCCGCAAAAATGGATGCTGCCCACTTGCGCTGCTTCGGCGCCGCGAATACTGGTGTAGTGGCTCGGCTTGTAGCAGCTGTAGGAGCCCTCGACCCAAGGCACCGACGGCCAATGCATCCGAACGGCGTCTGCCGTGGCAGCGACCTTGCTGCCCGCAATGATCGCGTCAAGTTGGTTGAGAAAAGCGTCGCGCTGATTGGCAGCCGAGCCCAGCCCCGCGTCGACGCCCTTTTTGCCGCCGCTGTACTGGGTCAAAATGCCAAGATCGGTGGTGGACTGTAAGGTACTGGTTTCCCAGCACGCTCCAAAACCCAAATCGGTAAGAATGGTGCCGTTACTGCCCACTTTGCGCCAGACGCGCGACTTGAAGCCGACCATCAGTTTGGAGTTGGTGCCGTAGGCCAATGTGTTGATGCTTTTGGCTTTAATCGCAGGCAACGCCAGACCACTGGTATCGACGTGGCGCAATGCGCTAAAGGGCAGGGCCATTACGGTGCGGTCGGCTTTGACCTCGACGTTGCTGCCGCCGACCGTAGCGAAGGTGAGTACAACGCGACCATCAGACCCAAGGCTGGCTTTTTGCAGGGTATGGCCCAACTGAATCGCGCCACTGGGCAGCGCAGCCACCATTTTGAGGACCAGCGCCTCGTTGCCGGCCTTGAGGTGGTAGCGCTCATCGCTGTCGCCGAGCAGCGCGATGCCGCTGGCGCTTGCGTCGACCATATCCAACAAATTCAAAGCGCTCTGATGCTCGGGATCAAGGCCAAATTCGCTGGTATAGGTCACGTCGACCAAAGTCCGCAGCGGGCCGGTCACATTGGCTTCATCCAACCACTGCGCTAGCGACTTATTATCAATAGTTTCAGCGCCTTGTGTCTTGTCGTAGGTTGGCGCCAGACCACCCGGCAGGGCTTGCTGCGCCTTGGCAATCGCATCCGCTAGCGGTTTCCATGCCGAGCGCAGGCTCTTTTCGGACCACACTTTGCCCTGCACCACCAACAAGCTGTCGTCCAGGTTGGGATCATCGTCGTTGTAATCGAGCAGCGGCAGGTCAAAATCTTTGCACAACTTGCGCATGGTTACGTGGTTGCTGTCGATGAACTCGCCACCCAGCTCACAGTGCATTTCGCCGAGCTTCTTGAAGGTGTCGTGGTCCGTGTGGCAACGACCGCCAACCCGGGTCTGTCCGTCATAGACCAGTGATTTCACTCCGTAATCTTGCCAAAGGCGCAGGGCGCAGTGAAGCCCTGCCAAACCGCCGCCAACGATGGCAATCATGCCTACGTTTGGCGGCGTTTTGCCGGCAACTTCGGTGTCGACTGCGGTGTCGATGGGGGTGGTGTCGGTGGTTTTCGTGCCAGTGACTTGCGGCGATTGGCTGCAACCCAACAATGGCGCGGTGCCGAGTGCTGCCATTAATTCCAGCAGTTGCCGACGAGTGCGGCTGGCGTCTAACCACTCGTTTCGCGGGATACCGGTTGTCCGCTCAAGCTGTGCGGCGCCCAATTGGCGACGGACAAACCGCCGCAGTTGAGCGTAGAGATTGCTGTGTGCCATGGGACCTCAGTGAGGCGAGCGACGTTGTGGGTGTGCAGCTATCAGGCGGGTCGTGGCCGGTGACGGATCCGCAGGCCGGCAACGCCTCGCAGTGTGCCACTAGGCTGCCGGTTGGAGCAAGGCGAACAAGCACCCGCGATTCCCCGCTTTCGGCGCAACTCGGCGTCGGCGCTCCCGTCCGGTGCTCAACGGCCTCGAAGGCCGCCTCCGCTCCGAGCTTCACTTCTCCTTGATTTGCATCCGAAATCGGGGTTCGCGGCGATTTTCGGTGGTGAATTTGGGGCACAGCTGTGCATGGTCACCCAAATTCGAGATCAACCTTTGACCGGAGCCGCGAGTCGGCTGCGCAGCAGACGCGAGCTTGGCGACCCACTGAGCAAGCACGAGATCGGCGGTCCGGCATTTCATGCCGGACTTCGGCGATCGAGTATAGTAGTGGTCACCTACTTTTTACGCGCCACTTACCAAGACATCACTTGACCCCGAACTGCGCCGCTCGACCTTAATTCGGGCGTCCATTTGTTCTTGTAGCTGCTGGACATGCGTAATCAGTACCACCCGCGACCCGATATGCCGCAGCTCTTTAAGCGCCCCGACTGCGGCCTGCAGCGTGCCCATGTCCAGTGTGCCAAAGCCCTCGTCAATAAAAAGCGTGTCAAAACCACCGGTCTTGCCGCGACTGCCCAATTGCCCCAGCCCCAGTGCCAAGGCCAGCGATACCAGAAAGCCCTCGCCGCCAGACAGCGTACTCAGCGGTCGCACCTCGTCGCCGCGGTCGCCATCGATGATTTGCAGTTGAAGTTCTTCATCGGGCACCCGCTGCAGGCGGTAACGGCGCGACAGCTTGTCCAAATACCTGTTGGCCATCAGCACCAGCCAGTCCAGAGTCAGGTTCTGGGCAAAACGCTGGAGCTTATCGCCTGTAGCGCTGCCGATTCGCGCGTTCACCAGCTGGAACGGGGCAGCCTGCTGCTCAAACGCCAGTTTGTGGTCCGCCAAGATAGCGCGGCGGCTAGCAATTTTGGCGTCGGCGTCCAGATTCTGCTGTAGCGCCCCCATCCGACGGCTGAGATCCTCGTGCTGCAACTTGGCCTGCTGGACCGTGTCGGTTAGCGCCGCCTCTGCGAGTTCGTCGATCCGAGCGGTCTGGTGGGTCTCGCATTGTTGTTGCGCCGTGTTCGCCGCTCCTTGGGCCTCGGCTAACCGATTGTCCAGCTGTCGAAGCTGCTCGCGAGTCTGCTTGAGCAAGGTGCTGTCCTGCGCCAAGGCTTGCTCGACGGCCACTTGGTTTTGGTCGGCCGCGGTCAAGGCCTGACCCAAAGTTGCCGTCGCTTCCTGATGTTGTATGTCCAGTTCGGCCATTTGCGTAAGCGTAGACGTCAATTGCCCCTGCAAGCCGTGCAGCAAGTTGTCGGCCCGCTGCAGTGCTTGGCCAGCATCGGTCGTCGCGGTCTGGGCCGCGAGTTGGGCGGCACGCCACCCCTGTTCGCAGTCATCGGCCGGCAGGCCCCCCAACAATCCAGCGCGTTGCCTGGTCAACTCCACATGTAGCTCTGTCTTAGCCTGAAAATCGTCCAGAAACTGCGGCAAGGGGCTGACAGCGTGCGCGGCTGCGTAGTTGGCCTTGTCCAATTCGACGGCGATTTTGGCACTGTGAGTCTCGGCAGCGGTCAGCGCTTGGCGCAATTTGGCTAGCTCCTCGGTCAGCGCCACTAGTTGCGCTTTGACAGTGCGTGGCGTTGCCCGGGCCGTATTCAGCATTTCCGGTCGAATTCGCCACAGCGCGGCCAGCGCCTGTTCTTTGGCGACCACATCGGCTTGGGCCTTTGTCAAGCGAACTTGCTCGGCGTCCTGCGTCGCTTGCCCAGTCACCACGTTTTGCTCTTGAACCTGCACTGCTGCTTTGGCCTTGGCTAAGCTCAGGTCAGCCTGATGCAGGTTATTGGCAGTTTCCGTCAGCAATTTTGCCGCCTTTCGCGCAGCAATGTCGGTTGATTGAGCCACTTCCAGTTCAGTTTCCGCGCTAACTTGTGCTTGGGCCAGCGCGGTACTCGTTGCTGAATCCGTCGGCTCCGCCGCTGCGAAGTCCGCGGGGGCTTGTTGCCGCCACTGCGTAACGGCCTTTTGCGCGCGCTCCGTCGCCAACACGGCCAGTTCTCTGTGTTTTTTCGCCTGAGCGCTGGAATTTGCTTGCTGCTTTTGGGCATCGGCCGCAGCCTTGTCAGCCGCAAGCAATGCGTCGTTGTGGCCGGCGCGTTCCTGTTTGAGTCGCGTGAGCACTGGATTATCCGGTGCATCAGCCAATGCCCACGGATGTTTTGTCGCCCCACACAACGGACACGGCTTGCCTTGAACGAGTTGGTGGCGCTGGTCCTCCAAGCTGAGCGCGACTTGGACGTCAGCGATGCGCAGGTCAAGGCCCTGGATGACGGTGCGCGCAGCATGAGCTGCCTCACGTTGCCTGTCGCCGGATTGTGCTGCCTGCGCTGCATCCTGGTCTGCGCCCTCGGCGAGGCGGACCGAATCTGCCGCGCGGACCCCTTCATCCTGAACAGCGACTAGCAGTTGGGCCACTTTCTGCAGCACGTCTCGCCGCGATCGCGCCGCATCTAGTCGCAACAGGGCCGCATCGGGCGGGTTGGCTTCCGCGCAAGTTTGTGCCTGCAACCACGAAGCGTTCGCCGCATCGCGGCGCGTCGATGCTCCAGCGTGCGTTTCGATTGCCTTTCGCAGTTCGTCCTTGTCGCGCTCGAACACTGACATAGCCGTCGCAACATCCTTTTGGGCTTGCTGAACCTGGCCTTGCCCAACTGCGAGCTGCTCCAAGCGCTCGCCGAAGACGCCACTTTGGTCGGCAACGTCGGCGTCATGGCCTCGCGCGTCCAGTGCCTGCCGGGCTAGCGCTTGAGCAACCACCGCTTCAGTCGCTACTTGGGCGGCGTTCTGGGCTTTGGTTTCGGCAGTGGCAGCGGCGATTTTCGACTCGGTGTAGGCGGCGTTGGCGGCGTCTCGCAGGCTCGTAGCGCCCTTCAACTGTTCGTCGAGCGCCCGCGCCAGCTTGAGGTCCGCAGCGCCGTTGCTGACCATCGCGGTCGCATCGAGCAACCGTTGATGGGCCGCGGCCGCTTGCTCCGTCGCGGAGGCTCGCCTTGCGTCCGCCGCACCATGGTCAAGAGTCACCTTCGCATGTTCACCTGTGGCCTTGCGTAGAGCCTCAGTGCGGTCGCGCACCCGCTGCAAATCAACTAGAAATGGTGCTGCCGCGTCGTATTGCCGCACGCGAACGCGGTCTTGAGCCAGTCCGGCGACAGCCGTTTCGGCTTTGCCCAACTCTTGTTGTCGCGCCTGCAACGCTTGCACCAATTTGCGGTCGGCTTCGTGCCAGCCAAGAGCCAATTGCCCGCGTGCGATGGTTTCTTGATTTTGCCTCGCGTTGAGCTCGGTCGCGGCCAATTGGTCGCGCCAGCCTTGGGCGATTTCGGCGCTAGCGCCGGCCAGATCGGTTATCTTCTCGGCAATTGCAGCCGCATACTCACTATGGACTTTGGCTTGGGCGAAAGCCTGTTGCGACAAGTGACGGAACACCTCGCCGCGCGTCAGTTTCTCCAGTAGCGCCGCCCGCTCCGTGTTTTTTGCTTTGAGGAACGCCGCGAAATCGCCCTGCGCCAGCATCACCGTACGGCGGAACTGCTCTGCACTTAGACCCAACAATTCAGGCAATTTGGCGTCGTGGTCGCTGATGCCGTCCGCGAGCACTTTTTCATCTACACCAAAACCTGCGATCAGTTGTCGCTCGACCGGTTTCCATTTGCCGTCCGCCTTTTTGCCCGCGCGACTGGCCGCCCACACCGAGCGATACACAATCTCGTCCAGCGCAAACGTCACCTCGGCACGCGCCTGCACCGCCCCACGCCGGACAACCGCCATCGGGTTATTGCTTTTGACAGCGTCATTGTCACGGCCCACGGCGACGGCATGTTTTTCGTCGCTCGTGCGCGGCGTCTCGCCATACAGGGCCAAACATAAAGCGTCTAAAATCGTGGACTTGCCAGCGCCAGTGTTGCCAAAAATCCCCACCAACCGGCTTGCTGCCAATGGCTGCGTGCGGAAATCGACCACAAACGCCGGTAGCGAAGCCAAGTTCTCCCCAACAATTTGCAAGAGCTGAATCATCGACGTCTACTCTCCCGCCGCCGCCAGCACTTGCAATTCCATTTTCCGCGCCGCCAGCCATGCTTCACGTTCTTGCCTGACGTCTTCCAGTTGCCCCATTTGTAGCCGTTGCGCCAAGTCAATCAGTGTGTGCACCGTTGCTTCCTGGGCATCCGCCAACTCACTACCAGGCGTCGCGGCGTACATGCGGCGCACCACCTCCAGCGGCCCTAGTTCTTCCAGCGTCTCTAGCGCGCCGTCGCCGATGTCGCCCGCGCCTTCCGCATGGTGCCGCAATGAAATCATGCGCACAGCGCGGTCGGCCAGCAGCGCCTCGACCTCTTGGCGCAAGTGCAGCGGCGCGCCGTCAGCACTGACGCGGACTTCCAAAAGGGGCCACAATGTGCGGTCGCCGGTCGCTAGCGGCAGCTTGGCCAATTCGACCTGGACCAGCGGCCACGGCGCAAACTCGCCGGAATCGGGAATGCACAGGATGCCGATGGCCCGCGGCACCGTCACCGTCTGCATTTGCGCCTGCTCGGCGCCGTTCAACTGGACCACCACCGCTTGGTGCGCGTAGTTGCGCTCATCGAAGGCCAACGGCAGCGGCGAACCCGCATAGCGAACCACTTGCGCTGCCCTGACCGTTTGCGCCCGATGCAGATGGCCCAGCGCGACGTATTGAACCGCCGGAAACACGTCCACCGGCCACGCCTCCAAAGTCCCGACAATGGTGTTGCGCTCGCTATTGGGCGAAAGCGTCGCAGTCTGAACAAAGCAATGGCCAGTGAGCACCTGCGCTTGCCCTTCGCGCGTCACTGCGGCCAGTCGCTGCGCCATAGTGGCGTAAATCGCCCGCACTTTCCCCAATGGATCCGCGCCAGCCAGCTCCGCGCTGCGCAGGTACGGCACCGGACCCAGCCAGCCAGCCACGGCGCCACTGCGCTCATACAGCGGCAATGGTTGCAGATCGTCGTGCCACGCTCCGACCACGTGGATGCGTCCGAGCGCCGCCAGCAACGGGTCGGCCATAGTCAGGCGCTGCGGCGAGTCGTGATTGCCAGCGATGACAACCACTTGCAGGTGCGGATGGTCGCGGGTCGCTGCCACTAGAAAACCGAACCACAGGCGCAGGGCCTCGGCGCTAGGTTGACCGTGGTCGAACACGTCACCGGTAATCAGCACCACGTCGATGGCGTGTTCGGCTAAAGCGCCGTGCAGCCACGTCAAAAACATGCGATGCTCAAGCGTTCGGTCGAAGTCCTTGAGTTCTATGCCTAAGTGCCAGTCGGAAGTGTGCAGCAGGTTGAGTTTCATCAGCGGCTGAAAATACGGCAACGGGTGATCGAGGTCAAGCCGGTCCCTGCGCCGCGATCCCCTGCTTTGGGCGCATCTCGGCGTCACTGAGTCACTTTTCTGTCAGGGACGTACGAGAGTATGCCCCTGACAGAAAAGTTTCTTGCTCCTTGTCGAGCGACAGAGAGCGATAGAGCACTGGCATCCCAAATCGGGGGCCGCGGGGAATTTCGGTGGTGAATTTCGATGCGCAATGCGACAACGTATGTCGGAATAAGTTGCGCTTACCAGGCGTAGTGCGGTCTGCCCAAAAAGTGCCAGTTGGACGACGCCATAGCCGAGAATTGCGCTTGAACGTCGTCCGGTGTCGCTTGCACCCCCCCTGCAATGGCCGCACGATGCCTATCGCGGCGCGGGTGCGCGTCACAGGATGGGTATGGCCCACCTCCTGCGCTTTTTCGACCAGTCCAGTTGCTCACTGCGCTCGCGGCGCTGTCCTTTTGCTCAGTCACCGCTGTTGGCGTGGCCCAAAAGGCCTTGCCTGCCGCTGCTTCAGGCCAACTTTGGTTCGGGATACGGCGACTATACATGGTCACCCAAATTCGAGATCAACCTCTGACCGGAGCCGCGAGTCGGCTGCGCAGCAGACGCGAGCTTGGCGACCCACTGAGCAAGCCCGAGATCGGCGGTCCGGCATTTGATGCCGGACTTGGGCGATCGAGTATAGCTCTTAGGCTGGTCGTTCAGCTGCCAACAAACCCAGAAGCAACATTGCCAGCAAGTTCAGAAACAACAAGCGTACGCCCAGCCCTGACCGTCGGTCGGATCGTCGCTCATGCTGCTGCCGACGCCAATTGCCGCTTGACTGCCGTCACTGTCACTGTGTGACGCGGTCCAATTGCCGCTGGTGTTCAGCTGGCCGGCATTGCGCAGGACCGCGGACTGAGCGATGGAGCAAATGCGCGCGCCCAGATTGGCGCAACTCTGCGCGGCGGTGCCAAAGGCGTAGCTGTTGCTGTTGAAGACTTTGGCCACGCACAGACCGCCCACTTCAATGTTGGGTTGCGGACAAGCTAGCGAGGTGCGGTCGGTTGCGCAGCAAGCGTAGCCGTATTTCAGGCCGGGGGAGGTGTCGTCCGCAGTGCCGCCGATCGACGAATTACACACGTTGCCGTCGTTGTCGGAGTGGTCCGATGACCACATCGGTTGGTTTAGGGAGCCATTTTGCCGCAACACCCAGTACTGACCCTTGTCGCACAGGTCGGCGTTCAGCGCCAAACACGCATCCACCGCCTGATCCCAAGTCGTGTTGGCGTTGTTGTTGATTTTGAGGACCCGCACCCCGGCCACCTTTTGCTCGCCAACCTGCGCAGGGGTGACATTGAAGCAGCATGGTGTGCCAAATAGCGAATCTTGCGAGTGATTATCGCCGACGCCGCCGTTGACAATCTGCCACGGCGAGGTGCTGTCGTTGTCGGCAAATGAATTGGTCCAGTTGGGCTGCAGCATCCAAATCGACTGCCGACGGGCGGCGTACGCTTGACTGTCAGTGCACACGTCGCCTTTGAGGCTGGCGCAGTACTTCGCAGCGTCGAGAAAACTGCGCGCCTTGGTCATGGACACCGTACACGGACTCTGAGCACCGACGTGGCCACAAATCTGAAAATCGACCGAATTCTGGGTAAAATCACTGCCGCCAGTGATGACTTTACCGTCGACAATCAGGTCGCCCTTGATTTGAATCTTCTTGTTCGACAGCGTCTGCACATTGACCGACCAGTTGAACTTGCCATCGATGTTGCCGGTGACGTTGTCTTTGCCGTCTTTGACGGTGAGCGACCATAAGCCTTTGATATTCTTGCCGAGCCAATCCTTGTTCATGTCGCCAACTGCAATCGGCGTGTCATCGTTGAACTTAGCAGTGAATGAGTTGCCCGCTTTGCCACCCGAATAAATGAGGTAGGGTGAGGACATGGCCGGGCCGTACAACTCGATTTTAATGGCGCTAACGTCCGAGTTTTGCATGTCGATTTGAACCCAAATCTTTTGCGCCAGGCCAATATCGGGGAAGTCCATGGTATCGGTCACGCCAGGGCCGATAAAATCGGGAATCTGCACGTCGGAAACGCCGGCTTTCGAATCGACAAATGTATTGAAAATCAGCTGATTGGAGATGTCTTTGATGCCATCGGGGGGTAGTGTGCCGGCCCCTCCCGCGGTGCAATCGAGGCTGCCGTCGGCTTTGATCCCCTTGACCACCAGATTGCTGCCGCAGGCGGAATCTACTTTGGCCAATACCGGCAAGTTAGCGAGATCAAGGTAGGAGCCAGTTAACGCGACCTTCTTGAGGTCGGTCGTCTTGGCGTAGGCGTTCAGGTTGGGTAGACCTTGCAAATCCGCGTAGTTGCCCGACTTGGCCACATCGGCGAGGTCGCCGGTCTTAATAACGGACTTCAGCTCGCCTTGCAGCGCAGCGTCGAGGTGGGCGGTGGAGATGCACCCGGAGCAGGCGATGGCTTCAGCTGTGCCGGCTCTTGCGGCATAGAGTACTGAATGTAAAGGCTTACGCGGTAATTCTGGGTCTGATCCTACGGCAATTCCTAGATACGCGGCCTGTTGCAAGACGGCCTGACTGAGTGGTGCCACTGAGCCGATCGGATGCTGGAATTGACCGCCAGCCAGCGCGACATTCGCTTGCTCACTCCACAAGGCCGCGCCGCCGACCGCGTCCTTGTATAAGCCCAGCTTGATCGCGTAGTTGCCGTCCGCCGCCGGAGTGCCACCTGCGGTGGCCAGTGTGCCCTCGACCAGCCCAACAGCTGGGACAGCTGCCACGGCGGGACCGGCCATGGCGGAGGCTGCCAAGGCGCAGAGCAAGGCGATTGCCCTAGCGAAGCCCAAGGGTCGCGGCAACAGGGCAGAATTCAAGTGGCTGTGGGTGGGCACGGTCATGGCTGGAATCCTTTTTGGCGTGGTCAGCGTCGCCAGACGGTCAAGGGCTGGCAGCATACAGGGTTTTGCTGGCGGTTTCACCTACCGCGATCCTCTCGTTTTGGGCGCACTTCTGCGTCACTTCGGCGCTTCTTCCCTTTGGCGTACACAAGTACGCCATCAGTCGTCAAGCCCCTTGCTCCATGTCGAGCGACAGCGAGCGACAGAGCCCCAGCATCCCAAACCGGCGGCCGCGGGGCAACTCCGAAGGGAATTTGGGCCTAGTGAAGGCACTGGTCGGTAATGGTGCAAAAGGCAGGACCATGCCCTAAAACTGGCCCAAAATGCCCCAACTGGGGGCAATCGTTATGCCGTTCAGGCCACGTTCGCCGCCAAAGGCGTAAACGCTGCCGATCGACCGCAGTACGTGCAATTCGCCAACAAAAAATGCGTAGCGGTAACCCAAGGCAAAGCCAAAACTGCCACCCAAGTAGTCCAGCTGGTCGTCGATTACCTCTTTGCTCAAGCCCAGTTTGGTCGCGTCAACGGTGACGGTGAACACGCTGCGCATGGCTTTGGCCCCAAACCAGATTCGGCCCCATTGCTGAAATTCGCGGCCTAGCTGCGCAAACGCCTGCCAGTCCCAACGGCTTGTGTCCGCAATTTCCACATAAGAATTCAACTGTTCAAGATAGGGGATGACCGACATGCCTGTGTTGTAACCCGCGCGCACACCGACATTGCCGTGCCACTTGGGACCGTCAAACCCGCGGCGCACGCTGGCGGCGTAGATGCCATTGCCGAATCGAAACGAGGTGTCCAACCGATACCCAAGGCCGAGCGAGATGTCGACATGGGCGCCAAAGCCGGGTCCCGTCAACGCGTTGGCGGCGGTGCGGCCAGCAAAATCGCGTTGCTCAACGGCAGACAGGGATTTTTTCTCGCGCAGAGCCGTGTAAACCAGTTCGACGCTTTTGGCCCCGTCAGCCAAAGCACCGGTCGGAACGATGATATTGTTGATTTCAGATACTTGCACTTCGCCGCCGCGCAAAACCCGAGCGGGACGCGCTTCCGACAGGTTGACCGCACAACCTGCCAGCCAGTAGGCGGCCAGCGCTACCAAGGCTTTGTGCATCAGATGTCTTCGCCGATCGGCGCTTCCGGCGGCGCCAACAGGATGATAGGCATCAGGTTTTGCAAAGCTCCGTCGATTTTTAGATCGGGCAAGCGCAGCTCCAAGCGAGCGTGGCGGCGCAAGTCGCGGTGGCCTTGATTGATGCTGAACTCAAGGATGGTGGTGGCACCGGCGGGCAGGCTTTTTTGGTCATTTTCGTCGCGAAAGCCCAAAGCGAGCATCTTGCGCGAAAAATCAGCCTTTAGCCCGCTAATCTCGCCGCTAAAAACCTCACCATCAGGCAAAGTCACGCTGACCGCGTCGCAAGTGAATTGGGCCGCCGCCGGCCCCGTGTTGGTGAGCTTGAGCGTGACTTCCAACCGGCGCTGAGCCACAACCGCGCTGTCCACGGCGATCGCGACCATGTGCGCAGCCAGCGGTGGGCCACTGAATTGCCAAGTCCGGCGCATCGCGGCGCATCCCGCGATCAGCAGCAACAGCATCACCATCATCAGCAGCGACCGGTGCGACACTGGCAAGCCCAACGGCATTGGCCGCGCTCGGTAAGCATGCCCTTGAGGTCGTCGGTTGGCAATTATTGGGCTTCACCGACTACTCCCACCCTGCGCGCTGCCGCAAGCGCACCGCTGCGCGCACAATCCCAAATTCCCCACCGAAATTCCCCGCGACCCCCGATTTGGGATGCCAGTGCCCTGTCGCTCGCTGTCGCTCGACAAGGAGCAAGGGGCTTGACGACTGAGGCATACTTGCGTACGCCGCAAGGAGGAAAGCGCCGCAGCGACGCAGAGATGCGCCCAAAGCGGGGGATCGCGGCAGTTGCACCCGCTTGACGCCGCTGCCGCCGTCGCGCTCCAATGCCCCCATGACGTTCAACCAACTCTTTCATCGACGCAACTTGCCGTGTACCGCGCTGACTGGGGTCATGATCGGCCAAGGACTCGCCGGTTGGCTCGTCGCGCTATGCCCCGACAGCGCTCCGCTGATGCCCTATAACACGGCCGTGGCGCAGATTTTTTGGCAGACAGACGTCGCTCCTGCGACGCTGGTGGCGTATCGGACGTGGATCTTCGCGGTCATGGGCGGCACGCTAACGGCTTGGTCGGTGGCTTGTGCGTGGCTGGCGGCAATCCCGTTGCGGCGCGGCGAAAAATGGGCCGGCCACGCCATTTGGACCAGTCTTGCCGTGTGGTTTCCGGTGGATACTGGGATCAGCGCTCATTTAGGGGTTTGGCCCAACGTCGCCCTCAATTGCGCCGCGTTGGCTGTCATTGTCGCGGCATTGGCGTGGGCATGGCCCAAGGGGGCCCTAGCGCAGCAAAACCAATGAAGCCAGTCGACATTGCGCGTCGACCGCCGCAGCGGTTCAGGAAAGTCCTAATTTTCCTAGCGGTTTCGCTGGCCATCGTGCTTGCTCTGCCGTGGCTGTTGCTTGACCGCTTTACCGGCGGTTGGCGTTTCCAGCCTGCCCAGATGCGCGCAGGATTGAGTGCGTCGGCGCGGGCGCTGTTGCAGCAGACATACACGGGCTTGGACGCCGATCGCTTGGTCGATTACCACGTCCACGTGGCGGGACTCGGCGTTGGCAATACGGGTTGCGAAGTGAATCCGCGCTCGCAGTCGTGGCTACACTTCAAAGATCGCTTTAAATTCGCGGCTTACCTGAGTGCCGCCGGGGTGACAGACACGGCCCAGGCCGACCAACAGTTCGTCGAACGACTGCTCGACCTGCATCGCCATCTCGATCTACGCGGCCGATACTACATCTTGGCGTTTGATAAGCGCTATCGGCCGGACGGCACCGTCGACGATGCCCATAGTGAGTTCTACGTACCCAATGCCTATGTCTTTGCCTTGGCGCAGCGGCATCCCCACGCGCTGCTGCCCGCCTTGTCCGTCCACCCGTATCGCAGAGATGCGCTGCCTGAGCTGGTTAAATGGGCCGGGCAGGGTGGTCGATTGATTAAGTGGCTGCCAAACGCCCAAGGGATTGACCCCGCCAGCCCGCTCTGTCTGCCGTATTACGCCAAAATGCGCGAATTGGGTCTAATCCTGCTCAGCCACACCGGCAAGGAGCAAGCAGTTGAAGCTGAGTTAGATCAAGACCTTGGCAATCCACTGCGTTTGCGGGTGCCGCTCAATGCGGGGGTCACGGTGATTGCGGCGCATTTTGCCTCGTTGGGCGAGGACCAAGATCTGGACGACCCCTTGTTGGCGCGACGTCCGAGCTGGCAACTGGCGCTGCGGTTGCTCGACGATCCGCGCTATCGTGACCTATTTTTTGTCGATATTTCGGCCATTACTTTGGCCAATCGTGTGGGCGAGCCGCTAGCACTGATGTTGCGCCGCACCGACTTGCACTCGCGGTTGGTCAATGGCAGTGACTACCCCTTGCCGGCGATTAACATATTGTTTCGCTTAGGAAAACTCGTTGAACTCGGCTTTATTAGCGCCGCAGATCAACAACCACTAGCCGAAGTCTATGACTACAATCCGCTTCTCTTTGACCTGGCCCTCAAGCGCAGCTTGAAGGATCCGCAGACGGGGACACGGTTCGCCGCAAGTGTGTTCATGGTCCACCCCAAGTTGGCGTATGCATTGCCTTCAGCCCCTACTTCGGCTCAGCACCGGTAACTTTGTTCCTGGCTGGACGTGCTGGCAATGGACGACTGGCGACGTTAGCGATTGGTTCGACCACTCTGACCTGCTGGCGCTGATTGGAGACCGGGCCCTGATTGTCGAAACTGGCATTGCCGACAAAACGTTTTCGGCAACCACGTCGCCCTTTGCCGCCGACAAGCAGGTGCTGCGGCGGGCGCGGGCGGCGTTCGGAGCCAATGCCAAGCGCGTTGTTCACTATTTGCACCCGCACGGTCACATTTTTCACGCTGCGGACACCTACCGCTGGGCCCCGGCGATTGGCTTAACTCAGCCTTTGCTCATTGCACCCAAGAAGCAAACAACGCAACTGTGGCAAGTCGACGGCACGACCCTGACCGACGACGTGACGCTTTTTGAGGAAATTGAGTATCTGGTGCAGTCGGCCCCACCGCGAACGGTTGTCGGCGGCAAGGCCAATCCTGTGAACCTCAACTAATCGAAATTCACCACCGAAATTCCCCGCGGCCCCCGATTTGGGATGCCAGTGCCCTGTCGCTCGCTGTCGCTCGCTGTCGCTCGACAAGGAGCAAGGAGGTTTTCTGTCAGGGGCGTACTCTCGGACGTCCCTGACAGAAAAGTGACGCAGTAACGCCCAGATGCGCCCAAAGCGGGGGATCGCGGCTAACCAGCGCAATTGCGCCCTCTACTCCAAACCGCTAGGCTCAGGTGCTCCGGCGAGCGTCGGTGGCGCCGCTTTATTTGGAGTTTTCCATGTTTCGTTCCTATTTTCGTGCGCTTCTGGCGCTAATTGCCGCGATCGCGGGGCTGGCCACAGCGGCAGAGGTCGCCGCAGCAGTGCCGGCGGCTATCGCTGTCACCGGTCTCATTGTTGCCCAATCCGGCGGGCCCGTTGCCGACGGCGACTATGCCCTGACTTTTCGTTTGTACGCCGGCGAAAAAGAAGTGAAACCGGGCTGGAAGGAAGGCCCGGTCGTCGTCACAGTCAAGGGCGGCTTGTTCAATCTGGGCCTTGGCTCGGAAGTAGCGTTGACACCAGCTGTTCTCGGTGCGATGCCCGAAGTGTGGTTGGGCGTTACCGTTGGCAACGAGCCGGAATTGGCGCGCAAGCCCGTGTTGTCGGCACCGCTGGCTATTCGCGCGGCCATTGCGGAAAATCTGGATTGTTCTGGCTGTATTAGTGCCGGGCACTTGGATCCCAAGGCACTGGCTGGCTACGTGAAAACCGGCGACCTCCAGGGTTTTGCCAAAACCGCCGATCTCGGCGAGTACGCCAAAGCCGGTTCACTGGCGCCGGTCGCCGCGTCCGGCCTGTACACCGATTTGAAGGCAATTCCAACGTTTGCGGATGTCGCCAAGACTGGCGCTTATGGCGATCTAGCTGGAACACCAGTGCTGGCCAAAGTTGGAGTTGCCTGCGGAACGGGGCTAGTGGTCAAGGGCATCAAGGCGGATGGCGCGCTGGACTGCGTGGCCGGTGGTGTAACGGCCGCCAATTTGCCAGCCGACGGGTTGGACGAGGTCTCCAATGGCTTGCTCAAGAACCAGTATACCGAATCAGCCGCGTCGACCACGGTGCCGCTCGCGATCCCCGATTTCTCGGGCGTCGGTATCAATGACAAAATCGAGGTGCCCGATTTTGGAGTTGCTGAAGGTCTCGCTGTGAGCATTACGGTAACGAATAGCGATATCTCCAAGGTTCGAATTGACCTGCACGATCCGACCGGGGCCAAGACCACGATTTACGACGGCGAGCAAACGGGCAAAAAGCTGACGTTGCAGCTGATAACGCCCAACGTCAAGGCGTTGGATGGCTGGATCGGCAAGAACCCGAAGGGGACGTGGTCGCTGGTGGTAGCGGACCTGTCGAACACGGGCGGCGGCAAAGATGGCACGTTGGATGCGTGGTCCGTGCAAGTCAAAACGCTGTCAAACAAGAAAGTGTCGGCGTTTGGTGCCTTGCAACTCATGGTCACCGACGTTGCGCCTATTCCATGCAATAACAGTCACTTTGGCGCGATGTATGCCAGCCCAAAGGAACTGGCAGTTTTGGTTTGCAATGGCAAAGACTGGGTGCCCTTCCAGCTGGTCCAGGTCGGTTCACAAGAGAATCCGGCGGCATCGTGCAAAGACGTGTTGACCAAGCTACCGAGCAGCAAAGACGGCGACTATTGGCTCAAGACCAGCGCTGGCCCGGCCAAGTACTTTTGCGACATGGTCTCAGACGGCGGCGGTTGGACGCGCATTGCCGTAGAGGCCACGGCCGACGCCACTGGGTGGAGCGACGGGACCCTGACCAACGCCACCGTTGGCGGCACGGCCACGCAGGTCCACGGCGTGTGGGGTACCGGCGGCGGCGCCAGCAAAACCTTTGATTTCAAGGCGATTCCACACACGCAGGCTCGAGTAGGCGGGCGCTACTACGCCATCGACAGCTGGGACAATGAGGCCAATGGCGCCCAAGTCTATTTGGATGGCGCGCTCAAATTCGGGGCGTCCAAGAGCTACGGCGGCGCGGGCAGTGGCGCAGGCTGGGTGACCGCATCGTTCACTCCGGCGCCCTGGGGCAATAACAGCGGACCCAACGGCTATTGGACCATTGAGACGGCGCTCGGATTGGTCGATCATTTGGCTGGCGCGCTCAAGCTCGATTTCAAGACGGGGATCGATCAAGATAAGACCGACGAATCGTTTGCCTTTAGCCACGTGCAGGTGTGGATTCGCTAGCTTTTCTGAAACGTAAGTGCCCAAAATTATAGGACTACTCCGCCTCAACCTGCCCGCAGCTGACCCGACTCTACGGCCAGCAGCGTCGGCGTTCGCCCCATCAGCTTGACGCAGCCGCAGTCTGACGTTGCTGCATCCACCGCACCGCTTTGGCCACACCGTACAAGGTGAATCCAAGCGGGCCCAGCAAAATGCTGATGCAGAGCACCGGCGCGACCAACCAGTGGCTGATGGCGCTCGTGCGCGCGTCCAAGAACATCCAACGGCCCACAAACAAGTCGAAAGCGCCCGCGTAGGCCCAATTCATGGTTGCCGCCCACGCTTGTCCTTGCACAACCGCCAGACTTCGCGGCGAGGGGTCCTGAAAGATAGACATAATTTCAGGCAGATTGGGCAAGGCCGCCGCGAGGTAACACAGCGTCGCCGGCAAGATGATCCAAGGTGTCGCGACCAAGCGGTCAGTCCAACTGGAACGCGGAAATAAGATCATCGCAGCCCAAAATGGCAAGACGCTAAGTGCTGAGAAATGAAAGAGGAAGTTCATTGGCGAGCCTTTGGTCGCGCGGCGACCCCAAACGATTCCGAGTCTGTGGATGATTGTCCATCGGAGCGAGCAACGCCAGTCGGCCCGATATTCCCAAATTCCCCACCCGAAAACTCCGCGGCCCCCGATTTCGGATGCCAGTGCTTTGTCGCTCGCTGTCGCTCGACAAGGACCGTGTTCAGATGCTCGCTAGCGCTCGACGAAGCCCAATGGGCGGGGATCAAGAGATCAGTCCTGCGAACTGATTTCCCGCGCCACGGAAACGGTCTTCGCGGCCGTTGAGCACCAGTTAAGTATGGAGCTGGGGACTGGAGCGCCGACTCAGCCGAGCATGTTGCGCCGAAAGCGGGGAATCGCGGCAATGACGAACTAGAAAGCGGCCATGGGATGCACGGCAACTCTGTGAACATCAAGCTCGCTGAGTCGGCACCGCGAGGTGCGCCGTAAAGTTGGCTAAATGCCAATTTTGGCCCTAGACTGCCCGCCCGATGCCGGACATCTTGCCGCAAAATTTTGGCCGCTACGTACTGCGCGAGCGCGTTGGCCGCGGTGGCATGGCCGAAGTCTTTCGCGCCTCGCTGCCCGGCTTTGGCGGTTTTGACAAGATCGTCGCGATAAAGCGTATGTTTCGCGAGTTTGGCCACGATCCCGGTTTCGTCCAAATGCTCACCGACGAAGCGAAAATCGTCTGCCAGTTGGTGCATCCCAATATTGTTCAGATTCTGGATGTGGGTCGGTTGGGCGATGACTATTTCATCGCGTTTGAGTTTGTCGAAGGGGTTGATCTCTTTGCTATTTTGCAGCGCCATCACGAAACCGAATCCGAGCTGCCGCTGGGCTTGGCCTGCCTGATTGTCGCAGAATTGTGCAGCGCGCTGGACCATGCCCATAACCGGCGCACGCGCAATGGCGAGTCGATGGGGATCGTCCATCGCGATGTCAGCCCGCAAAACGTCCTGCTGAGCTTTTTGGGCGAGGTCAAGCTCACCGATTTTGGCATCGCCAAAGCAGCACACCGCTTCACCCAAACACAAGCTGGACTGGTCAAGGGCAAAGTCTACTACATGGCACCCGAACAGGTGTTGGGCCACGCGATTGACCACCGGGCTGACCTGTTTGCCGCCGGCATTTTGTTATATGAGACGCTGACCACCCAGCCTCTATACGACGAACCGGACCAAAAAAAGCTGCTGGAAGCGGTCAGCCGTGGCCAGTTTCGCTGGCCAACCGACAAAGTGAATCGGGTGCCGATTGCGCTGCGGGCAGTGGTCGAAAAAGCGCTGCGACCTAAGGCCGACGAGCGCTTTCAGTCGGGCCGCGACTTGCGCAACGCGATTTTGGCGGTCAGCCGTGACTTGAACCAAGTCAGTGAGCGCGACGACTTGGGCACCTATTTGCGCGCAATGTATGGCTTGGCGCCGGACCGCCCGCCCACGGTGGCCAACAGCCAATTGCATCACCAAGACCACGATGAGCGCTGGAATTCACGCTTGGACGTTCGGCCGCCTCCCGCGCCGGTGGACCCGGCAGATGGTCCGACCTATCGCGATCCGGCGTTGCCGCCGAGGCTGCCGAATGCTCGCCCAGTCGAGGCGCCCAAAGCTGAACCGACGAAGCCGCCGACCCCAGTAGGGCCTGCAACGCTGCGTCCGGGCACAGTGCCGCCCAGCCATGGCCAGTCGGGGCAGCGTCCAGCAAGCCCAGCGCCCGCTGGCCAGATTCGGCTGACCAATCCGCAACCGGTGGTCCCGCAACAGCCTAGGCCGGTAGTTTTGGCCCAAACGCTTCCGCCGCTGCAAGTTGGTGACAGCAAGACCATTGCGCCGACGAGCGCGCCAAACCCGGAGCAGAATCCAGCTGCAACTGCAACCCACAGCACTACCGGAGATGAGAGTCAGTTCGCCGCGCCGACGACCCGGCCGTCTACCGGTGGGCTTTTGGCCAATGAAGGCCGAACGCCGCCTCGCCCTGCGCTGCGGCCTTCTGCCCTGCGCCCTTCCGGTGTGGTGCCCGCGTTGCCTGCTTCCGGCGTCGGTGAGCCGCCGCCGCTGCCCTCGGATGTGACGCTGCCAACCATGGCGGCCTATGACCCCAGCGACGAGCCGACCGGACCCCCGTTACTGCCTAGACAGCCGTTAGTGACCGGATCGCCGTTGGTGACTGGATCGCCGTCGGTGACCGGATCGCCGTTGGTGACCGGATCGCCGTTGGTGACCGGATCGCCGTTGGTGACCGGATCGCCGTTGGTGACCGGATCGCCGTTGGTGCCCAGACCGCCATCGCCGCCGAAATCGGCAACGCCAGCACTGCAGCCGAAGTTGCCGGGGTCGTCGCCCCCGCCAAAAACGCCGTTGCCACCTCCTGCGGCAGGGTTGCCACCGCCGCAAGGGACTCCAGTGCCGCCGCAGGTGTCACAGTGGCGTGGCCCACCAGAGGTGCCCGGGCCGGCACCAGCGCTCGGACCATCAAGAGCGCCCGGACCGCCAACGCTGCCACCGCCGCTTCCCGCTGCCGTGGCCGCGCCGAAAATGCCGCTTCTGCCTGGCGCTGCAACGGCGATGCCTAGAGCACCGCCAGTTGGAGCGCCGACTGCTCCCCCGGCTGCTAGTGGCGCTCCGCCTGCGACGACCCAAAGCCCTCAACTTCGGCCGACCTTGCCGCCACGGCCTGCAGTGGTGCCGCCACTTCGTGCGAACCCGGCGGCAAGGTCGCCATCGCAACCGCAACTGCCAACAGCTTCGCCAGTTGTGGCCGCGGTGTTGACTCCAGCGCCGACTCCCGCCAAGCCGCCGACGCCTAGGCCTATCCCCGTGGCGACACAGGCACTACCTCTGGCGCCGCAGCACGAGGAATCTACGCGGCAATTGGACTCTGGCGAATTGGAGCGGCGTTTAGGGTTAGCCCAGACTTTTGAGGCTCGCGCTTCAGCCGAACCGACCAAAGCGACTTCCGCGATGGACGAAGGTGGAATGGACGCGACAACCAAACCGCAACGGGGCCCGAAACCGCGGTCCAGTGCACCTTTTCTGGTCACCAATAACCCGGCTAGGCGGCCCGCTGTCGATGTGGACGAGTTGCCAGCCAGTCGAGCTCTTTTGGCGGCCACTGCACTGGTCTGGGTCGTCGCTGTGGTACTGGCCGTTTATGCGACGCTGATTACAGTGCGCCACGGCGGCTGATCCGCAACGCCTTCAAGCTTAGACCCACCCGACGCCGCGACGAATCGCGCTGCCACAGTTCACCGACCATAAAAACCAAAGTGTTGAGCGTGTCGACGTCGATGCGGTCGTCGGGCAGAGTCGTCAGGTCAACACCTTGAAAATTCAACGGGCAAACATCGACTTGCGGCTCGCTCTGCGCGTCCGCCTGGACCCAAGCCGGCACCCCATGCGCACGACACAGGGCCGGCCGCACCGGATACACAATGCAAGCGCCAGCTGCATCTAGAAAGTGGCAACGCAGACCGGCGTGCGGATCGGTGTGCGCCACCTCCACTGCTGCAGCCAATGCTGAAGGATTCTGCACAAAATACTGTCGAATTTGAGCAGCTTCGATGCTTGCCACCGTCAAGTTGGGCAAGCAGCAGCTGTGGCAGCCAGAACGACACTGGATGTGTTCGCCGCGCAGTTCGGTGATAGCGGCAAACTTGGTGTCGACCTTGAGATGGACGGCGGCAAGATTGGTGAACTCGGCCAGCGGTTGCCTAGGCATGCTCAAATGCTATTCGGCGTACATGCGCACATCTTCAACCAGAACGCGCATTTGCTCAGTGACGACATGGTAATCTGGGTGCCGCGTCATCAGGCAGCCGTCGCTCAGCAACGTTTGCTTCCAGTCGCGCCGATTAGCGCCGGTCGGAAGTAAGTCCTCAATTATCAGCGACTTACCTAACTTGCGCCGCGCGGTATGGATGCCCTGAACGCTGCTGATGCGACCGTCGCCGATGGCGCGCTTGAACACGCAAGCGACATGGTAGCGACGGTGGACGGTGGCGTCGAAGGTGTGCCAACACACGCAGCGCGCCCACTCACGGTACACATCAAAATCATTCGCGTAATTCATTTGATCGACCAATCGACCACCCGGTGCCCGCGCCGCAATCTCGCCAAACACGATTTCGCCGTTGGCCTTGCGAAACCATTCCATGTGGGTAAAGCCGGTGCCCATCCCCATCGCCCGCAAGACATTGCGGCCAAACTGAACAGCATCGGCCAACTGCGGGATGTGCGGGTCGCGCAACACGATTTGGGCGGGACTCACCCACTGCTGGGTCCGCGAAATCAACGGTCGCGGGTGGTATTGCGCCACCGAGTCAAAGCGCGGCTTGCCGTTGACGCACACGGTATCGTAGGTGAACTCCTCGCCGTCGATGTATTCTTCAACGCTGACCTCGGGCAAGTGGGCAATGCGCCGAATAACATTGGCTAATTCGCTGTCGTCTTCGCAGCGGTAGGTGTCACGGGTACCGGCGCCGTCGATTGGCTTGACAATTAGAGGAAAACCAATACGTTCAGCGGCTTGCAAGATCTCGTCCGCGGTCGTCGCCCGAGCATGCAACGGCACTCGCAACCCAAAGCGCTCCAGCCGCAGCTTCATAATGTCTTTGTCGCGAAAAGCCCGCGCATCCTCGCTGCTCTGTCCGGGGACGCGCAGTTCTTCGCGCAACCGCGCCGCGAGCTCAACCCCAACTTCCCAAAGACATTCAATGTGATCGAGCTGCATCCGCCGCAACTGCGGCACCGCGTGGCTGACAGCCAGCTCGATGTCGAGCAAGTTGGGCACGCGGACGTAGTGGCTCAAATAGCGCCGCACGTCGGGCGAAATCGCTTCAAAAGCGTCGTGACCGATGCCGATGACCTCAGCTCCCACTTCAGCCAGTCCGCGGGTGAACTGCGGCATCTCTGGTGGATAATTCGGTGAAATGAAGGCTACGCGCATGGCACGACCGTGGGGTTGCTAGGTTTCATCATGTCGGCGACGCACCGAAAAGCAGTCTTGCACTGGCGTCCGGGACAGACGCAGTCAGCAATGTCGTTAGGGCTCGTGCAATGCTAACTCGATCGATCCGGGGTTGGAACGGAGTGTGCAGGGGTTGGAACGGAGTGTGCAGGGGTTGGAACGGAGTGTGCAGGGGTTGGAACGGAGT